>NZ_JAGGDM010000023.1:0-77582 GCF_017653625.1 Alteromonas sp. K632G
CAGTTTCCCTTGGTAATTAGCGCTTACGACAGAATCGCTTGGTAATTAAGATACGACAAAGTCGCTTGGTGTTAACAGGTGAAATTGAACTTGAGTTCATTCGCACCGACTCAGATGACCAAGAAGTACTTATTGATACTTACACTGTTAACCTTAAAAATGGTGACAAGCGTCTTATCGTAATGAGTGGTGATTTTGATTCACCCATTATTAGCGATTACAGCTATACCCGTGAAACGCTAGAAGATCACTTCAGGTTATTCGCATTGTCTGTAACCATCGATGAAGGTTCTTACGACTTCTATTTAGCCGAGTCTGGCGACCCGTTTGAAGCGGCAAACTTCTTAGGTACGGTAACGGCCTCTGAAATGATTGAGTTTGACTACTGGGATCCAGATGATGACAGCGACTACTTTGATGAAGATGAGTACACCATTTATCTAACAGAGCCAGGAAGTACTGAAGTTCTATTTGAATCACAGACAATAGACTTTGCATACGAAACTGAATACCTACTCACCATGCGTGATGTAAGTGGCGCAATTCAATCAGGTTTGGTTGTAGACACTATTTTGAATTCATCATCAGTGACGGCGTTAACCGATGTTGAAGCAGACTCACAGTACCGTATTTATAACTCGACAAATATTACCACTGCACTTGATGTGACTTTTGGTGGCAACACCGACGAAGAGGATGTTGCATTTTCACTGGATGCCGGGGAATTATCTGAATTCACTGAAATTGGGTATGGCGATTACCGCGTAACAGTAACGGATACCTCTGGTGAAGCCACAACGCTAAGTAATAAGCTTATCACCTTGAACCAAGGTGAAAGTAAAGCAATTCTAATCTACGAAAAAGCGGGCGCACTTGGCGCGGTAACTTTCGTAGAAAGTGGACTGCCTCAAGCGTACGATAAAACAGTGAACTTCATTAACCTTGTTGAAGACTTTGATGATGTGGATTTCTACCTAGTACGTAACGATGAAACTATTGATACTGCAGAATACGACCTACAAAATTTAGAGTTTGGCGAGACTGATAGTGAAGTATTACCGTCTGATTACTACGAAATCATTGCCGTTTACGAAGATGATAACGAAGAACAAATTCTGCTAGACCGTACAGCCTTATTCGGATTTAACGAAGAAGAGAACTATATTGTTACGGTAGAACCCGCAGATACCGCAACTGGCTATGAAATTAACATTTTGTATTAATCACTTATGTGAAAATTATACTAATTGCTAATGCTGGTATGCTTTAAATACCGAGAGTTTCAGTTACCTTTAGAAAAGACTATTACTTCCCTGTAATAGTCTTTTTTTGTTTTAAGGGCTTTTTAAAGGTGGGCGTAAATCCTCATGAGTGTAATTAAAGATCTTCACAAAATTACTACCGATGGCGGGTTATCCTTCAGCGAAAAAGTGGCCCGTTTGCTAGAAATTGGCACTGAGGTATTAGGGCTTGAAACCGGCATTGTAAGCTTTGTGCAAAATGGCACCTACACGGTGGTGCAGGCCATTTCACCGTTGAATGAAATTGTAAGCGGCGCTAAGTTTCCATTATCTGATACGTATTGCGCTGATACCGTGAATGCAAATGGTATCGTGGCCTATAACGACATTGACGTAATGCCAGGCAACAGCCACCCGTGTTATGCGCTCTACACATTAAAAAGCTACTTAGCTACTCCTATACATGTGAATGCGGCGCTATATGGCACACTCAACTTCTCTTCTACTACGTCGAAGAGCGACAGTTTCACAGCCTTAGATTATGACTATTTACTGCTGCTTGCCGACTGGATAGGGGCAGAGGTGGCACGTGAACAAGCGTTGAGTGAAATCATTTCTCAGAAAAATGCCTTAGAAGAACAAAACGCGCTTTTAAACCAGATTACTGAATTGGCGGGTGTTGGCACGTGGGAGCTTGATTTAGAGTCAGGCGGCCTTAAGTGGTCAGCGTCTTTGAAGCGCATGTTACAAATGAACGAAAAGCAAGACATCACCCCATCCCATGCACTTAACTTTATAGCGAATAAAAAAGTACGGAATGTTTACGAATCTAAAATGGAAGAAATTGCCATAAACGGCAATGATTGGGCTTACGAGTTCGAAGTTATTACCGATGGTGGTGAAAAACGGTGGTTGGAGAGTCGTGCACACCCCATTATGAAAAATGGAACCTGCCTTAAAATTATCGGTGCAACTCGAGATATAACTGAGCGATTTAACACCACCCAATCTTTGAAACAAAAAACCGCGATCGCAGAGCAAGCCCTTAAAGCGCGAAGTGAGTTTCTAGCAAACATGAGCCATGAAATACGAACCCCAATTCATGGTGTGCAAGGCATGCTCGAGACCCTTTGCAGTACATCGCTTAATGAAAAGCAAAAAGAGTATACCCATGTAGCTATGCGCAGCGCAGAATCCTTGCTCAATATTGTGAATGATATTTTAGATTTTTCAAAAATTGATTCAGGGCATATGACCTATGATGTTGAGCCTGTAAATTTAAAAGAGCTAATTGAGCAACAAATACCTATGTTTAGGCGTTTAGCCGATAAAAAAGGGATTGAATTTATCACCGAAACGGCGGCGGTTTCAGATACGTTATTTCTCGCTGATTCGTTAAGATTAAGTCAGATACTGATGAACCTTATGAACAACGCGGTGAAGTTCACTGACAAAGGTTCAATTAAAATTAGTACGCGATGTACCAAGTATGGTGCAGGGCGCTTTAGGGTTAAGCTAATTGTTACCGATACGGGTATTGGTATTAGTGATGAGCAGCAAAAAGTCATCTTTTCGCCATTCCTTCAGGCCGAAGAGTCGACACAGCGACGCTTTGGCGGTACAGGTTTAGGCTTAGCCATTGTGAATAATATTGTTGAGCATTATGACGGCAACGTAGAAGTGTCTAGCGCGATAGGGGAAGGGGCTCGATTTATCGTTACCATGACCCTAGATTGTGCAAATGCCGGTGTAATGAAAGAAAAAGCTATCGCAGCAAACAAGGTCACACCGCTTTGCAAAAGAGTGCTGTCAGAATCGCGCGTGTTAGTGGTTGAAGATAACGAAATAAATCAGATAGTCATTAAAGAGCAATTAAAAGAAATTGGTGTGTCGGTAGAGCTCGCCAATAATGGTGCGTTAGGCCTCGCTAAGGTAACAAGTGCTATTGCGCGGAAAAAGCCATACGACCTTATCTTTATGGATTGCCACATGCCAGTGATGGACGGATTAGCTGCCACAAAAGAAATTAGAGCGCTAGGTGAAACCGTTCCTATCATTGCACTTACTGCCAACGCGCTGAGTGGCGAAAAGGAAAAGTGTTTACGAGCGGGAATGAATGACTTCATATCAAAACCTGTAGGCGTTTCGCGGTTAGGGGACTGTATTAACTTCCACTTGTCTTATAAACAGGAGAAGTTTAAAGATCCTGCTTGATAGCCAACTTTTGGCTATCTGCCCCGGCAATGCTGGGGCTTTTTTATGGATGTATTACGGGGGATATAAAATCACAAGACAAAATATAAAATCATGCGTATAATGTGCACCTGCTTCTGGCGCTATTCATGTCATGCGTCATGCGACCCCCTCGCATTTCAGAAACAATGTACTCAATTTCCCCATCGATTAAAAATAATCCAATTTAACGCTATCTCTAGCTCAAAATTTCTGTTATAGTTTCGCGCCCTTTTTATGGGGGTATGTATATAAATTCAACAATGTTTGTTGGGTTTAGCAGCAATAACGACTCGGCAGAGTCTCATAATAGAGCGGAGCACTAACATGATCCAAATGCAAACTAACCTGGACGTTGCAGACAACAGCGGCGCTCGCAGGGTTCAGTGTATTAAGGTTCTTGGTGGCTCGCATCGCCGTTATGCAGGTATCGGTGACATCATCAAAGTTACTGTGAAGGAAGCAATTCCTCGCGGTAAAGTTAAAAAAGGTGACGTACTGAATGCAGTGGTGGTGCGTACTAGAAAAGGCGTTCGTCGTGCAGATGGTTCATCCATTCGTTTTGACGGCAACGCAGCTGTTTTGCTTAACGCAAACAAGCAACCAATTGGTACGCGTATCTTTGGACCGGTAACCCGTGAGTTGAGAAGTGAAAACTTCATGAAAATCATCTCATTGGCCCCAGAGGTACTATAAGGAGTCACGATAATGGCTAATAAAATTCGTCGTGATGATGAAGTAGTCGTATTAGCGGGTAAAGACAAAGGCAAACAAGGCAAAGTCCTTAAAGTGCTTATTGCTGATAACCGTGTAATTATAGAAGGTGTTAATCTTATCAAGAAGCACACTAAGCCAAACCCACAATTGGGTGTAGCTGGTGGAATTGTTGAGAAAGAAGCTTCTATTCACGTTTCTAATGTTGCGATTGTTAACCCGGCAACGGGCAAAGCAGATCGCGTTGGTTTCCGTTTCGAAGATGAGAAGAAAGTTCGTTTCTTCAAATCTAACGGCGAACTTGTTTAATTATATTGGAGAGTACGATGGCGAAACTGCATGATTTCTATAAAGAAACAGTAGTAGCTGAACTTGCTAAGCAGTTCGGGTACAAAAGCGTCATGCAAGTCCCTCGGATTGAAAAAATCACTCTAAACATGGGTTTAGGTGAAGCAATTGCTGACAAGAAGGTGCTTGAAAATGCTCAAGCTGACATGGCGGCTATCGCCGGTCAGAAGCCGATTGTTACAGTTGCTAGAAGATCAGTAGCGGGCTTTAAAATCCGTGAAGGTTATCCGATTGGCTGTAAAGTAACCTTACGCGGCGAGCGTATGTGGGAATTCCTTGAGCGTTTGATTTCAATCGCTATCCCACGTGTTCGCGACTTCCGTGGTTTGAACCCTAAGTCATTCGACGGTCGTGGTAACTACAGCATGGGCGTGCGTGAGCAAATCATTTTCCCTGAAATCGATTTCGATAAAGTGGATAAAGTTCGTGGTATGGATATTACTATCACTACCAGTGCGGACTCAAATGAAGAAGCACGTGCTCTGCTGGACGCGTTCAACTTCCCATTTAAAAAGTAGGGTGTAGGGTTATGGCAAAAGAATCAATGAAGGCCCGTGAAGTAAAGCGCGCTAAGCTAGTAGCTAAGTACGCAGAAAAACGTGCCGCACTTAAAGCGACTATCAGCGATGTTAACGTATCTGAAGAAGAGCGTTGGGACGCTGTTCTTAAGCTACAACAACTGCCACGTGACTCAAGTTCTTCACGTCAGCGTAATCGCTGCCGCGTAACTGGTCGTCCACATGGTTACCTTCGCAAATTCGGTCTTAGCCGTATCAAACTGCGTGAAGCAGCGATGCGCGGCGAAGTCCCTGGCCTTAAAAAAGCCAGCTGGTAAGGAGTAGCTGATAATGAGCATGCAAGATCCTATCGCGGATATGTTTACCCGCATCCGTAACGGCCAAATGGCAGAGAAAGTTTCTGTAGTTATGCCTTCTTCTAAACTTCGCGTAGCAATTTGTGAAGTATTAAAGTCTGAAGGTTATATTACTGACTTCGCTGCATCTGGTGACGTTAAGCCTGTTTTAGAAGTTACGCTTAAGTACTTCGAAGGCAAGCAAGTAATTGACACTATTGAGCGTGTAAGCCGCCCAGGTCTGCGAATCTATAAGAAAAAAGATGAGCTTCCTAAAGTAATGGGTGGATTGGGTGTCGCGATCGTGTCGACTTCTAAAGGTGTGATGACTGACCGTGCAGCGCGTAACGCTGGCATGGGCGGTGAGATCATCGGTTATGTAGCATAACGGAGGAGTTGAAATGTCACGAGTAGCAAAAGCCCCAGTAGACTTGGTTTCAGGTGTAGATATTTCTATCGCTGGCCAAGAAATTACCGCAAAAGGTAGTAAAGGCACTTTGACCCGCGTTTTTAACGACGCTGTAGAAGTTGTACAAGAAGAGAACCAATTGAAAGCACTTCCTCGCGAAGGTTTTTCTGACGCTTGGGCACAGGCTGGTACTGTACGCTCTCTTCTTAACGCAATGGTTCAAGGTGTTTCACAAGGTTTTGAGAAAAAGCTTCAGTTAAATGGTGTTGGTTACCGTGCGCAAGCACAAGGTAGCAAACTAAACCTGACGCTTGGTTTCTCTCACCCAGTAGTATACGAGATGCCTGAAGGCATTACCGTTGAAACGCCTACGCAAACTGAAATCGTCGTGAAAGGCGCCGATAAGCAGGTTGTAGGACAGGTTGCGGCGAACATTCGCGCTTACCGTCCACCAGAGCCTTACAAAGGTAAAGGTGTACGTTACGCTGACGAACATGTACGTCGTAAAGAAGCTAAGAAAAAGTAGGTGGGTGATACGATGGATAAGAAAACAGCTCGCATTCGTCGCGCTACACGCGCACGAGCAAAAATTCGTGAACTGGCCGCGCATCGCTTGGTAATTAACCGTACACCTCGCCACATCTATGCTCAGTTAATCGCTCCTAGCGGTTCTGAAGTATTAGCAGCGGCTTCTACTGTAGATAAAGAACTTGCAAAAGATCTTAAGTCAACAGGTAACGCTGAAGCAGCGGCGATAGTCGGTAAAGCAATTGCAGAACGCGCTAAAGAGAAAGGCATTGAAAAAGTGGCTTTCGATCGTAGTGGTTTTAAATACCACGGTCGCGTTAAGGCATTAGCTGATGCAGCTCGCGAAGCTGGCCTTCAGTTCTAGGAGTTTATAATGGCTAAACAAGAAGTTCAGAACGGTGAACTATTAGAGAAATTGATTGCTGTTAACCGCGTATCTAAAGTGGTTAAAGGTGGTCGTATCTTTAGTTTTACTGCATTGACAGTAGTGGGTGACGGTAATGGTCGCGTAGGTTTCGGTTATGGTAAAGCACGTGAAGTGCCTGCTGCAATCCAGAAAGCTATGGAAAAGGCACGTCGCAACATGGTTGACGTTGACCTTAACGGCCATACGTTACAGCACCCAATTAAAGGTCGTCACTCTGGCTCTAAAGTCTACATGCAACCAGCATCAGAAGGTACCGGTATCATCGCCGGCGGTGCAATGCGTGCAGTACTTGAAGTAGCTGGTGTACAGAACGTACTTTCAAAATGTTACGGTTCTACGAACCCAATCAACGTTGTTCGTGCAACAATCAACGCGCTGACAGAGATGAATTCTCCAGCGAAAGTTGCTGCGAAACGTGGATTGTCTGTATCAGAAATTTTGGGGTAATCAGACATGGCAACGATTAAAGTAAAGCAAACTAAAAGTGCGATTGGCCGTTTGCCAAAGCACAGAGCTACGCTTAAAGGTTTAGGCCTTCGTAAAATCAACCATGTTCGTGAACTGGAAGATACGCCAAGTGTACGCGGCATGATTCACCGTGTTAATTACATGGTCGAAATAGTCGAGGAGTAAGTTATGCGTTTAAATACTATTGCTCCTGCTCCAGGAGCTAAACATTCTGGTAAGCGTACTGGTCGTGGTATCGGTTCAGGTCTAGGTAAAACAGGTGGCGCAGGTCACAAAGGTCAAAAAAGCCGTTCAGGTGGCCGTGTTAAGCCAGGATTTGAAGGTGGTCAGATGCCACTTCAGCGTCGTCTTCCTAAATTCGGTTTCACATCACGTAAGAGCTTCGTTACTGACGAAGTAACTCTTGCAGAAATCGCAAAGGTTGATGGTGATACAGCATCTCTAGAAACTTTAAAAGCAGCTGGTCTTGTGAAAAAAGAGATTCAGTTCGTTAAAGTTATCAAGAGCGGTGAAGTATCACGCGCTGTTACAGTAAGCGGTTTAAAGGTTACTAAAGGCGCTAAAGAAGCGATTGAAGCTGCTGGCGGTAAAGTAGAGGAATAAGCTAGATGGCTAAACCAGGATTGGATTCAGGCGCGAAAAGCGGCTTGAGTGAGCTTAAAGCAAGATTGTTGTTCGTACTCGGTGCGATTGTTGTATTCAGATTAGGTTCTTATGTTCCTATTCCGGGCATCGATCCAGCTGTACTTGCTGACTTGTTCGAGCAACAGAAAGGTACCATTGTAGAAATGTTTAACATGTTCTCCGGTGGTGCGCTTGAGCGTGCATCCGTTCTGGCTTTGGGCATCATGCCATACATTACTGCATCAATTATTATGCAGTTGCTCTCGGTGGTTCATCCACCGATGATAGAGCTTAAAAAAGAAGGCGAAGCAGGTCGTCGTAAAATTAGTCAGTACACACGTTATCTAACGTTGGTATTGGCTATATTCCAATCAATTGGAATATCGACGGGTCTGCCTAACCTAATTAATGGACTGGTATTGAACCCTGGCTTCGGATTCTACTTTACGGCAGTAGTGAGCTTGGTCACAGGAACTATGTTCCTAATGTGGTTAGGTGAGCAAATTACTGAACGAGGTATCGGTAACGGTATTTCTATATTGATATTTGCTGGTATTGTTGCCGGTCTACCAACAGCGATAGGTCAGACGGCAGAACAAGCAAGACAAGGCGACATTAACCTGTTGTTCTTGTTGTTGATGGCTGTGATTGTTATTGCGCTTACATACCTTGTGGTATTTGTAGAGCGCGGACAGCGCAGAATTGTGGTAAACTATGCAAAGCGTCAGCAAGGCCGTCAGGTTTTTGCCGCGCAAAGCACGCATTTACCACTGAAAGTCAACATGGCTGGTGTAATTCCACCCATCTTTGCTTCCAGCATCATTTTGTTTCCGGGTACTATCGCAGGATGGTTCGGACAGAATGAATCTACGGCGTGGTTGCAGGACGTAGCACTTATGCTATCTCCAGGTCAGCCCCTGTATGTGATGTTATACGCAACAGCGATAATCTTCTTCTGCTTCTTCTACACGGCGTTGGTTTTCAACCCGCGTGAAACAGCGGATAACTTGAAGAAGTCTGGTGCGTTTGTACCAGGTATCCGTCCTGGTGAACAAACATCGCGTTATATCGATAAGGTAATGACTCGTCTGACTCTGGCAGGCGCGCTGTACATAACCTTTATTTGTTTGGTGCCTGAATTCATGCTAATTGCCTGGAATGTTCCGTTCTACTTCGGTGGTACGTCGCTTCTAATTATTGTGGTGGTTATCATGGACTTTATGGCACAGGTGCAGACACATTTGATGAGTAGTCAATATGAGTCTGTTCTGAAGAAAGCTAATCTTAAAGGCTACGGCCGTTAAGTTAGCCCCTTAATTTATAAGATAGGGGAGTGATGTAATGAAAGTTCGTGCATCAGTTAAAAAGATTTGCCGTAACTGTAAAGTTATCAAACGCAACGGTGTTGTGCGCGTAATTTGTACAGAGCCGAAGCATAAGCAAAGGCAAGGTTAATCTACGCGGTACTGAATACTCGCAAAGCTAATAAGCAGGGCCTGACTTATACTTATCAGGTTCTGCTGGTTTTGTTTAAAGTGTTCAGAACCTAAATATTTGCAATTTAGTTGACGGGTAAGTATCCTATCGGGCTTTTTAGGTCGTCAACAATAAATTAGAGGAGTGCTGTTAATGGCCCGTATCGCTGGCATTAACATTCCTGAGCACAAGCATGCTGTAATCGCTATCCAAGCGATCTATGGCGTTGGTCCTACACGTGCTAAAAGCATTTGTGTAGGTGCTGGTGTTGCAGAAGATACAAAGATCAAAGAGCTAGACGAAGCGACTATTGATAAGCTTCGTGACGAAGTGGCTAAATTTACCGTTGAAGGTGATTTACGCCGTGAAGTCTCTATGAGCATCAAACGTTTGATGGACCTGGGTTGCTTCCGTGGTATTCGCCACCGTCGTAGCTTGCCTCTACGTGGTCAGCGCACTAAAACAAATGCGCGTACCCGTAAAGGTCCTCGTAAGCCAATTAAGAAGTAAACGGGGAATAAGTTATGGCTAAAGCACCAGCTCGTAGTACGCGTAAGCGCGCTAAACGTCAGGTTGCAGACGGTATGGCTCATATCCATGCGTCTTTCAACAACACAATTGTGACTATTACAGACCGTCAAGGCAATGCATTAGCATGGGCGACATCTGGTGGTTCAGGTTTCCGTGGTTCACGTAAATCTACCCCATTTGCTGCACAGGTTGCTGCAGAGCGTGCAGGTGTTGCTGCACAAGAATACGGTCTTAAAAACCTAGAAGTGTTTGTAAAAGGTCCAGGTCCAGGCCGTGAGTCTGCGATCCGTGCTCTTAACGCTACTGGTTATAAGATCACAAATATTACCGATGTGACACCAATTCCTCACAACGGTTGTCGTCCACCGAAAAAACGTCGCGTTTAATCGACGGACAGTTGGAGAAAGATCATGGCAAGATATTTGGGTCCAAAACTCAAACTTAGCCGTCGCGAAGGAACTGATTTGTTCCTTAAGAGCGGCGTTCGCGCAATCGATTCTAAATGTAAAATCGATACAGCGCCTGGTCAGCATGGAGCCCGTCGTGGCCGTTTGTCTGACTACGGTGTTCAGCTGCGTGAAAAACAAAAAGTTCGTCGTATGTATGGCGTTCTTGAAAAGCAATTCCGTAACTACTATAAAGAAGCTGCACGTCTAAAAGGGAACACAGGTGAAAACTTGTTACAACTTTTAGAAAAGCGTCTTGATAACGTAGTTTATCGTATGGGATTTGCTAGCACACGTGCAGAAGCACGTCAGCTAGTTAGCCACAAGGCGATCATGGTAAATGGTCAAGTTGTGAACATTCCATCATTCAACGTTTCTGCCGAAGACGTGGTTTCTGTTCGTGAAAAAGCTAAGAAGCAAGCTCGTATCGTAGCTGCTTTGGAACTGGCTGACCAACGCGAGAAGCCAACTTGGATTGAAGTAGACAGCACTAAAATGGAAGGTACTTTTAAGCGCCTACCAGAAAGAACTGATTTGTCTGCGGAAATTAACGAACAGTTGATCGTTGAACTTTACTCTAAGTAAAGCTAACTAAAGAGGAAGCATTGTGGGTTCTGTGACTGAATTCCTTAAACCGAGATTAGTTGAGATCGAAAACGTTTCTCCTACTCGTGCCAAAGTAACTTTGGAACCACTAGAGCGCGGCTTTGGCCACACTCTAGGTAACGCCCTACGTCGTATCTTGTTGTCATCCATGCCAGGATGCGCAGTTACTGAAGTAGAAATTGATGGCGTTCTTCACGAGTACAGCACCAAAGAAGGTGTGCAAGAAGACGTAATTGAAATCTTGCTAAATCTTAAAGGTTTAGCGGTTCGCCTTGAAGGTAAAACTGAGGCAACCCTAACTCTAGTGAAATCTGGCGCTGGCCCTGTTGTTGCTGGTGACATTCAGCATGATGGCGACGTAGAAATTGTTAACCCTGACCACTTAGTTTGTACTTTAACTGGCGAAGCTGAAATCAGCATGCGTATTAAAGTAGAAATGGGTCGCGGTTATGTACCAGCTTCTACCCGTCGCTCCTCTGAAGAAGATGATCGTCCAATTGGTCGTTTGTTAGTTGATGCTTCATACAGCCCAGTAGAGCGTATAGCTTATAGTGTAGAGTCTGCCCGTGTTGAACAACGCACAGACCTAGACAAATTGATTATCGATATGGAAACGAACGGTACTTTAGATCCTGAAGAAGCGATCCGCCGTTCTGCGACTATCCTAGCTGAACAGCTTGATGCATTCGTAGATTTACGTGATGTGTCTGAGCCAGAAGCGAAAGAAGAGAAGCCGGAATTTGATCCGATTCTACTTCGCCCAGTTGATGACCTAGAGCTAACTGTACGTTCTGCTAACTGTTTAAAAGCAGAAGCTATCCAGTACATTGGTGACCTGGTTCAGCGTACTGAGGTTGAGCTACTTAAAACGCCAAACCTTGGTAAAAAATCGCTAACTGAAATCAAAGATGTTCTAGCATCTCGTGGACTTTCTCTAGGTATGCGCCTAGAAAACTGGCCGCCTGAGAGCATCGCTGAAAAAGATTAATCAGGTTTTTAATAAACTGATTTGTAGAGAAGGATAAAACTATGCGCCATCGTAAGAGTGGTCGTCAGTTGAATCGCAACAGCAGCCATCGTCAAGCTATGTTCAAGAACATGGCCGGCTCTTTGGTCAAGCACGAAGTGATCAAAACGACGTTACCAAAAGCGAAAGAATTACGTCGCGTTATTGAGCCTCTTATCACTATGGCTAAGCAAGACAGCGTTGCAAACCGCCGTTTAGCTTTCGCCCGCACTGGTGATAAAGAAGTTGTTGGTAAACTATTCAACGAGCTTGGTCCTCGTTACGAAGCTCGCCCAGGCGGATACACTCGCATTCTTAAATGCGGACTCCGTGCTGGCGACAATGCCCCTATGGCATACGTTGAACTAGTAGACCGTCCAGTTGTTGAAGCTGAAGAAGAAGCAGTAGAAGCAACTGAAGAGTAATAAATACTCTTAATTCTGAGTTATCAGAATTATTAAAAAACCCGGCTTAGGCCGGGTTTTTTGTTTTTAGTACATTTCTTTTATTAAATAGAGACGAATAAGAGACGAGTAAGAGTTGAAAATGTTATTATGAAACAGCTCTTTTTAATATAAATAGGGCGAAAGGAAGCGATTAAGACAAAGAGATGAATCTGCAGCATGCTTAAAAATACTTCACTGAAAGAGTTTGGATATAATTTTCTGGGCCCTATTTTATCTGTTTATACCTCAAAATTAGTTGATAAACTGAAACCCATACCAGGTAAAACTAAAGTGTTTCACCTAGCTAGGGAAGGTTATGCATTAAAACAGGCGTTTAATATCGTTGATGAAAACAACACTTCTTCAGACTATCTCTACGTTTCTCGAACCTTTCTGTTTAGGATTACGTTGGATATAGAAAGTAGTTGGTCAATAAGTGTTAAGCATAGTTTCGATGGTTTGCTCGGAGAGTTTTTTAAATCTCGATATGCGTTCACATCAGAGCAAACTGAAGCGATATTATTAGGTTATGATAAAAGCTCAAAGATTAAACTGCCGCGAGACTATACGAAAGTCGTAGAAATCCTCAATGAAAAAAAGAGTGTTATCAGTGACATTGTTTCTACAACTCGTAGCATTTATCAAAACTATTTGTCATCAATAGGTTTCACTGACATAGAAATTACGCCGGTTGTTACCGATGTTGGCTATTCGGGTACGATTCAAAAGCTTCTTGCCATGATAACCAAGCGTGAAATATACGGTGTCTATATGATCACTACTGCTTCCGGTGAAATAGATATCGATGGTTATACAGTTTCCATAGATCATGTATACAAGACAAATGTGAACATGGGGGGAGGGTATATGATGCTAGACCGCTCTATGTTTCTTGAGTCTCTTCTAACGGCCCCAAATGGTCAATTTGTAGATATCCTCTTAGATAAAAATAGTAATAAATATCACTTTTGTTTTGGTAAAAGAACATATACACAAGAGAATTTTACAGATCTTGAGATGTTGCTATCAGGTGCACTAGAGTGCGTTTTTGATTGTCACGTCAATAACATTCAATATTCAATAGAAGAAGTTGAAACTATATTTAACGCCCATGTCACACAACGTAACCTTTTACCTCGTGCCTCATGGCCGTTGTTTGAATTAGATGATGCAATCTCTGGGCAAGGTAATTTGAATCCATTAGATTTCTTTGGGTTATAGAATGCGAAATAAACTAAGAAAAATTGTACGACGTGCTCAACAATCATTTGAAATGACAACTCGTCCAAAGGTTGCAAAGGCTTTTAAAAGAGCCGTCGCTGAGGGGTTATTCGATGTGGAGTGGTATCAAGAACACTATGGTACTTTTCCGCATCCGTTAGCAGCATTTAATGACTATAACGAAAAATCTAAATCTTCTAACATAAATCCGTCTGCACATTTCGATACCGAATTTTACTTACGCAGTAATGTAGATATTTACCTAGGTGGAGTTGAGCCTTTAACACACTATATGTACCACGGTAGATATGAACACAGAGCCTCTTCAGGTGTGATTAATCGGTGGTTACCATCTACCCAGTTGCTTGCTAAAGAAACGGGTAGCTGGAAGCAACAGAAAATAGCTATTGTTTTACACATTTTTTACCCTGACTTTGTTGAGAAGTTTGCAGCTTCTCTTAAGCGTTTCCCAACTGAAGTAGATGTGTTTGTTACAGCCGCTACTGAATCAATAAAAACTAGCTCTTTAAAAACGTTCAATGAGCTTCAAAATGTAAAAAAAGTAAAAGCAGTTTTATGTGAAAACCGTGGACGAAATTTTGGCCCTTTTCTAGTTAACTTCAGTAATGAACTACTAGATTACGATTTAATGTGCCACTTGCATTCGAAAAAATCCTTGTACAGTGGACGAGAACAAACCCAATGGTTCGATTATCAGAATAATTACTTATTGAACGATAAGCATGTTGTGAAATCAGTTTTGCGCTTATTTGACGAACAAAAAGAGCTAGGAATCTATTACCCAACATCGTTTTGGATGATGCCAGCATGGGTAAACCATTGGACATGCAATAAAGGTTATGCTGAAGGCTTTGTTAACAAATGGGGCATAGATATAAGTGATAATTTCTTAAATTACCCAGTTGGGGGAATGTTTTGGGCTAGACCTCAAGCCTTGGCGCCATTGTTGAACGAAAATTATACCTACAGTGATTTTCCAGAAGAGCCTCTTCCCAATGACGGTAGTTGGCTACATGCCCTAGAGCGAACATTAGGCTTGTTAGCTGAAAAGCAAGGCTACCAACAGTTTTTTTACTATCCACCTCAAGGCAAATTTACCACTGATAAATCATATATATCGTCAAGTTACTACAAGTCGCCTGAAGGTTTGCAGTCGGATATACAAAATTTTGAGATCGTTTCGTTTGATATTTTTGACACGGTATTGAGAAGAGAATTTTCTGAACCCGATTACGCGAAATTTAAATTAGGTAAGGAGCTAGTAGTAGCAGGCTACTTTGTGTCTGAGTTGGATTTCATAACACAGAGAAATAACGCTGAGCTAGCGTGCAGAAAACAACGAAACTTCGAAGGTGATGTAAATATCTATGAAGCTTATGAAAAATTATCTGAGATATTAGACTTGGACAAAACGCTGACAGAAGATTGGGCTAATAGAGAATTTCATTTTGATTTATCAATGGCGTTACCAAAAGAAGAAATGGTCAAGATAGTCCAAGAGCTTTATGCAATGGGCAGAGAAATCTGGTTTGTTACCGACATCTACTACACCAAAGAGCAAATTGCCACCATGTTACGAAAGATAGGTATTGCGGTACCGTATAAATTATTCGTAAGTTCTGATTTACGAAAGAGAAAAGATGCAGGCACTATGTGGACCTTCATTAAGGGGTTAGTAGATGAATCTAAGAAAAGTTACATCCACGTTGGTGACAATGTTCGCTCTGATGCACAAATTTGCGGAGACTTTGGTCTGCAAAATGTACACATACTAAACCCCATGGATAAATGGGCAATCGCCGGATTTGAAACGCCCCTTCTTAACAATGAGAAGAGTATTCTCAAGTGGGGAAAACAAATTTCAAACTTTGGACGGTATCCGTTTTTCGGGGAATAGCACAAAAATATCTGGATATAGAATGATTAACGCAAGTTTTCTCAGTAAAGTTGGAAAGAGCAGTGTGCGCTCGGCCGATGATATACGCGTAAAACTAGTAGCTATAGCAAAAGACGAAGGCGCTTATTTTACTCAATGGGTACATCATCACTTATTTTTTGGCTTTGATGATATCGAAATATTTATCAATCGTACAACAGACAACTCTTCTGAAGTATTAGATGATATTTCGCGCTCATATCCAAGTGTGACTTGGGATAGCGCTGACTGGGTAGATATGTGCCCAGAAGAAGCAAAGAAGCAAATCCAGTTTGTTGTTTATAATAAAGTTTGGCATGAAGCTAAAAAAGACAATGAATTTACTCATATTATTTTTCTAGATATTGACGAATATTGGATCCCAAGACACTTTAATATATCGATAAAACAATTTTTGGCAGATTTTTCCGATGATGATGTCATATCGTTCGAGTGGTTGAATGACATGGGGACTTTGCCAAAACTATCACATGTACCCAGAACAATATCTGGGAATTTGTCTCCATTAGTCAAAACGATTTATCCGCTGCATGCACCTGTTAAGGAATTACGCCACCACGTGCCGCTTTTTTCAAAAAAAGTAGCTCATTTATTGGCTAATAAAGTAGATTTTCGACCAAGACCATCTCTTATTCAGGCCGTCTCTCCAGAGCTGCAAAGCTTGAAGGATGCCTTTATCTATCATCGAGCACACCGTTCAGCTGAAGAATATGTATCTCTATTACTGAGAGGCAGGCCTGGAGATGCTTTTCCTTATAAGACGAACAGATATGGTTTGCCTGTAAAAGATGATATGCATAGAGAGATAGAGTTGCCGCTAGATGCATTTTTAAAGTACGAACAAAGTTATGTGAATTTTGAAAGGAAAACTAATTACTTCAATCATAAACTATCAGCAGAATCATTTGTCGAAGAGCGCTACAAGGCTTCTTTAGCTAATTTAGCGAAGCATTCATTGGCGAACTATCCATTAATGATGCAGATGTTTAGGGGAGTAAAGCTACCAGAAGTTACAAAAACCTTTAAAGATGTCCGCAAAAATTTAATTAGTTTCAGGCCAGACGATTTCCGTTTTATCCGAGATTTAGCAATTGATGCTGCTTCTCAAAATATTGATGAAGCTATCGAATTGATGGAACAAGCTAGAGAGTTAAATCCTACTGGCTCCATTATTCTAAAAAAGCTTGATGAGTTTAGAGCATTAAAAGGCCAGTAATATTAAGCTGAATTGAAGGTTGTTAGGTGAGTAATAAACCCAAATTAATTATACATGTCGGGCCTGGAAAGACAGGCTCTTCTGTAATACAGGAGTGGTTGTCCAGCAATAGGAAATTGTTACTTGACGAAGGGTATCTATATCCTAAGCACAAAGTGGACAAAAATGGCATAAGCTCTGGTAATTTTAGAAGTATCTTTTCCGAGGATAAAAATGGTCGTTTTATTTTCGATGTTGATAAAGCCAGCTCACTTATTGAGCACGCTGAAAGGGACGGAGTCGAATATATTCTTCTGTCATCAGAAGCCTTTATAAATTTAGTAAAGCCTTTGGCTGAATATTTTGAAGATGTCCATTTCATTTTTTATCTGCGAAATCCAATTGAATCTAGTGAGTCATTATATAATCAATCTGTTAAACGTCATTTTAATACCTTATTAATCACTACACCTAAAGTCGTAAGTTTCAACAAGTTACTCAAGTTGCATGAATTAACGAAGAGTTTTGCTCATAGATTGAGTTTGCGTTTCTATGGAGATAACTTTTTTTCAGGTGGTAATATCGTTCAAGATTTCTTAGAGACCATTGGCCTTAGAAGAATAACTGTTACCAATGCAAAAGTTATCAACGGTTCATATTCGTTTGAAGCTCTAGAATTTAAACGTTTACTTAATCAGTTTCCCTTAATTGAGTTACATCAAGAACTAGATATTTTTCTGCAACAATATCAGGGGGATATATCATCATTTTCAGTATATTCAGAAGAGCAGTTTGAAGAGTATAAGGGCAAGGCTACAGTAGCACTAGAGAATATGTTCTCGTTATTAGGTTTAGAAAATTCTTCATTTCAGAAGGTAGTTGAGGAACAGACTCAGCGAGAGAGATTCTCTCAAGTATTGTCAGAGCCAGCAGCGTCGAAAATACTGCAATCAATGTATGAATATTCTCCATCACTATTTTCACAAGTACGAAATATTGTTTCTAGTAAATACCTTTCATTTTTAGATTTCAGCCCTTTAAATGATCAAATGTTTGATTATATTGCAAGACCAATCAGCCCTATGAAGCGTAGCCTTTCAACGCTAATGAGAAAATTAGTAAAGCCAGAGGTCTCCTACAGTCTTACTGGTAGTCCGACTCGTGAAAATATAGCTTCATTAATGCAGGCATTGAGAGTTAAGCGACATATGGATGAGGGGAAGTTTTTGAGAGAACTAGCGCTATACTTCGAAGCCGAAGGTGATATTCTTCAAGCGTTCAAATATATGAATAGAGCAAAATTCTTTAGACCCCAAGGTGAGCTGATAAATCGAAAACTCTGCGAATATGCAGATGTCATTAATACAATAAATATTAAGCAATTTGAATAATGTCTTTAAATAATATGAACTTAATCGTTTCACTAACCACTTACGCGAAAAGAGCTAACACTGTTCACAAGACTATTATTTCACTGTTAAATCAAACAGCAGAAATTGATAAAATCGTCTTGTGGCTAGATAAAGACGAATTTACGGATAATACTATTCCGGCTATGTTGGCTGACCTCCGTTCAGAAAGGTTTGAGATAGACTACTGTGAGAATATAAGAAGTTTCAAAAAGCTGGTACCAGCTATCAAAAAGTACCCAAATGCGACTATCGTGACAGTAGATGATGATTTTGAATATCCCCCGACACTCATAGAAAGTCTTTTAACGTACCATTCTTTGTATCCAAATTGTGTTATTGGCGCAAGAGGAAGGGTTATTCGAGTTGAAGATAAAGAAATAAAACCTTATCCCGACTGGCAATTTATACAACTAGAGCATGAATTAAAAAGTAAGCTAGCAATAATACCGATTGGTTATGCAGGCATCTTATATCCCCCTGGTGCCTTACATAAAGATGTAATTAAAGATTCGTTGTTTCAGTCATTGTGCCCAACAGCTGATGATTTATGGTTCAAGGCTATGGCCATGTTGAACGGGACGCCAACAGTAATTATCCCAATTTCTAGAACGGCTTCAATGCACCCTATAGATGGTACGCAAGAGGATGCATTGTATTTATCGCATAATGCGGGTGATGCTAATACGAAGCAAATGAAGGCAATAGTATCGCACTACGCGAAGCTCCAAAAACTTTTTGTGTCGGATTCATTTTCTGCTTGTGTCACTAACGGCTACGAATATGTTAAATTAATTAATTCTATTGCCAATGAACCGAAAGACATGAATTTGGGTTTACTGAGTAAGTTTGTAAACGAGTTAAGGGACGCAGCTATTCTATTAGAAGATAAGAATATTTTCCTTTCTAAAAAACTGATGGAGTTGGCTAAGAAAGGAAGGCCTACTGGTTCGCTTATCAATAAGAAACTTGCCGAATATGAACAGAAGATCAAGAAGTAATATCATGGACTCTCAAGACCGAAAAAATGTTGCGATGATGGGATGCTTTCGTAGCGGGACCAACTTTGCTAAAGCTCTATTAGAGCAAAACTATTATTGTAATGTTAAGAATAACGTTTTTGGTTGGAAACATGGTTTTCTTCCAATCATATCCTCTGACTCTAATGCCAGTTACTCTTTCGATTACGACAAGGCATTTTTTATTACAAAAAACCCCTTTTCGTTTTTATTTTCCTTATTCAAATACCATCAAGAAGTTAAAAGAAACTTAAAAGCACCGTTGATCTTCAAAAACTTTATAAGGTCAAAGATTATAGTGTTTGATCAGGCTAATCCTCGCTCGCCCGAATTGAGGTTTTCCAGTCCCGTAGATTTTTGGAATGCTATGAATTGGAATTACGCTTCTCACAAAGACTTTGTTCATATTCGATATGAAATGTTGATTGAAAAGCCTGAATTTATCATCAATAAAGCGGCTGAAAAAATGTCTTTGGAACGGACTTCCGGCAATTTCTTTGTTCCAGAGAAAAAAGTTAAGCGCATAAATGATGGTGAAGTTTTATCTAAAGCTGATGATTATCAAACTAAAGAAGCCTTTGATAAATCGAGTTACCTATCTCACGACTATATGGCGTCTTTTGATAGTGATGATATTCGGTGTGTTATGAAAGAGCTAGATAGCGATCTTATATCAAGGTTAGGCTATAGCGAACTTATCGCATCCCTCAAGTCATAACCCTTCTTACTACCGTAAAGGCGCTATCTTTAATAGCGCCTTTAAAGCTTTACCCTGTGACTAGAAAAATAAAACCTCTTCTTTTCAGTGCTATAACCAGCAACGGTATACAAACCCTCAACGTTGGAATCAACAAACTAAGGAATATTCACCTTAAATAATTTAAAGTTTCATTTGCTATTGTCTATATTCTGTTCTATAAAAACTGTTCTTAAATCTTGTTAAGGACAATAGGATGAACAGGTACCTCACGTTATTCCTTTTCTGCTTATTTTTTTTATTACCGTCTTACGCCCAAGAAGTCGACGAGCGCTTTAAAGCGAGTCTAGAAAAATCGCAATTACCCGCATCAGAGAAGTTTTTGCTACAGCAGAAGCAAGCATTTGAAATCAAAAGGCTCAAGCTAGAAGAAAGAGCACGCAACGGAAATCCCGAAGCTTATAGAGAACTTGGTGATTTATTAAGCCGCCCGAGTCGGTTTTCGGACAAATCGAGAGCGCTAAAATATTATCAAAAAGCTGAGTCTTTAAACGTTTCCGATATAGATAGAAGAATTAAAAAGTTAACTAAACTTCCTAATTAATACAAAAAATTTCACTTTAAAAGGAATTCGGCAATGAAAAGTCGATTAATCAAAGGAACGTTCGCTCTTACCGCCTTCGGTATTGCAACCTCTTTTTGCGCATCAGCTGCGGAATTAAAGGGACAAGTTCATTACGACTATGAAACTTATCCAGATGCAACGGTAATCTTAATTAAAAACGGTGTACAGGTTGCCTCAGCTCAAACAGATCATGATGGTGTATATAGTATTTCTGGCGTCGATTTAGGCGAATATAGGGTACGTTTAGAGTCTTCTGATTTTTCATTTTCGCAATCTTTCACTGATATTTCTGGCCCTCAAAATATTCATAACGTTTGGTTACTAAGCGAAGTCGAAGTCGACACTTCCACTTACTTCGAAGTTAGTGGAAGTGTCCAAGATCTAAATGGGCGGATATATCCAAATGCTGAAGTTAGGTTCGTAAACAATTCAACATCTAATTCAGTCACCCTGTATACAAATGAAGATGGAACCTACTTGACGTCTCTAGAAGAAGGGACTTATACCGTTAATTATAGCTTCTATGATGATATAGATATTGACGACAATGGCGAAGTTGATCAATACGTAAATTTAAGTGTCAATGGCCAAGAAGTTATTGTAGAGAGTCAAACTGAAGAAGACTTAGTGTTCCCAGCGAAAAGGATACGTCTGAATGCCCTATATAATGGCGAATTAATTGATGCTAGTTCGCGTATAGATCAGAATACTGGGGAGTATGATGAAGTAACTGGGATTTATAAAAACGTTAGCCTATATTCTTATGGTTATAGTGTGAACGACACTGATATTCTTGCCTTAGCAGGAGAAAACATATTTGGCTCCCTTACCCCGCATGATAATAGCGATACAAACGTATTTATTACCAGTATAGAATCATTAGAAACAACCGATGACAGCGCTAGGAACGTTTTTGAGCAAGAGTTATTAGATGAAGGTTTCATCGTTGAAGCTAGCGTCTACGATGTCGATAATATTGCTTTAAACGGTTCATGCCTTTCATTGGCTAACGAGAGTTACTCAATCAATGTTTACGAGTGTGCCAGTGGTGAAACACAACAAGTTACCCTTAAGGTACCAGAAGGTAATTATACCCTTAACTCATACAACTGGTCACCAGAATGGTCCGGTTCTAATAATGTAAGCAACTTTTATTATTTTTCTAACCTGGCAGAATTAGATTTAACGTTGGGTAGTGAGCGTGTGGAGGACTACCTCCTAGATGTCACGTTACCAGTTTATAAACAACGGGGGAGGGTGATAGACGAAGAGGGTAATAGAATTGAAGGGGCGGTAGTTTCCTTCAATGAGTACTTCCAAATCAGTACAGATGAGTTTGATACTTATACTAACGTTAACCACTATGGTGTAACCACCAACCATAATGGTATATTTGAAGTGTACATACCCATCAACCTACCACAATTCTATGTAGAGGCTCCGAATGATTCGGGATTAGCTAATATATACGCCGAGTATTTTTCATCTAAAAAAGGTCAGGTATTTACAATTACGTTACCCAATGAAGACGGTGGGGTAGTAGATCCCGAACCAGTAGATGGCGTTTTGATAACTGGTAAGTTAACTAACTTAGTCGATAATCCGCTCCTTCTAAAAGTGTCGCTTTATGATAAAGATGGAAACTTCATTGACGACACCCTAGTTGATTCTAACGGAAGATATTCGATAGAAGCTCCATACGACGGTCAGTATAGATTGGAAGCCCAATATAATGACTATTGGACTGCTGGCACATCATACAGTAGTAACTACCTAGTTAATCGGTCTGAGAGTTTCTCTGTTATTGGCGATAGTGAATTTAACCTTGTAGTCCCTGTAGTAAGCGCATCTTATAAAGTTGTTGATAGTGACGGTGACCCAATATCAGGATTGGTTATAAAGCTCTCAGGAAATTCAAGTCCAGCTGGGTTACACGATATTGATTATATGTACGCAAGCCATAGCGGAGTATCCAATTCAGAAGGAATAGTCACGCTCACGTCTCCAGTTGGTGATACATCGCTTCAACTTCAAGGAGACGTGCTACCTCTTGATTTATCGTTTTACAGTGAGGAAGCAGTAGTTACTAACACACATACTGATATTGTCTATCTAGCTCAATTTACAGTATCGGATAATGATGAAGATGGTGTACCAGACTTTTATGAGAATAGATTTGGTGATAACGAGGCCGGCAGTGATCTGGACCAGGATGGCTTAACGTTCTTAGAAGAGTTCCAAAACATGTCTTCGCCAAACTCTTCAGATACTGATGGTGACGGAATCCTTGACGGGGATGATGTAAATTCTCAAATGTTTGACGGTTTGGGTGGTTTTAATACCGATGACGACTCTGACTCTGACGGATGGGCGGATATTACTGAAATATTATTTGGGTTAGATGAAACAAGTGCGACAAGTTATCCAGTTTTAATAGACGAAGCAGTATTTGAAAATACAGGCTTAGAGACTTGTCTATCCTACAGCATTTATGAATGGGAAAATTGGGGTGCTGAATACCTTCACGAAGTAAAAAACCTAAATTGTTATGAGGGGGCGATGGACGATTTAGACGGGATCAGTAAGTTTGTAAACTTACAGAGTCTAACGTTGTCTCAAACTAATATAACTGACCTAACACCGGTAGCTAAACTCACTCACTTGACGGCCCTTGATATATGGCCACTGAGGCCAACTAGCTTGGATTTCATAAGTGAATTAACAAAGCTAACAAAGGTTACAATCGACCTCACAGAATACCAAGGTAATCTTACAGAGCTTTCGAAGTTAACTAATCTAACTTCACTATGGCTAGCAAGCGGGGAAACTGTCTCTAACTTAGATTTTATAGAAGACTTAATCCTGTTGGAAACCTTAAGTCTACAAAGCTTCCCACTAATCACTAACGATTTACCTAAGTTAGCTAATTTGACTAAGTTAAGGTCCCTCACATTGGGCTCTACTCCATTAGGCGAATTGGATTGGATAACGGCATTAGTGGAATTAACTGACTTTAGCGTACGTAATCAAAACGATGTTGATTTTACTCCGTTGGCCCAACTGCCAAATTTAACTTGGTTAGATATTGAGAGTTCAAACCTGACTGATATTAGCTTTTTAGCAGGAATGAATCTTTATACTCTCCGCTTGGAGGGAAACAATATATCGGATATAAGCGTGTTAGAGAACATGACCTCATTGGTATATATATATCTAACTGGCAATTCGGCGTTAACGTGTTTAGAAAATACTGCATATTACATTTCGTATGACGAATTAGAGTATTTATGTTCTTTTAATCCGTTAGATACCGATGGCGATGGGTTAGCTGACGCTATCGATGAAGATGATGATAACGACGGAATTTTAGATATTGACGATACAAGCCCTCTTAGTTATGACGCGAACCTGCTTTCGGCTATGGCTATTCCTTACGTTTGGTCTCAAGACGATGGCTTAATCGCTTATGTTCGCGATATGTCAGGAGAGAATGAAATCAGTGTTGACGTTTACAGTCGAGCTAGCAGCGAGTTAATCACAAGTATTGAATGGCAACGAACGTATGCCGAACCTCAGGTATTTGTTTTAGATGATCTAAATACTAACGGTTATGCAGATATTGGCCTATTCGGTATTGTTGAAACAATACTGACAGACGGAAGCGTTGAACGTAAAGCTCAACTTTTTGTTAAAGATGCTTATACGGGGGAAACTATTAGAGCATTCAACTGGCCGGCAAATTGGACGGAAATGTCATTTGTGAAGCTTAATGATGTCAATAGTGATGGTATAGATGATTTTGGTTTGCAAGGCCGTTTCTATATCGAAAATCGCCCTCAACTTATTATTAAGGATGCAGCATCAGGCAGTACGCTAAAGACAGTTAGTTATCCTGATCTACTTAATACACCGGTCTACCATCAATTGTCAGACATGAATGGTGATGGACTGGGTGAAATTGGTTTGTTTGGTAGAATAAAATCTAACAACAAAATTCAGATAAAGATTGCCGATGGCGATGATACAGATGTCCGTTTACCAGCTTATAATTTTGCGGATAAATGGGAGGATGTATCGTGGCACGAGCTATTTGATATTAACTTCGACGGCGAGACTGATTTTGGTATGTTCGGTATCAGTAAGGATGATGGGCGTGTTCAACTGTTCACTAAAGATGGAACTGATCGCGTAGGAACATTAGGAATATTTAGTTGGCCAGAAGATCTAACAAGCCCTGAGTTAACGGTTATTCCTGACATGACGCTCGATGGCGTGCCAGAATTAGCGGTATTCGGTTACCGCTCTTCAGTCGACCGCTACCAATTGATTATCAAGGATGGCTCTGACAGAGGTATAACCCTAGTGAGTCATGGGTGGAGAAATAATCTAAGTGATGTATCGATACACGTAATTAATGACCTTAACTTTGATGGGAAAGTAGAAGTAGCTATTTTAGGTCAGCGAAGTTCAGGGGCGTGGGAACTGAATATTAATGATGGCGCTACCGGTGATACATATCGTGTAGATGTTTTAGGATTAGACTGGGCCGCTAAGCCAAGCCTATTGCCAGCTTCAAACAGCCACTTAAGTATTGCTGATGAGGTAATTATTTATGGAAATACATTGAGCGGCAATGAAGTTAAGTATTACTTAGAGCGCTAATAGGTAATATTGCTTATATATTTAGCCCCATTTCACACTGTGATTGGGGCTTTTTGCTAGGGATAGGAAGCAATAATAAATGGTAAACATAAAAAAAATGAAGGTTGCGGCAGGATTAATGCTAGCAATGGTGACAAGCTTTACTAATGCAAGTTCTCTTAGTGAAGTATTCACTAACAACGAGCGTATAATGATTGATGCGAGTCCAGACTTGCCAGAGTTTGGAAGAACTCCAAATATTATTATTCAGAAAAGTGGAGATAGTTCAGCTTTATTATCTTTAGGCAATGGGTATGACTTAAAGGAAAATACCCTTGCTAGTTTGGCTGTTTCTGATAGTGAAGTTAGCATACTCACCAACGATCCGGGTACGTATTCGATATCATATTTTTATTTCTATGGAGATGAAGATCTAGCTAGGTGGGGCGATGAAGTTGTAGCTTTTTTAGAAGAAGCTTATTCGGTAGCACAGACGGATAACCCAGCAATAATGGAAATTTATTCTGGTACGGAATCTATAACACTTTCAGAGCTCTCAGTAGTTGAAGGGGAGTTTCAAGTAAATGTTGTTGAAAGACGGTTTGAAACGCTGTTAATTCCTCAAACCATGATAGATAACGTGCCGGGTAATTGGAATATTAGCACTGAAAATACAATTTATTCATCAGTGTCTTATTTGGCCCGTTTAGTAAGTGCAGATGTAAGCCTGCTAGCCGATGTAGAAGAGTTTACGAGCGGGCAATGGGCGCTTCCCTTCGTTACTGATTATGAATCCATAAATTATGCTTCAGGGCCCAATATTGTAGCAGATCTTACTGGCAATATTTCTTCTGGATTAGGAATGACAGTCGCTAATCAGATAGAATTTGCGGCTTCTGAAGTTGACGAAAAAATTGTTCTTTCCACAGATGAATATAGGCATGAATATTTACCTTATGGAAGAGATGGTAAAGAATGGGAAGTACTTGTAAATGTTTATGATGGCAACGAACTTCGATATTCGTTTGCAGGGGTGATGATCAAAAAAGATGACAGTACGGAAAATTTTACTAAACACTTAACGACGCAGTTTCCTTTCATTCAGAATGGATTTCTCAATGGCAGAGCAGCCGAAGATGACGCCCTTTTAGATTGTATAGGTGTTTTTGGTTATGTATTCAATAACGACAATAGCCTAGACCGCGGTTTGACGTGTAGGTCTTATTCACCATATATATACACAGGTACTCGCGATTGGGAGTGGCATGTAGATAGTTCTGATACAGTAACTTTACAACTAACCAACACTAGCGGTTACTACAAAAGTAGAGTTCGCTACTGGTACCCTATTGCCACTGATTCAACTGGATTAACGCGTGTACTAGAGCATAGTTACGCGAGCATCGATAATGATGGAGATGGGTTTGCGGATACAGAAGGTAATTTTATAAAATCTAGAATAAATTCAATTGGTGTTCTAGATCTTAGTCGGTACGAAGATGAATATACAAGTGCTGGCTTTCAAGGCGATCACGATGGTGATGGAATCAATGATAGTCAAGACGAAGACGATGATAACGATGGAATGCCTGATTTATTCGAAAACTCATTTAGCCTGAATCACCTTGAAGCATCAGATGCTTCAGATGATATAGATGGTGATGGTTTAACAAATTATGAAGAATACTTATTAGGAACAGATCCCTCTAGTTTGGATAGCGATTCGGATGGCGCTTCTGATGGTGATGATCCATACCCATTGGATGCCAATATTAGTGCATCGAATCAAATTTTAGATGCTAAGAACTTATCTGATATAGATGGTGACGGAATAAATGACTGGTTTGTTGCACATCAGGGAATTGGCGAACTCATTGTAAAAGTATATTCGGGCGCTGATGGAACTCAGATCAGTAATTTGGTTTGGACTCAAAGCTTCACAAATATATCGTTTGAGATTATCGATGATACAAATGGTAATGGCGCACAGGAAATTGCGGTATTCGGTTATATAGAAGAAACCAATGGATTACCTAAATCTAGATTATTTGCGTTAGACGGCTTAACGGGAGATAGAACCATAGTCCACACTTGGCCAGCGAATTGGTCAGCCCCATCATTCTTACTTGTGGATGACGTAAGTGGTGATGGCATTAGAGACATTGCAGTGCAAGGAATTTTTAAAGAGGATAACAGGCCTCAACTTTTTGTTAAAGATAGCATCACAGGTGATAAGTTGGTGGTTCATTCATACCCATCGATACAATCGGATACTGTCTATTTTCAGCACAGCGATTTTACTGGTGACAACTTTGGTGATATCGGACTTTATGGACGTCTTAAATCTAACAATAAAGTACAAATTAAACTATCTGATGGTGTAGATGGTGAAAAGTATACTTCGTACACCTTTCCTGATAATTGGTCTAATACGTCATGGCACAGACTTTCTGATATGAATAATGATGGAAGTGACGATTGGGGTTTATTTGGTACGCGCAGAGATGATGGTCGAAGTCAGGTCTTTACAAAAAGCGGGAAGGACAAAGCGGGAACATTAGGCATTTACAGTTGGCCGGAGACATCTAACTCCTCGTTTCATATTGTTGATGATATGAATAATGATAGTGTAAATGAACTCGCTGTAGCGGGCTACCGAAGTGATATTGACAAATATCAGATGGTAATTAAAGACGGAAAAGATAATAACATCACTCTTTCAAGTATAGGGTGGCCGGATAATTGGACCAATGAGACCGTAGAGTATTTAGGTGACCTAAATGGTGATAACGTTGCTGAAGTTGCTATTTTTGGGCAAAGAGAGGTCAATAATCGTTGGCAGCTAAATATCAAGTCGCTGGATGGCTCGTCATACGATCAATTTGAATTGGGTGCCGAGTGGGATGAGAAACCTGACTACATAGTAATTAATAGTGCTGTTGGTATGAGTGTTTTTGTATACGGCATGTCGGGCGGAACAAGCTTGTCTAAAATGTTCTAATAGTTTGAGATAGGGTAGCGCTAGAAGGTATAGCGCTACCATACCAAATGTCACATCTTCTTTTGGATAAGTATGTCGTCTGCAGGTACAGTTAGTTGCTTAAAGTTGTAGTCTCCACTAACCGAAATATCAGATGGCAAGATGTTCACCGGCTTATTAAATGGGTTTGTGAAAACAATTCCATTTTCATACTCTCGATAACTTATTAAAACACTATTATTTATACTCAGCGCATTCAGTGACAACGCTTTGCCATCTGAACTAGCAAAACAGATTTCCTCCGATGTCATGTCATCCCAGTAGAACCAACTGGTAAACGCTTCACTACTAACTAAACTAAAGCGCGCATCCTCTTTATCAGGCTTAGCTATCAAAGTTGCAGTAGCTTCTTTTCCCCCCTGTTTTGTTGCATCGACACTAACAGTTACTGGTCCACCTTTAGGTGAAACACCAAAGCAATGCTCGCTAGAAACTTTATTATTTCTAAAGTTAAGTGTGGGAAACTCTAGATGCGCTTTTGATGGCTTACCTACTTTGGTCTTTACCGAGATGGAAGCGTCCGCGGCATAGTGCTTTAACTTGCCAATAGGCTTTCCCAAGTCTCGAAGTGACTTAAACTCTGGCCATTTTTGATAATGAATACCTCTAGGACGATGGCCGGGAACAATGACTGTATCAGTCATCATGGCTGCCACTACGGTTAATCTACGGATATTGTCTGGTGGAATTTTTCGCTTTCTATCTTCGGTCCAATATTCCGCTAATCTTACGTAATTTAAAGATGGTTTTTGAGAAAATTTAGACCAAAAAGTATAACGGTTTAGGCCACTTGACCAATGCTCTAACGTCCCATCTTCGTTATTTGGCCACCCTTCACTTTCCATACCGTTTAGTATGTGAACAGCCTTTTGATGAATATAACCACCATCCGCTAAAATAAGCTTGGTATCTTTAACCTTATTGCGTAAAGCGCTAAGAAATTGGTAAACGCCTTCTTTATGCCATAGGTCGTAACTAATTTCATCTTTGTCAGGAAGGCCATCTTGGTTGGCGTCAATGGAGCCAGGGTAGCCACCAATCTTAGGTTGGTGGTATTCAGTTAATACGTCTAAAGTGATACCGTTGAAAAAGCTCATATCTTCCAATAAATATGTGCCTAGCTCATTACCCAAGCGATTGGAAAGTCCATACTCAGAGCTTTTTGTAATTCCTCCATAAAACCAATTATATTCCCATAATCGTTGTTTTACCGTTTTATCAAATGGGCCTTTGGCAGCGTGAAGTGCTATGTAAGCTTGGCCTTTATCAAAGGCTTGTTTTCCTTGCTTTAATAAATCACGTTTTATCGTAATTGTCTGTGTAGCTGGATCGACTTTGATAAGTTTCGCATGTTCATACTTATCCCAATTTAGGGTGCCATCGGTATTTTTATGAACAAGTACCACATCATCATATACACCATCCTGGATGGCACGATTACGTTTAAAAGCTTTGACATCACTTACACTAACCAAACTCGTAGAATCTTTATCGGATATAGAGGTAGTGTTAGTAGTACCGAGAAGATACAAGAAGTCGGAAGCTTTCATATTCTCGGGCGCAAACGTCGGTAGTCTAGAGCGCCCATTGAAATGTAACAACATCAACTGGTCGGGATATTGCTCTCTAAATAAAGATAGAGTAGTTTTAGTATTCTCTTCGAAAGGACGTACTTCTTCATTCAAAGCTTTAAGGACAATACCGCTAACGGAACCCCACCGTTTGATCCAAGCAGCGGATTTCTGTGTTCGTAAACTGCCTTCCGCATACCTGAAATTTACAGTCGTAAGTTCACGCTCATCTTCAAGAACAAACGAAGGTAGCTCCGCTAGCGCACTAAAAGAGAGTGAAAAAAGAATTATCGCCGAGCAGGAAATTTTCATAAAGACTCCATTCTTTAATACAGGCCTAAATAGAGCTTACTTAATAAGCTCTTCAATCAAATTGATACGTTCAGTCGAAAACATTTGTCCACTTATTTTACCTTTTAAGTTTGCAAAAGCGGCCTTCGATTCAGGGATGGATTTAATGATAGATGTTACTATCTGCGTAAAGTCGACATTGGTTAATGTCTGTTCGTAATAGTTTTGTTGCTTCTTATTAGTTATATCTTCAATAAGTGAATCAAAGGATTCGATAGGGTAATCATCATTAAACGCCGTTAGGGCATCAATTGAACTTTGTTTGTGAGCCGCAAATTCGTCAACTGGAATTAAAGAATAACTTCGGGTTCCAGTAGAGATTGATTGCAGGTGCTTATCTATTTGTCGGCCAATGTTGGGCTCAATATCAAATTGATTTAACCACCTTCTTATCTCTAGAGCTTCTAGCGTATAAGAGGGGTTAACGCCTTTGACCGCGTCAATCTCAGCTAAATCGGATAGGGCGGGGTTGAGAGTATGTAAAAAGTCTTTTACCAAGGATTGACCAACGTAAGCCGAAGGAGAGTAAGCTCTTAGCGTAAATCGTTCCACCCCAATATCATTAATTAACGGGCGCAACATATCTAATTGCCACATGGCTGAACGACTGTTTTCACTAAATAATTTTGTTTCACCGTGTCGTTTGACGACTTGGTTATAATCGGATTCTAGTAATTCAAATGGAGGGCGAATATACCCAATAAACTGAGCGTTAGGGAAAAGAGTGGCAAGCTCGGGAAGCTTCCTCATAAACATTTCCGATGAAAGCAGTAGCGTATTACAGTTGTTTTCTCTACATTGCTCTTTTAGTTTAAGTTTATTCGGTCTGGCTTGTTTCAGCTTGTCGTCTTTCGGATTCTTAAAAATTGACATTGCATTACCTGAACTTATGCCATTTTTATCAGTACCATGTTCAGGGTAATATATACGTTTTGTTTTCAAAACATCTCTATTTTCCAGCAACCACTTCTGAATTGCAGATGTGCCAGTTTTAGGTGGCCCAAAGTGGATGAATACCTTCGCCATTTTATTCCTCTGTTTAACTATTAAGGTAAGCCGTTAAGCTACCATAAATTTTCGCTCTTGATGGAGCCTTAATGTCAAATTTATCCATGTTAGTCATCTTGGTAAGACACAAGTAGTCACAACAATAGACTTGGTTGAAAGGTGTGCTATCTTTAAGCATAACTAAGGAAAGTTATTCGAGATACTAAAGGTGAAGTTTTCAATGACTGTCCTAGTTTTCCATAATTAACTAAACGGTATAACAATGAAAACTAATAAAAAGTTCGCAGTATCAGCGCTTGGCCTATTATTTATGACTCACTCAGCCATATCTCAAGAAGTTATCCCTCATATATTTACCCCTTCTACACCAGCGAAGGCCTCTGAAGTAAATGAAAACTTTGATGTGCTGAATCAACGCTTAACCTCACTTGAACAGCATTCTTTAGGGTTAAAACTTAAAGATGGTTATGAAACAATCGAGTTAGATTGTACTGCAAACCCGGCAGCCCTTAATGAAACGTACTTAGCGAATTGGCAGCAAAAACAACTAATCTTTGAGATTGCAGGATCCTGCTACGGTGATATCGCACAGCCGCGTACAGAAGATGATCCTGAGGTCCAAGTCCGCGGTCAAGATGTGATAATCATCGGTAAAGACGAGACAGCTAAGATAATAGACAACGATATCTCCGGTAAAGTTGGTTTATTGGGTGGTTTTGGTGGTGGCTTATATCTTAGTGATTTAACGATAGAAACAGAATCTGATTTTCCCGTCCTTTATTCAAGAAACGGCCAGGGCTCTTTGACTAATATCACGATTAAAAAGATAAACGGTACACCGTATTCAGGCCTTTGGGTCCAAGAAGGCGCTCAGGTGTATGTGTCCGACCTCAGTATTGAAGGGTTCAATACTGGTATCTATGCTACAAATGGTGCTTTAGTAAGAATAGTCGGCGATGTTGCGATCACTGATGTAGAAAATGGAATTTCGTTGCAAAACGCATTCGTGCGAGCACAAGGAGATTTCAATATTAACGCTTCGCAAAGTGCAGTATCCATGGATATCGCATCAGGTTGGATCGGTTGGGATACATCAATAACTGCGGAATCTGGAAGAATTGATATTTCTCGAGGAAGTAGCATGGTGGCGGGCCTAATCGATATCCCTAGCTCTTCAGTTAACCTGTACAGCTCTACTTTTGAAGCATATTCATTAAATGCATCAACCTTTCTATCCGTATCCAGCGATAGCACATTGTCTAACGCCAATGTCTCTGTTTTCATGGATTTGCAGAGTGGTTCTAACATGAATATGAGTAACTCTGTTACTTCAAACATCATGGTTCAACATGCATCCACTCTAGGCGCATGGGGATCGACCATCAACGAGTTAGAGGCTAATAAGGGCGCATTTGTAGAATTTGGCAATGTTACTGTTCAAGGTAATGTTCGTATGTATGAAAATGCTTCATCTTATATTAATGAAACGATATTCGAAGAAGGCTCTTTCCTGAATATAACGGCAAATGCTCAAGTGAACATTTTTGGTAATAGCACTATCTCTGAAGGTCAGATCTCGTGTTTCGGTGGTTACGTCAATATTGAAAATGTAGACGTGAGTGATTTTAACAATGGCTGCCTCGATGCATTGGGTGTCCAAGAAATGATCAACGCTTTTAAGCAAAGTAGAGCGAACTAAGTAGGGGGAGCGGTCATGGAAAAAAGATATTGCTCAGTCATGGTGGCGTTGTGCTTTAGCAGTGCTATTGCAAGTGCGCAAGACTTACTATGGGACGGTGGAAGCTGGGATAGTGCAAATTGGCAGACAGGCGGAAATAACGACTACCTTGATACTGACGGAGACTTGGTTTTAAACATCAGGGATGAAGATGATGACAATGACGGTGTTGCCGATACTAATGATGTATTTCCTCTCGATCCACTAGATTTTCAAGATTCAGATAATGATGGGCTAGGTGACAATGCAGAGTTAGCACTAGGTCTAGATCCATTTAACGCTGATAGTGACGGGGATGGAATTACAGACGGAGAAGACCCATTCCCCTCCATAAATCAGCCCGTTAAAAGAGTACAGTATGCAACAAATATTAATGATGTAGATAATGACGGTGTTGCGGATCTCGCATTAGTTTATATCGATTCTATAGGTAAAATTTCAGCAGTAGTCATGAATGAGGTAACAGGTAGTCAGATTCATGAAATTGGCTATCCTGGGCGATACAACTCAGTAACAGTGCACAAGATTGATGATAAAAATGGTAATAACGCACAAGAGTTGGGCGTATTTGGAATTTACGAGGATGAAAATAGTCCAGCCGGCATGAAAGCACGGTACGTAGTTAAGGATTCACTAACGGGTGACACCTTAAATACTTACACTTGGCCAGGTAATTGGACAGGGATGGCGCTAGTCGAACTTAGCGATCTTACCGGGGATGGAGTACCAGAACTAGGCTTGCAAGGCCATTTTGTTGAAGAAAATCGCCCTCAGCTGGTGGTAAAAGACGGCGCTACTTCAGAATCGCTACAAACTTACAGCTTCCCAGATTTACTCCATGACCCCTTGTATACACAATTGAGTGATATGACTGGCGACGGTATAGACGAAATTGGGCTTTATGGCCGTCTTAAATCAAATAATAAGATACAAATTAAAGTGGTAGATGGTACCGACTCAACCAACCGTTTGCCAGCTTATAACTTTGCAGACCTTTGGGACGATGTTCAATGGTTAAAACTCTTTGACATAGATTATGACTCCCAAGTTGACTTCGGGATGTTTGGCCGTCGCAAAGATGATGGTAGGGTTCAAATTTTTACTAAAAGTGGAATAAGTCGTGTGGGCACGTTAGGTATATTTAGCTGGCCTACTGAAATGACGTCACCACAGGTTTTAGTTATTGAAGATTTAAATTTTGATGGTGTTGAAGAGCTAGCTGTTGGAGGATATCGAAATGATACGGAGCGTTACCAACTAGTCATTAAAAATGGCACCAATAGAAATGAACTTATGTATAACCTTAGCTGGTCTGGAAGCTTATCTGAGGTTGCTTTTTATGAATTGGGAGACATCAATAGTGATGGGGTTCATGACGTTGCAATAGACGGATTAAGAGCATCGGGTGCGTATGAGATTAACATTAAAGATTTGGATGGTAATAGCATTGATGTAAAAGTATTTGGAACAGACTGGCAAACAAAACCAACGATGTTTATATCACCAGATATTACAGGTGACGGCTACACTGACATAGTCATTTATGGTGAAAATCAGCAAGGTGAAAGCAAGTTAGTAGTCCATCCCCTTGTTTATTAAATAATATGATCAAACTTGGTAAATCTTGTATAGCTATTTTTAGCTTGTCTAAGGTTTTAAGTTAGATTACACGCACAAGAAGGGCGGTTTATCCGCCCTTTTCTCGTCTAAATCCCGCTATATTTTTCTTAGTGAAGATGAGTTGCTACAATTTTTCCGGTTGAACCACTGTATAGCGTAACAACCGCTTTCCCATCAATAGACAAACCAGTTAGAAGCAAATCTGAAATCATATCGCCATTAACATTCTTTACCTGTTTCAATTCAGGTGCTTCAAGCCAGTTACTACCGAAGCGGATAGTGCGAAGGCTAGAGGTGGAACTACCATCAACAATAAGTAGTTCGTTATTGCTAGTGGCTCTGTTGGTTCCTTGCAGTGCAAACTCAGGATAGCCGTCATTATTCATATCATCGAATGAATGAAAAACCACATCATCCCATTTGTCAGCCCAGGTGTAGGTCGCTATTAGCGCGTTTCTATCTTGACCATCTTTAACTTGAATTTGATTACGCATGGTATCTGGGCGCCAGCCTGCGACAGCCAGTTCTGCAACATTGTCTGCAGTTAAATCTGGTGTAATAAGTAGTTGTGGATTATCCATTTCAGGCCATGCATAAGAAGCAAGTAAACCTTTAATTTCTCTCGCGTCTTTGACCATTAGCATAATACGACTGTCTTCGTTGCTTTTACCGAACAGCCCCCAATCCGCTAGCCCATCACTGTTCATGTCGAAAAGTTTGTTCCAGCTGATATTGTTCCATCGGTCAGGATAGTTGTAAGCGGTAAACTTATTATCTGCGTCACGACCACTAATTAACTTTATCTGTATTTTGTTATTATGTTTTATACGACCAAAAATAGAGATTTCATCTACACCATCGCCATCAAAATCACCATGTTGAAAATATTGAGGTGAATTATAAATGTCTGGGAAGCTATAGGTTGCGTAGTCATCTCTAGTGTCGCCATTTAGAACCTTTAACTGTGGCCGAGAATCCTCTTTAAATTTACCTTCTAGTGCCACTTCCGGAATGCCATCTCCATTGAGGTCGGAGAGCACTTTAGCCGAACTGTATTTCCAGTTTGCTTGCCAATTAAAGGCTTTAATAGCATTACCGGTTACAGCATTCTTTACGAATAATTGAGCTTTACCAGCGTGTTCTTCATTTTGACGTATACCAAACAGAGCAATATCAATAGTGCCGTCTCCATCCATATCCGGCAGTATGTGCAGTCGAATAGTAGATTGAACGTAGGAATTAGCGGGCCAAATCACGGTATTTAATTCGTTGCCGTTAAGCGTATCGACAATTTTCAAGAATGGCGCATTATTTTCAATTGAAAATATGCCAACTTCATCTCTGCCGTCATTGTTAATATCGAATAGTTTATAAACAGAAACGATAATATCAGTATCAATGGTATCAGGCGCTAAGGGAGTATTATCTAGTTTATCATTTATCCCATCGCCATCAGAGTCTGCTACAAGTGGGTTTGTACCAAACTGAAACTCGTCAAAATTGGTTAAGCCGTCGTTATCCGAATCAATGGCTGCATCGTTAATAAGCGGGTTTAAACCTGCTGAAATTTCGTAGGTATCGGGCATGCCGTCGTTATCGTCGTCAAGGTCGCACGCATCACCTAAAGTGTCATCATCAGTATTGATCTGCTGTTCATTTGCAATAGAGGGGCAGTTGTCGAAAGCATCATCTATGCCGTCGTTATCTTGATCAGTTTCTGGCGATGAATCTCTGTAGCCTGAGAACATAATATTATCGACGTAAAGGCCATCCCCTGGCATTGCGCTGTGTAAGCGAAGCACGAGTTTGGCCGCCCCAAAAGTAATAGTAGGAATAGTGATAATAGAGCAGGTGTTTGCACTTACATTATATGAATATTCAACCACTTCTTGCTGAGTTAACATGGCTAGAAGCGATGCTTGCTTATTGACTGAGGCATTGCAGACTTCAACAGAGATTTCAGATACTTGTTTTGGAATATAAAACGGGTTTATTACTACTGGCTTCGCACTATTTTCAAGATAAAGCTGTGTATCTCCACTAGCACTGACAACCCGCGTTGCTTTTGTTTCTCCAGTATCAACTAATTCAAACCCTGGCTTATGCTCTGTATTTTCAGTTAGCCCATATGTAGTTCTATTTAAGTTGCCATTAACTATCCCATGCCCCAAATTAAACCAATCAAAGGTGTTGGTAGATTGTCCCTCGGCCGAAAACTGATTATCAAACAAGTAATTATCAGAATTTCGTAAATTTTTAAGGCCACCGATATCTGAAAGGTTATAGCCATGCTCTCTTCTTTCGATTGCGTTAAAGTGGTACCAAGTAGACTCTACGGTATCGGAAAATAAATCTATGGTGCCATAGTACATTTCATGTACATCTGAATGCCCCATTTCATAAAGCTTTTTTGATGAGCTTCCGGAAATGTGCCGCCCCGTAAGCAGGAGATCAGAAGTTTGCCAGTAGTTATCTAGCCATGTTATTCCCTGCCAGTTAACCACACCATTGTCATTAAGTTCGGGGTTTACATCAAAATCTGAATATATCCTATCGATAAGCCCCCAATCGTGTGGGTCCAAGGTTGTCATTTGAGTTACAGGCATATCGGCACTTAACAATCGTTGCGCTAGTTCGCTGTTAACAACGGTTCCACGGCTGTGACCAATTAAATGAATAAAGTCAAAACTATCGATACTTACGTTTAATTGCAATTGCGCTATAGCGCCCATTAGTGACTGACTAGATGCCTCAGAGTATCCTGCGGATAAATTGTTCGATAGCTCTGCCCAGTTATGGACAACAATATGATGCTTTGCGCCTTCTAGTAATTCACCGGTTTCTGTAAGTGAACCCGAACTAGGGTTAAAGGTCCAAATTTGTGTATTGCCCACAAGATTCATTGACCTATTTTGAATAGCTTCAGCCATATCGCTAGGCCAATCTTCCAAAGTACCCGAGAAGGTATAGCCGTGGCTTATTACCGTTAAATAAGAGGTCGTGGAACCTAGTAAATTTACATCTACTGATGATTCAAACACATTATTTGAAGCCAGTTCATTTTCTACGTTAGGTGCAGATATACTCACTTTTAGGCGATGATTCCCTTTAGTAACAAAGCAATAGTTAGGGCAATGGCTAGCACTATAAGCTTCTTCAGGAACAGTAAGAGTTAAGGTTTCTTTTGCTGTAAGTGAAGAAACATTCCAAGTATATATTTCTACATTCTCAGTTGTATCAGTTAGCGTAACGCTAAAGGCACTGTGAATGGGTACTGTACTGTTATTTTTGATGCCAACTTTAACATTGGTGTTTTCCCCGACTATCGGCAACGGAGTAAACTGTAATATGGCCCCTTGCTCTATGGCAGTAAAATCAATATCTGGAACGTCAGATTTCAGCACCGTTAGTAAGTTAGAATCCCCCGTTCCCGATGAGCTCGAAATACCTGAAATATGGGCTTCGAAATAATACTCTGGGTTGCCATACCCATCATCGGTATACACGGCATCCCACGTCGCTTGAGCATATAAACTACCGCTAGAAGCATCGGCTTTTATCGTAGTCACTATAGATTGAATAGGGTCGTCAGCTATTATGTCATCTTCATAAATTCGAAACGTAATAGTAGTGCCTTCGTCAAACCCAATAACTTCGGCAAACATACCGACACTATCACCGGCAAGCCTCTGCAAAGGTGCTTCCCAATATACATTGGTTATTTCTTGCTTGGCTGTAACTACTACTTCAACTAAGTCGGTGTTGTTGTTTTCAACAGACTCGTCAATTTTAAGGTTATAGTCGGCATACACTCCAAGGTAGTAGGTGCCAGCTTTTGCGGAATTAGGGATAGAAACATAAGTAGTTTCTGAATTAGTACTGCCAGCACCAATAGAAAACTGACTGTCTTCATCTAAACAGCTATCGCCTTGCGTAATAACCGAATCGCTAGACCAGTAAACACAACGCTGAGGGCCGCTACCCGTAGATACCTGACCTTGATTTTTAATGGTGTAATACACAGTTGCTGCATCGCCCGCTTCAAGGGTTAGGTTGCTTAGCGATAATGAAGAAACCACTAAATCTGGCTTTTTCTTCTTTACAGTGAAATGCCATGAATGTACTTCTTTTATCGTTCCATCTTCTATATAAGCGTGAAGCTCGTACTCTCCATCTGCAGTAATCGAGTAGTCGCAATCTGGAGTCCAATCGCCCCAAAAAGAAGTTTCACCCTTATTATTTTTAGACTCACATCCGGCAATAGCATTGCCGTTTTTATCTTCGAAATAATAGTGAGTACCATAGTCTGTATCTTCAACGCTAAAGTTGTGTTCCCCGTGATCAACATCGTAAGTTAGCGTAACGGCGCAAGAGGTCCATCCGTTTTCCTGAGGCCCACAATGCGTACCATTAATTGGAAGAGAGAAGTCTTGTGAAAACGCATGCAAAGGGAACAGAAGCACTAATAGCAATAAATAGCGCCTCATTTGCCAACTCCCTTTGCATCAAAAATGCCTATGTACATTTCCCACTGAGAATTTATATCGGTGCTGCCGTTACCGCCTTGCGTATTTGATTTCTCTTTCGCAATGGCCTCCCTTATTACATTTATTGAAACAGCATCACCGGAATTTACAGAAATTAACTGGTTGGCATTAGAGATAGCTTTTGCTATGCCGGTAGATATAGCCGAGCCTTTATCTTGAACTTCATCTGTAACTAAGGGAGCAAAATAGAGCTCTTTAGGTGAAACCATAACTACATTGTACTCGGCCTTATTAGCAGAGGAGGAAGTAGATTTTAAATACAGCTTTTCTTTATACACATGATGAGGAATACCAAAAAAACGGTCGAGCACCGGCTTTGTGCCGAGTGATGCAGAAACAATAATAGTGACTAAATCATCACGAAACCTTAAATTCCTTTCCAGCGCTTTTAGTTCTGCAACTGCTTCTTCCTGTATCTGTGCTTCAGTTTGAGTTTGAGCACTTTGATGTAGGGCTACTTCAACTTTTTGTTGTTTAAAACTATCAATTTGTTCGGTTGTTATTAAAAGTGTTTTTTTTGTTCCACCTAAGGCGTAGGCGAAGACATAAGCTACGGGGGCGCCATCCAAATCATAATAAACGTCTTTCACCATAAGCGTTTTGGTGTTGTGGTAATTCCACGCGGTTGTATCTGCTACGAATCTGGCAAGGCTACTTATGCTACTTTGCGAGTGCTCTTCCTTTAACGCATCTTCCACTTGGGCGTATGCGTTAATATTCACCAAACCATTAATAGCGATATAAAAAAGAACGGAAGAAAGAAACTGTAAAATATTAGCGCTTTTAACGGTGCTGAATAGATGGAGGAGAATATTTTTCATATAAATGTACAGCGCTTTTTTGTCTATAAGATGGATTCGATCCATTGTTAGCAATGACGTTGCGCAAACATGAGAACATTCGTTGGATGACACGTCTAAACGCTAAAGGCGAATAGGAAAGGTAACAGCTCGTCCATGAATATACTGATGAAAGTGCGAAGAACAATCCTTGTCTTACAGGTGTTTTTTATTATTGAGAATTTAGATAGATTATTAATTGAAATAAATTTGGGGTCAATTGTTCGGGGGGAGTTTATAGGAGTAGAAATACATACTTAAGGTTCTGGATTTATATTTATTCTCTTAGGCTTCATACTTCCTTAAGAAAGATTTGGATAAAAATGGATAAGCTAGAGTGTGTTGATTTTTGACGAAACAATTATAACCGAACCATTGACTGGTCGCTTTTTATATCATAGAGGTCAGCTTACTTTAGATTAGTTAAAGATTATGGCTTATTGCTTTTACCGTAAGGTCTATTCTTTGTTATATTGGCTAAAAGTATTTTAAAATCGTGATTGTTTAAAAAGGAAACACGTATGCTCGGACAAGCTAGTATAGATGTCGCAAGTCGAGGGGTGGTAAGCGGGTGGTTAGTAGCAGAAAGTGGGACTGATACGTTCCTTTGCGTTAATGGCGAAGAAAAGGCAAAAATTGATACCTTCCATCGAAGACAAGATGTGGTCGATGCTGGGATAACAGATACTGACTGTGGTTTTAGTATTGATGTAAGGAGCATATTGCTTGAGTACCAAGGCGAAGTAGTTCTTTCAATAAAAAATCAAGGCGATGTTTTAGTTGAACAGCCTTTGGTTCTATCCTCCATCAAAAATTTGATTGCTAACCCAACGTTTTCTATATCGTCTTTAAATCAAATAAAGCATTGGAAACTCGATTGTTACCATAGAATTGGCGCAACGTTCAATAGCTTTATTTCGCCTAAAAGTTTGGAATTTTCAGATGGTTATTATACGCGGCTTTCATTTTCTGATGCTCATAATACTCGTTCTCTGGTTGAAATCTCGCCCGAAGTTGCATTCTTAGATGTTTTAAATCCGCTACAGCTTGCATTGGTTGCGAAAGCCTCTCAAGAAACAAACCTTCACATAAGAATTGTCTCGAAAGATTCCCGTTCGATTATTTACGATGATGTTTTTACCCTTACTAGTGAGTGGCGTCATCACATTTCAAGTATTCCTTCAGAGTTCATTAACGATTTACGCGAGGGTTCAGCCGAACTAAAAATATGTACAAAACATTACGGTAGGCGGTTTATTGATTTTGCATTCGCACACTTAGCTGAGGATGCCGTCAATATTCAGTTGCCAGAACGCGCTGATGCTACTGATGATAATTATAATGAAGAAGTTGAATCTGGTAAAAACTTAATTGCCAATGGCGACTTATCGTCTTGGGGAAAAGGAATTCGATTCGAAAAACTAAACAGAGTACAAGAGCTTGCAGATAACTGGTTTCTGGAGTTCAGCAAAACAAACAAAGAAAAAATTGCTGTAGCGGCTGTTTCAGATAGCTCGCAATGCGATCCGCTCCAAGAAACTCTTTCTAGCGCTTTTGGGTTGCGAGTAAGGGCTAACCAAAACTTAGACGGCTACGCTCGTATTCTTTTACCCTTCGATAGAATTGCGTTAAACACTGTACAGCACGTTCTTTCAATTGATGTTGAACCAACAAACTTATCAAAGAGGTTGGTGCTTCCAAGAGTTTATTTAATTGCAAGAGATGCAGTAAATGAAACTGCGGTTGCTGACTTTGTGAGAAAGCAAACGGTTACCGATAGAACAACTTTGCAGTTCGAATTGTCGGCAAGTCAGGTTGAAAAAATTCAAACAAAAGCGCGGTCGCTACCTGTTTTTAATATCGTTGTTGATATACCGAGCGGCGCAGATTTCACACTCTATAGCGTGCTCTTGCAAGAGCAATCCTCCTCTCCTGTTGTTGAGTCTAAAAATGATGAGGCTGTTTCAGCGCTAAATATTCCCTTCGCGTTTGAAGATGACTGCATTAATCAGCAACTGAATGTGCTTAAAGGGCTAGAAGAATGGGCGACGGGTAAACCATTTGAGCAAGCTGCCTCCAATGTAGCATCAAGCGCTAAAAATGATTTTAAAGGTACGACATCGCTGGCAGAGTTTGACGAAAAGGTATTCTCATTGGTACCGCACAAGCTGGCTAGACCTACAAGACACTTCCCACTTGTTGATATAATTGTCCCCGTTTATAACGCATGCGATGATGTGCTGCTTTGTTTGTCAGCGCTTATCGAAAAAACAGACCTTTTACATCGCGTAATTGTAGTGAATGACGGTGATGATGAAAGAACTGCAACCATGCTTGCTGCATTCAATAACGCTTTTAATCACCTAGAAGTAGTAACAAACCCACAAAACATGGGTTACACAAAATCTGTCAATATTGGTGTTAAGCACTCAAATGCCGATTGGGTTGTTGTACTTAACAGCGATACAATAGTAAGCGAAGGCTGGCTTGGTAAGCTAATGAACTGTGCTCTGAGCGATGATAGCGTAGGTATGGTGGGCGCATTAAGTAATGCTGCAAGCTGGCAATCGGTCCCTCTCATACATGATAAAAATGGCGATTGGAATTTGAATCCGCTGCCTACAGGTACGTCAGTAGATGAAATGGCTAACTTGGTGGCGGAGTATTCAACGCGCGCTTACCCAGATGTTGGCGTAATAAACGGGTTTTGCCAGCTTATTAATATGAACTTATTAGATAAAATTGGTTTGTTAGACGAACAAGCATTCCCTGTTGGTTACGGTGAAGAAAATGATATGTGCGCTCGAGCGGTAAAAGCTGGTTTTAAATTACTTATTGCCGACGACACCTACGTATTCCATGCTAAGTCAAAAAGCTTTGGCCACGAAAAAAGAAAAGTACTTGCGAAACAAGGCAGTGCAGCATTGAAGAAAAAGCACCCTGATGTTGATTGGGGGGCAGTAACTAAAAAGATTTTTGAGCACCCAGCACTGGTAGAGTTAAGAGAAGATTTGGCTAAAGCACTGAGTAAGTAGTAAAGGATTAATGACGATGAAAGTATTATATGTATTACCCGTAAAGGGCGGCGGCGGCGGTGCTCACTCAGTAGCGCAAGAAGTTAATGAACTGGTGAAAATGGGAATAAGTGCACAAATTGCCGTGAACCAGAAAAATTTTGCTAGCTTTGTTACCTGCTACAGCGACATGCCAAATGTCAGCCGTAATGTTGTTGAATTTACTGACGAGAAGTCTCTGGCTGCGCTTTTAAGTAATGTTGACAGCGTGGTTTGTACCATTTTTACCTCTGTAAAGTTGGTGAAAGACGCATTAGCTATTACAAAATCTAAACCTAAGGTAAGTTATTACGCGCAAGATTATGAACCATTGTTCGTTCAACCGGCAGACCCTATGTGGCAAGAGGCCTTCGACAGCTACACGCTAATTCCAAATATGACCGTTTTTGCCAAAACAGACTGGATTAGAAACGTTATTACAGCAAACCACGGTATTGAAGTAAGCAAAGTAAGCCCGAGTATAGACCACGATGTTTATTATCCCGGTTTGAACAAATCACAAACGCAAGTGTGGATTTCGGCGATGATAAGGCCAAGCACGCCAAGAAGAGCGCCACAACGTACTATGCGCGTATTGAAGAATATTGCTGAAGAGTTTGGTAACAAGGTGAACATTAATGTGTTTGGTTGTAGCGATGAAGATATTTTTGCTGAGAACCTTCCGAGTGACTTTGACTTCACAAACCATGGTGTACTATCTCGTAACCAAGTTTCTGCACTACTAAGAAAAAGTCATTTGTTTATAGACCTTTCTGACTATCAGGCTTTCGGAAGAACAGGCCTAGAGGCGATGGCCTGTGGATGTGTTTCGCTCGTGCCTTCAACCGGTGGAACGGATGAATATATCAAGCATAATGAAAACGGTTTTGCTATTGATCCTAGGGACGAAAAATCGGTTGTCCAAACTGTTGATGGATTTGTTCGACGAGACTCCTCAAGTCTTGAAGCAATGGTGAGTGATTGTATTGAGTCCAGTCTATCATTCTCAGTAAGAAAGGCGGCGCTTTCTGTCCTAGGCGTAATTTCGGAGTAGCGCAGTCATGCAAGAAGTAAACGGTTTGAATGTTGAAGTCAAAGGCGAAAGTAACACTATCGAGTTTGACGAAGAAACTAAATTCCTTCGCTCACGAATAATGGTAAACGGTGAAAACAACACTATCATTCTCGGAAGTGCGCTGAGCTACACCAACTTTGTTATAAATATTAAAGGCAATAGTAAAAAAATAGTAATTGCAAATTCTGGAAAAAATATCAACGGATTAAAAATAGTTTCCATTCGTGGCGAAGGGCAAATCGTCTCAATAGGAGACAACTTTAGTTGCGGTGGTATGGAAATCCAAATGAATGATGAAAATGAGACCTTGACCATCGGAGATAATTGCCTTTTCTCCTGGGGAATTAAAGCTCGGACTTCAGATGGTCATTCGATAGTAGACTTAAGTACTAACCGCGCCGTAAATTTACCAAAAGATATCTCGATTGCTGATAGAGTTTGGGTTGGAGAGGACGTTTCTTTTTTGAAAGGAAGTATGATTTCCTCAGACTCTGTTGTTGGTAGTCGTTCTGTAGTGACAAAGGCGTTCGAATCACCTAACGTCGTCATCGCAGGTTTCCCCGCAATTGTTGTCAAAGAAAACATAAAGTGGGATCGTCGTCGACCCAGTGAGTATAATGATGGCCAAAGTGAGTAGAAAAGTAATTTTACATATCGGCTCTGGCAAAACGGGTTCGACCTCAATTCAGGCTAGTTTATCTAAGCACTCAGTGTTTGGCTCAATCCGTTTTATGAAGTTTGGAGTATTCCAACAAGGAGAAGATAGTGTTACAACCACATAAGGTGAGCACTTAGCCAGACTTTCGCTCTATTACAATCTAGAACAAGAAGATGTAGATAAAGTAATTGAAGGGACTCTTATTTTTTTTAATGAAAAAACCTGACTTCTAGGGAACTTGTATGCACGCATCATCGATGGAAAATATGGCTCGTTGTTTTCGGCGCTATGTTGGACCTAAACAACTCTCACAAGAGAATAGCCTTAAAGTACTAGATATTGGTGGTGCGAACGTAAATGGTTCATATCGAGATATCATTGAGGGGTATAACCTAAGCTACCTTGCTGCCGATATTGCTGATGGTGAAGGGGTAGACGTACATATGGTCGACCCCTACAAAATCCCTCTAGATGATGACAGCATTGACATTGTTATTTCTGGTCAAGCCTTTGAGCATGTAGAGTTTTTTTGGTTGTTGTTTGAAGACATAGTACGTGTGGTGAGAGACAATGGGTTCATTTTTTTAATCGCGCCATCAAGCGGCGTAATTCATCGGCATCCTGTGGACTGCTATCGCTTTTATCCTGATTCTTATTATGCATTAGCAAAGTACACCAACATTCATACGCTTGAGGTTTTACATGATGAAAGGGGCCCGTGGTGCGACCTTGTGGGCGTGTTTTCAAAAAAAGAGCATCGCGTACTTCCAATTGACGAGCGTGTATTTGGCAACTCTAATAGTCAGGTAGGAGCCGGGCTCGTCGAAGTAGAGTATCCTACATCGGGCCCAGATGCAGAGGTAAGTGGCACAATGCCTTATTTGGAATTTGTCGCTAAGGTGCATGAGTTGTTAGAGCCAGACTCCTATTTTGAAATTGGTGTTAGAGAGGGCCACAGTGCCGCGCTTGCGAACTGCAAGTCAATTGGAGTTGACCCAGCACCGGCAATAACGCAAGATTTGTCTAGTACGTTCAGGCTTTTTCCCCTGTTAAGTGACGAGTTTTTTGAAGAGCTTCCTGAGGGTTTTGAACCGCCTGATTTAGCGTTTATCGATGGAATGCATCTTTTCGAGTACGTACTGAGAGATTTTATTAATGTAGAAAAAAATGCCCGTCATCACTCTGTCATAATTATTGACGATATTTTCCCGTGTACAGAGGCACAAGCCTCGCGAGAACGCATAACAAAAGCGTGGATGGGGGATGTTTGGAAAATCAAAGAATGCTTATCCATCTACAGGCCCGATTTAATCTGCATAGCGGTCGATACCTACCCATCTGGCTTATTGGTCGTATTCGGTGCAGATAGCGCCAATACCGTATTAACAGATAAGTACAATGAAATAGTAAAACGTTTTGCAAGAATGGCAGTGCCACCTTTTGATATTCTCAGTAGAAAAGGTGCATTTAATCCCAAAGATCCTTTTGTTCATCAGTCTATTCAAATGGCGAAAGTAACCAGGCAACAAAATAAACCTGTCTCGTATTTAACGACTAAGATTAAACAAGCTTTTCTTAAATATAACGCTTTGGCAAAACAATTAGACGGAATTTGAAAATAAAAAATTGATTTAGGTATGCAATTGAAAATAGAAATAGATTTTGCCTTTGCAGTAGGTTCTAAACTGCTACTAGGAGGGTGGGCAGTTGTAGACAGTAATATGTCCACGCACCCACTTCAGTTCGACGGTGAACCCGCCTCACAGCTTTTGCTCTATAAAAGAGAAGACGTAAGTCAGGTTATGCAGTGTTCTAGTGAGCACTGTTCCGGTTTTTTGGTTGTGCTTTCTGATGCAACGAACAAAAGCAGTGTAGACCTATCATGGGGGGATGATTACTGTAGTATAGAAATAACACCTTCTTTATACACAACTTTGCTTGCTGAAATTTCCCCGCTACCGCAAAACCTCATAACAGATGCCACAGCACTGCTTGAGAGGAACGGCTTTTACTGGGGGCAAAAGGCATTAAAATTCGACGAAAATACGCCCAATAATCTTTCTCTATTTCATAAAGACAGTAAAATCCAAGTGGATTATACCTATACCTTAGATGCAAATACCATTTTGTTAATAGGATGGGTACTTGATGAGGCGCGTTTATTTAAGCGTATAAATCTGCGCATTAATAATATTATTACCAACTGTATTTTAAAAGATGCGTTTTTTCACCCAAGATACGATGTTGCAGAGACGCTGAAATTACCGCTTAGCCAAGGTGAGAAAATTGGTTTTGCTTTTACCGTGTCGTTGCCTGAGCAGGTAAACCCCGATGTTGAGCTTATGTACAGTGTTGATGGGGTGTTTTTTCAAGGTCAAGCGCTAAAGGCCGAGCAATTTAACCGCGAAGAAACGTGGTTAACTGAAATACTACTGACTAACGTAGATATTACCAATACCGCTAAATTTCCAAAGCTTGCCAAGCATGTTAACTCGGCAATAGAGAAGTGCTGGCGTGGTAGGCTTGAAGCCCCTAATTCAGCCTTGGTTAAACAGTTTGGTGCTTCGGTTGCTACCCCTCGCTTGTCTCTTATTATTCCTATTTACGGCCGCTATGACTTTGTGCAAATTCAAATGTCGCAATTTAGCTTAGACCCTGATTTCGACAATATTGAAATAGTATATGTACTAGATGACCCAAGAATAAAGCACGCATTTATGGTTACCTGCCAAGGGGTATTCGAAACCTTTGGCGTACCGTTTAAAATTGTACTTAGCGAGCGTAATTTAGGTTATGCCGGGGCGAATAATTTAGGCGTTGCCCACGCTTCTGCCGAGTACATTGTGCTGCTTAATTCAGATGTAATCCCAAAGCAAATAGGTCAGTTTTCAGCATTGCTGAGTCAGTTTGTCGAAAATGATAATATGGGCATACTCAGTGGTACTTTGCTGTATGAAGACAATACCATTCAGCATCAAGGAATGGAGTACATGCAAGACCCTTCACATCCTGGTATGTGGATGAACTACCACCCACAAAAAGGGTTTCCACTATCGCTTACTGATGAGTTCGATATACGTGATGCCCATGCGGTAACTGGTGCGCTTATGCTCATGACTAAGCAGCAATACATAGACGTTGGCGGTTTTGATATTGGTTACATACTTGGTGATTTTGAAGATTCAGATTTGTGCATGAAAGTACGAAACCAAAACAAGCGTATTGCAGTGTCAGGTGTGGTGCAAATGTATCATCTAGAACGCCTATCGCAGTCATTGGTATCGGGCAACACGTGGAAACATACTCTGTCTATGTTGAATGGCCTAAGGCACACCAATAAATGGAACGATAGAATAGTAGAAGTGATGGCTGAAAATGGATAATAAAAAAATACTCATCATTGCCCACGGTCACCCAGATGTACACAAAGGTGGTGCAGAGCTGGCAGCTTATCAGCTATTTCAAGAGTATGAAGCGCAGGGCCTAAATGTTATGTTTTTGGCTAGAAGCGAAGAGCCGCCTCATGGCGGTGCGGCTTTTTCAATTCGTAATAAGCCCAACGAATTACTCTTTCATACTCGTCAAGACGACGACTTTATGTTTTCGAATATTCGTACAAGATATATTTGGTCAGAATTACGTGATTTACTAGCTCGTTTTAAACCAGATGTAGTGCATTTTCATCATTTCTTTTTGATGGGTATTGAAACCCTGTTAGAGGTAAGAAAAACACTGCCCGATGCAAAAATTGTTTTTACGTTACACGAATATTTAGCCATATGTCATCGTAACGGTTTAATGGTAAAAAATAAAACAAACGCCCTTTGCAGTAAGGCATCCCCTCGAGATTGCCACGGATGCTTTCCAGAAAAGTCACCCGCCGACTTTTTTATGCGTGAAATGTATATTAAACGTGCTTTTTCTGTTGTTGATACATTTATATCCCCTTCACATTTTCTTAAGCAGCGCTACAAAGCGTGGGGGCTAGAAGAAAGTTCTATTCATGTTATCGAAAATGGTATCGCCAAAATAGATGAAAAAGGTGTGAAAGCAAAACAACATGAAGAGCTTATTCACTTAGCCTATTTTGGGCAAATTAATAGTTATAAAGGCTTAGATGTTTTACTTGATAGCCTGCTCTTATTAGACAGAAAAGATCGCAAAAGATTCGTATTAGATATTCACGGTGCTAACCTAGAGCATCAGCCGAAACGCTTTCAAAATGAAATTTTTGAAAATTTGGAAAAGTTGAAGGGCACGGTGTTTTTGCACGGAGCATATCAAAATGCTGACTTACCTAGTTTGCTCGATAGCGCACATTGGGCGGTAGTTCCTTCAATTTGGTGGGAAAATTCTCCCATTGTCATTCAAGAGGCTTTTCGTTCCGGTGTACCGGTTATTGCCAGTAATATAGGTGGTATGGCTGAAAAAGTAGTCCACGAAGTTAATGGGTTACATTTTTCGGTGGGTAAAGTTATGTCGCTTAAAAATTCCTTGTTAAGGCTTATTCATGAGCCAGATTTATATCACAAATGTTGCGAGGGAATTACAGCACCATTAACTATCGCAGACTCAGCCAAGCAAAATCTTGCATTATATTAGGAGCCATAAAATGAAGTGGTCGTATTTTATTGAGGCAGACAACACAGCTTCAATTATCCCCTTCGAAGGGCCCGCTGTAGGTTTAACAACCTCGTCACTTTCGTTACAGCTATCCATAGAGCTAGGCGATATAAATAATGTTGAAGTATCTATTGCTTCGCACTCTGCCTTGTTACATGGCGAGCAAAATCTATCGAACATCGAATTCGACAAATCAATCAATAAGATTACCTTAGGGTTAGAAGACCTTCCATCTAAAGTAGTAGTGTTAAAAGTTTTGGTTCACACTACATCATCGGTTGCGGTTTTTCATGTTGCGTTACTTCCCTCTTTTAATCTCCCTCAAGCAGTGTTTGTACTAGGTTCACCTAGAAGCGGAACTACCGTAGTGGGTAATATGTTACAACGGGGAATGGGCATTAAAAGTCATGGCGAATCCCATATGGCAGAGTTGCTAGCAACACTAGTAACCACAGCTACCGACTACGTAAAAAAATCTCCGGCATCGGGAAATAAAGGTACGCTTACTTGGGAAGTAGAGTCCATTTATGTGAAAGCGTTGCAAGTACAGCAATTTAGAGAGCTGTATAGCAGCTATTATCCGGGTAAAGTTTTTATCGATAAAACTCCTGGCATACCCATGCTGAATTCGTTACCAATTTTAATGTTAGCGTATCCGAATGCTAAAGTTATTTATTGCCAAAGGCGTGGTATTGAAAATATCGAATCGAGACTTCGAAAGTTTCCTCAAGTTCCTTTCGAGGGGCACTGCAGACAATGGCGCCAAGCAATGCTTTTATGGCGTAGAAATAAACAAGTGCTTTCCAGCCAATACTTTAAAGCGCAAAACTGGTTCATGGATGTAGAGCAGTTCCGTCTAGCAAAAAATCCTTCAGAAGTGATCAAATCATTAGCACAATTTTTAAATTTAGATAATTCGGCATATGAACGTATGTTGCATTATCAAGCTACCGAAACGCCTCAAAAAACAGGTAGTAGTGATTTTAGTGCTTCGTCTTTAGAATCTGTTAAGTGGAGCGAAGAGCAAAAAGCGGTGTTCAAAGATATCTGTAACGATGAAATGCAAAGGTCAGGATATTCCTTAGATAATACCTATTTTGTGTAATTCATTTTAGGCTGCCACGTGAATGCATTGGGTAGCTTAGTGACTGGAAAGGCTTGATCAAATATTAAACAGATGTAAAGTGGTAAATAAGCACATTTAGTAATCTCTCTACAGGGAGTTTGAGAAGACTATGAGCGTCCACCGAAAAAGAGGAGTGGTTGCTTCTCGTAAACGTTTAGAAAAAGCTATGGTAGAAGCTGGTTTTAAAACGCAGATTGCGCTTGCTAAAGCTATCGCTAAACAAGAAGAATCGACCACTGTTCCAAAAGATCTCGTAAGTAAAGTTTTTAGAGGTGTTCCTGTTTCACCCTATAATCTACAACGTGTAGCTTCCGTATTAGGTGTAGAAGCCTATACGTTGTATCAAACATCTCAAGAGTCAGATAATAAAAAAGAAAATGCAGGCGACTCTTCTTCTGGTGATCCGATAGAAGAAAGTAAATTGGTAACTGGCGTTCTCGAAAAAGCGCATTTGGATACCGAATATTCTACTCGCGAAACCGAATCCGATAACGGCTACAGCCAAACGGTTTCCTCTAGTGAATTTCACAGCACAGAATATTTACCTCAGAAAAATTTTTTCTGGATTTTCATAGTAAGCAGTTTCGGGTTAGGGCTGTTTTTCTCGGTTACATACTTATTACCTGAATTCATCAAGTCAAACGAGCCACTAAACTTACTAGACGACCCCTCATTCGAACATTACTCCGCTATATTAACCGTTAATGATTCTATGCTTTCTTTTGCTGACGCTACAGCTAAGGCTATTGATAGCGATTTAGTTGCGCTAACTATTTTAGGTGAAAAAGCCTCTACAACCGCACCTCTTCAACTTCTACAGCGCTATCGAGCCGATGCAGTTCTAGAAATAGTTACGCAAAGTGAGGGGCGATTTTGGAGCATCGCTTTAGTTGCTTGGACCAATAAAGGGAGCACCACACTTTGGAATACAAGCTTATCTAGCGGGCAATTCAATTTATATATGACCGATATTGCGAACGAAGTGGCAAAGGTTGTTTCATTATTTTTTAAGCAAGAGGCTATAACAATTAACCCCAAGTTTGGCTTCAACGTTTCTAATGAAGCATTAGCCTTCTATTTAGAGGGAAGGGCAAAGTTAGATACGACTTATCAAGATGAGCAGGCTATACATGCACAAAGCAGATTTAGTGCTGCAATAAGGCGCGATAAAAATTTTGCTCAAGCGTATGCCGGCTTATGTGAAGCTCTCATTTTGGAAAGCTGGGCTGGAAACGAAAAAATTGTGCTAGAGGATGCCAGTAAAGCATGTGCACACGCACTGGAGTTAGCACCTTCATCTCCTTATGTGCTTGCAGCTAACCTGGCGCTATTTAGGAGTACTGCCTCATTAAAAAGCGCTTTATCTATGATGAAAAAAGCACTACAAAACGCAAAGTACAATTCGGCGCAAATGCTATATGAAATCGCTTTTTTAAAATTCGAATATTCGAAAGAAAGCAGTGAAAAAGCGCTATTGTTAAATGAAATCGAATTATTGAGTAGTAAAATTATTTCGACTTACCCTGCATTCTGGCGAATTCACCATCTCCTAAGTTTAGTTGATTTTCACAATGGAGATATTAGCTCAGCAATGAATCACATAGATGCGGCCACCCATATTAATAAAAACGTGCTGCTGTTAACAAACCTAGGTACGCTGCTATTTTGTCAGGGTGATATACCCGAAGCGAAAAGTAGATATCAAGAGGCAATACAATTTTTCCCATCATCGCCTCTTGGACATGAAATGTTGGGTAGAGTTTATTTTTTTGAAAATGAGCTTCATGCAGCAGAGAAGTCTATCAAGTGGTCGATATCGTTATCAGATGAAAATAACATTCACCAGACGTGGGGAAACTTAGCGGACGTGTATCGTCACATGGAACAGCTTGCTACAGCCAAAACCTATTACCAAAAAGCTTTGGATATTATTCATCAAGATGAGCTTTTAGGGCTTAGGTCGATAGAAATGGATATATATAGACTGTATTACGAAATAAGCATGCTCACAAGTACAGAACGCCTAAGTAAAATTGAATCTCACAACAAAAATTTAGAAGAATTGTATGCCGCTACTCAGTCTCACTTATCTCCCGCAACAGCGATCAGAATCGCGGTAATTGGTTTCTTACTTCGTAACGATGCCGTGGCTAAATCTAGCCTAAATACTGCGGTGTCGAGTTGCCCAGTATTTTGGAAATCGCCTGATATAGTCAAGCTTTCAAATGAACTAAAAATTACTATGCAGTAATTTATAACTTCTACGTACACCAGTTTTCAGCACAAAGGCAAATAAACTTCTGTTAAGTAAATTTATTTAAACAAAGTGAATATAATTCAGCATGCTATCTACGGCTATATTCTCTTAAGTGGCGTTAAATGACTACCTTAGTGTTGAAAAAAAAACCTACTTAATAGATTTTAGTTTTAGTAGGGAAACTATTGTGTCTGTCGCTTTTTTCGCGTTGATTACCGACTACCTGTTCTATTCGATAATATGAAAATAAGTTGTTCAAAAGCCTCCCATCCAAATAAAAACAGACGTATTTTTTAGACGGAGTTCATTATGCGTATTTCAGGATGTTTGTGGATAGAGCAGTCTCGAATCCAAGCAAGCGGTTATGTAATGTTATTACTGAGGAGTATAGCGTTTCTAACTGCACTAATTATTTCTATGTCAGTATCTGCAATTGAAGTGAAAAGCAGCTTGGAGAATTACCAAAAAGACAGCAACGGTAGGTTGGTTTACAAGGTCTTAATTTCTAATACCGATAATGTAACTCGAACAAATGTACGTTTAGACTTGAGTATTCCTTCTGGCTGGCGATTTTCCAGAGCGGAAGCGTCCATTCAAGCCTCAGGGTGTAATACATGCTCTTCTGGTAGCTCAACTTACTGGATATTTGACTCATTAGCTGCCGGAAAAAGTGTTGAATTAGTTATCCCTTTTTATTCAAGTAATTTAGCAGATCAAACAGGGAATTCTCTAAGTTTCATTGCTTCAGTTACTCATTCAGGAACTGCCAACGCAATAATAGATGAGATATCAACGCTAGCTGTGGCTGCACAAACTATACATATGTCGGTTTCCGCTAGTAAAAAAGTAGTTAAGGCAAATGATGTTGTTGACTACGAAATAACGTTTGGAAATGTAGGAACTTCAGGGTTTGTAGGACAATATATTTCAGCTGACATTCCTAGTGGTGCGACTTTCGTTTCCGCATCGGGTAACGGCGTGTTGTCTAATGGTAAAGTCGTTTGGGACAGTTCTAGTGTGCTAAACATAGGCGAAAGTGAAAGAAGATACTTTTCTGTTCAGTTACCTGCAGGTTCTGCGGGGTCAATTTATACCACTGAAGTATCTTGGGCACAGACGAGTTCGAGCGCAGTGCAACAAACTACGTCAGAAAATGTAGTTATAGGTGATGATAGTGGAGTAGAGCTTTCCGTTGCCGTATCCGGTGGGTTGCAAACCGATGCTACCAGCACTGACTATCGATATGTAATATCTAATAATGGTACAACAACACAATCAGCTATGACACTCTCGGTATTAATGGGCACCGGCAGCTATTTAGCATCCTATGAATCTATGCCTACATTTTACGGCAATAAGTATAATAGCAATTGGTTTTATTTTACGGTGGATGCGTTAGCACCCGGCGAATCAGAGGTTATCTACGTTCCGGTTAGGCCATATAATGAAACAGATGGTAAGCCTTTCATTTCTCAAGCTATTCTAACAATTGATGAGTTAGATTCTTGGCAAGCAATTAAACCTACAGTTAGATACGATACAACCGACTCCTTGGCACTAACAATATCTTCAAGTAAGCAATCAGTTGCTGCAGATGAAGAGTTTAGATATGACGTTTCCTTAGGAAATTTACGAACAACGGCATTTCAAAATATAGATATAATTGCAGAGTTGCCAGAGAATGTAACAGTAGTATCTGCTGAAGGCGACGCCACCATTGTTGGTAATACCGTCACTTGGACTTACAGTACCCTAAACTCTGGTGTAAATAACAAGAGAAGCATCAATGTAGTTAGTGATGAGGGGCTTGAAAACGGAACGCAATTAAAAGCAAATATTACTGCGCAACTAGGCAATGAGATATTAAGTGATGGAAGCGAGATAGTATTCATCAACGATGATCAATCCCTTGGTTTAGACATTGCGTTAAGTACAGACGTTAATAGCGACAATCAAGCCACATGGGTTCGATACATAATTTCTAACAATAGCGAACTAGCTAAAACAGATGTCACTTTATATTTAAAACTGGCAAAAAATTCGATTGTAACGAGTTACGACGACTTACCAAGTAACTACGGAAACCGATACTATGGAAATTGGTTTAGTTACAGTTTAGGGCAGATTAATGCTGGAGAGACGAAAGCCGTTACCTTACCTATCCAAAGAAGTAACGCTATCGATGGTCAAATCTGGGAAACCACAGCTTTTCTTTCTGATGCCACGTCATTCTTCGTGCAGGGAACAAAACCTACCATCATAAATAAAATCGAAGATACGCTTATCGCCACATTGGTTGCGAGTAAAGAGGTTGTAGGCGCTGGTGATGTCTTTGAGTATGAAGTTTCTGTAGGTAATCCATCGTCTACAGCTACACAAAATGTAACAGTAGAACTAGATGTACCTCAAAACTTCACTGTTTCAGATATAAGTGATGGTGGAGTTTATGAAGGGAATACCATTTCTTGGAGTCTTAATACTGTAAATTCAGGAACAAGCACAAAGCGCTCCGTGAAAATGCATGTTCCAATTGGACTAGTAGATGGCACTACTCGAAAAGCGCACTTAACAACTAAGGTGGGCGGTGAGGCTGTCGCTCACAGTACGGTAATAAACTCAATTAATAATAATAGAGATCTTGAATTATACGTTAGTGTGACTGGTGATGTGAGCACACCTAATCAGCAGTCTTTTTACCGTTATAACGTCACGAACAATGGGCTACTGTCTAGAACAGACGTGAAACTATTTATTAGTATGGCGGGGTGGTCCTACCTGGGCTCTTACGAAAGCCTTCCTTCATTTTACGGCAATAAATATATGGCCGACTGGTTTAGCTATGATTTAGGCCAAATAGATCCTGGGCAATCAAAAACAGTAATTATTCCCTTTTTAACAACGGGACAAGTTACAGATGGCATGATTTTAGATTCACAGGCTGTATTGACCGACGGCAGTAGCAGCTACATTCAAGCAATGAGACCTACGGTTACTTATGACAGTAGTGCTAGCTTATTAACCTCAATATCCGCCGATAAGCAAACTGTTTCGGTTGGTGAAAAGGTTGAGTATGAAGCTACTTTCGCTAATTTAGCTTCTTCTGCAACACAAAATGTTGAATTAATTGTAGATATCCCGGATGAACTCTCGGTTACAGACATTAGCGATAATGGGTATTTCTCATCAGGTAAAGTTTACTGGGATATAGGAACCGTTAACTCACTTAATAATGGAAAGCGCTTTTTCACTGCAATTACAGATGACGAATTATCGGAAGGCGATGTCGTTCTTGTTAAAGCTACATTGAATACAGGAGGGGCAAGCATTTCACGCGCAAGTGAAGCGGTAGTTCTACAGAATAACATCGGTTTACAGCTTGCGGTAGCCACTTCAGGTACAAGTTGGGAAGAAGGCAATGAAGACGATGCACATTATCGATACATTATTTCAAATAATGGCGAAACGTCTAAGACCAACGTTCAAGTTGTTTTGTCTCCTGGTTATGGCAGCCGCGTAAGACCAAACAATGGTGCTCCAGCCATATCTTCATCCTATTATTATGTTAGAGACTGGTTAACCTATTCCTTTGATGAACTTCAACCGGGTGAATCTCGCACTATTTACTTACCTATTTACGCATCGAATGCGGTAGAGGGGAGTCCTTGGATTTCACATGTAATGGTTTCAGACCAAAGTGCTAGTTATACATTAAGTGCTAACCCAACCATTTTACGTGGAAGCGAATATGACGGCCTTAAGCCCCTAGTCAACATTGAAAGTGACGGAGCAATAAAAGATCCAGGAGACAATGTCACATTTTCGGTGGCCATCGGCAACCCGTCTGAGGATGTGGTAGAAAACGGAATGGTAATTACTCAAATACCAGAAAATATGGCATTTGTCAGCGCTTCAGGGTTGTACGAAGTTATTGATGATAAAGTGTACTGGCCTCTGGGTGATATACCAATAGGCACATGGAGGAAAGAGTCACTTACGCTAGCAATTTCAGCAAGTGCAACTAATGGAGAGCTCTTACATGTGGAAAGTAAATTGCTTAATTCATCCAACTTGGGTGCTATCAGCATAGCGTCAGATGTTGTTATTGTGCAGGAAAGTGCAGGGGTTGCTCTGTCAATTAATAATAGTTACACCGTTCCCATGGTGGAAGACAGTAAATATATATTGAACCTCGATGTAGTGAATGGCAGTGAAGTGCAAGTTGCAGATGTAAGCTTAAGTGTTAAGGCTGCAAGAAAAACCTACATGCCAGCTAGTGAGCACCCTACCGGTAGTTGTTCAAATGGAAGTTATTGTTACGAATATGATTGGATGAACTTTAGTTTAGGTAATATGGATGATGGAGAAAGCATATCATTCAACGCAAATACTTACCTTCGTTCAAGCAGTCAGGCCCCTGAAAGTGGCCAGTTGCTTTCTTCTATTGTAAGAGTGACGCATAGCTCTACACCCAGTTCAGATATTGTTATGACCTCTACGTTGGGCGCCGGTGGTAATTTCGATGTGGACTCGGAGCACGATAGTGATGGTGACGGAATACCAGATTACTGGGAACTTCAGTATTCAGGTTTTGCTAATTGGTTGGATGCAACTGATGCAGACGACGATTTAGATGGTGACGGCTATACGAATCTTGAAGAATATTTGAATGGCCTTGCGCCAGATAATAGTGACCCTAAGGACACTGATACTGACAATCTATTCGATAGTGTGGAAATAGCATTAGGTCTAGATCCTAATAGTAATGATACTGATGGCGACGGTATCATAGATAGATTAGATAACCGGCCAACGGTATTTAACTCTGCGCAAGATGGCTTATTGAAAGTGTTGGATAACATTGGAGATGTAAATAGCGATGGAATTGATGATGTTGCTATGGTGTACGTGGAATCTAGTGAACTAGCTTCTGAAGTTGCCATTCATGCAGGTATTGTCACTATCGATATTGTTAATATTGAAGACCTTTCATTAATCAAGCGTATAAAGTGGCCTACAGCGTACCAAGATATTCAGTTGTATGTACTGGATGATATTGACGAGAATGGATTCGTTAATATTGGTGTATTTGGTATGTATCTAACATCTGAAAACGATACCGACGTTATCAAACCTCAACTTTATGTACGTGATGCTCTTACAGGAGCGCGGATTGCCACATATAACTGGCCTGCAAATTGGCTTGAAGCTGGAATTGTCGTTTTAGAAGATGTGACAGGCGACGGTATACAAGATGTGGCTTTAGAGGGGCGTTTTATCATTGAAGATGCTAGACCGCAACTTATGGTCAAAAATGGGGTTAATGGTAATTCTGAATTGACCTATAGCTACCCAAGTTTATTTGATAAGCCAGGCTATGTTCAACTAAGTGATTTTAACGGTGATGGCATTCGTGAAATTGGTTTGTTCGGAAAGTTATTACGAAACGATAAATATCAGATTAAAATTACTGACGGAACTGATAGTGAGGGTAAGCTACCAGCTTACAACTATCCAGATTACTGGGTAGAAAATAGTTGGCATGAACTGTCGGATATAAATGGTGATGGAGAAAATGATTGGGGCATGTTTGGTATTCGAACTGACGACAACCGCCCGCAGTTATTAACTAAAAGTGGAACAGATATTACCGGCTCATTGGGAATATTTGCATGGCCAGAAGACCTAAATTCAGCCGATTTTCATATCATCCCTGATGTAACTGGCGACGGTATTGATGAAGTTGCAGCATCTGGTTATCGAGGTAGTCAGGACCGGAACCAATTCATTGTTAAAAATGGTGCAAACCGAGATGTTATTTATGCAAACATTGGCTGGGCCAATAAATGGACTCAAGTCACCTACCATGTATTAGGCGACTTGAATGGCGATGGTCAAGCTGAAATAGCGCTATATGGTCTTCGAACGACTGGCGTGTGGGAGCTCAATGTCAGGGATACACTTAATAACGATTATGGAGTGTTTGTTATTGGCAAAGACTGGGTTACCAAACCCTTGATTGCAGTTGGAGATGACAAAGACGGTGACGGGCATCGAGATGTGTTGTTATATGGGCACGCCTTGGATGGTACGCCCCAAACTAGGTATATGAACGACTAACGACTAAGTATCAAAAAAACCTGAATTTATTCAGGTTTTTTTTTGCTTCTTATTGGGGCAAAAATAGCAAACGAAAAATACAGGCTTACTCCATTAACGCTACAACTAGTAACCAAAGTAGTTTTGGCGTTTATGATTTTCTATGGGCTCTGTTACTCAGGCTAACTATTCGCTATCATATCAATTCTAAACTTAGTTTTATTAAAAGAGCATATAATGAGAAAAGGAATTATTCTGGCAGGCGGTTCAGGCACACGCCTACACCCGCTAACAAAAGTAGTCAGTAAGCAGTTAATGCCGGTTTACGACAAACCTATGATTTTTTACCCGCTTACTACTCTGATGATGTCGGGGATAAAAGATATTCTTATTATTACTACTCCTCAAGAACAGCAGCGTTTTATCGAACTTATAGGCGATGGCAGCGCACTAGGTATTAATGTTCAGTATGCTGTTCAACCGTCACCAGATGGCCTTGCCCAAGCTTTTCTGATTGGTGAAGAATTTTTAGCGGGTGAAAGCTGCACCTTAGTATTGGGTGACAATATTTACTATGGTCACGATTTGAAGCTTTCACTTCAAAATGCTTTTAAACAAGAGCATGGTGCTACTGTTTTTGGTTATCACGTAAATGACCCAGAGCGTTATGGCGTAGTAGACTTTGACGACGATTGGAACGCACTTTCAATTGAAGAAAAGCCCGAAGCGCCAAAGTCTAACTATGCCGTAACTGGATTATATTATTACGATAATCGTGTGGTAGATTTTGCTAAAGAAGTGAAGCCCTCACACCGTGGTGAGCTTGAAATTACCGACCTTAATAATCTTTATCTGCAAGATGGCAGCTTAAAAGTTGAATTAATGGGGCGTGGCTCTGCCTGGCTTGATACAGGAACGCTTGATTCTCTGTTAGATGCAGCAAACTTCGTAGCTGCTATTGAAAAGCGCCAAGGTTTAAAGGTTTGTTGCCCTGAAGAGGTGGCTTATCGAATGGGTTACATCGATGCAGCACAGTTAGAGCAATTAGCGGCGCCACTTAAAAAGAGTGGCTATGGCGATTACTTACTAAAAGTAATCAACGACCGCGTTAAGTAAGGGTACTAAGTGCCTTGTGCTTTTCAAGTACACAGTATTACCAACGGAATTAAGTAAAACATGCAAGCAATAGCAACAGACATCCCAGACGTTAAAATCATTGAGCCAAAAGTATTTGGAGACGAGCGCGGTTTCTTCCTTGAAACCTTTCGCACCGACTGGTTTAAAAAAGAATGTGCAGACGTTGAATTTGTGCAAGACAACCATTCAAAATCCAGCCAAGGAATCCTTCGTGGGCTGCATTATCAGTTAGAGCAGACCCAAGGTAAATTGGTTCGCGTAGTCAGCGGCGAAGTATATGATGTTGCTGTTGATATGCGTAAAGATTCACCTACGTATGGAAAGTGGGTAGGCGTTTTACTATCGGCGGAAAATAAACGCCAATTATGGGTACCTGCAGGTTTTGCTCACGGTTTTTATGTAACCAGTGATTCTGCTGAGTTCGTGTATAAGTGTACTGACTACTATCACCCAGCGTCAGAAGTGTCGATTAAGTTTGACGACCCAACTTTAAACATCGATTGGCCTTTAGTTAACGGTGAAAAGCCTTCTTTATCTGGAAAAGATGAAAACGGCGTAGCGTTTGTCGATGCCCCTACGTTTTAAGGATTAAACATGAGTATTGTAGTTATTGGCAATGCTGGCCAATTGTCGTTTGAGTTGGTGCGTATTTTAGGTGAAGACACTATTTGTTTAGGCCCTGAAGATACTGACATTACCAACGAATCTGTTCTATCTGAAACGCTAAGCAAACTAGCGCCAAGCGTTATTATTAACGCAGCGGCGTATACTGCGGTAGATAAAGCAGAAGAAGATTTCGATTTATGCCACGCGATAAATGCCACAGCAGTTGAAAACTTAGCAAAGTACTGTAAGCAGTCAGGTGCATTTTTAGTACATGTATCTACAGATTACGTATTTAACGGCCACAAAGGTTCGCCTTACCTCACTGATGACACTATTGAGCCTCAAGGGGTTTACGGTAAAACCAAAGCTGATGGCGAAAAAGCCTTGCTGGAATTACTGCCTAACGCAAGTTGCTTAATTCGTACTGCGTGGGTGTATTCATCACATGGCAATAACTTTGTGAAAACCATGCTGCGTTTAATGGCAGATAAGCCTCAATTGTCGGTTATTGATGACCAAATCGGCACGCCTACATGGGCAAAAGGGTTGGCAGAAGTGTGCGTAAGTGCAGCGCAAAATAAAACCCAAGGTGTATATCACTGGACTGATGAAGGCGTAGCTAGCTGGTACGATTTCGCGCTAGCCATTCAAGAGCTTGGCATTGAAAAAGGTTTGTTGTCTTCGGCTATTCCAGTATTGCCTATACCTTCTTCTCAGTACCCAACACCAGCTTCACGACCGCATTATAGCGTGCTAGATAAAACCAGCACACGAGATACTTTTTCATCACTTAATCTTACACATTGGCGTACTCAATTGTCTGCCATGATGGATGAGTTAAAAGCATAATTATTGAGTAACACACGTATGAAAACAATTTTAGTAACAGGTGGTGCGGGGTTTATTGGCTCGGCAGTGGTTCGCCATCTTATTAATGATACAGAACATAAAGTCGTAAACGTAGATAAGCTTACTTACGCGGGTAACTTAGAGTCGCTTTTATCTGTATCAGATAACGAGCGCTATGCGTTCGAACAAGTCGATATTTGTGATGCCGACGGCGTAAAAGCTGTTCTTAATACCCATCAACCCGATATCATTATGCACTTAGCGGCAGAATCTCATGTGGATCGTTCAATTGACGGCCCTGGTGAGTTCATTCAAACCAATGTTGTAGGTACTTATACCTTGCTTGAGCAAGCACGTGCATATTGGTCAACGCTTAATGATGTGAAAAAAGAAGGCTTTAAATTCCATCATATTTCAACTGATGAAGTGTATGGTGACCTTCCACATCCAGATGAAGTAGAAGAGGGCACTGAACTGCCGTTATTCACTGAAACTACGCCATATGCACCAAGCTCGCCTTATTCTGCAAGTAAAGCGTCTTCCGATCAGTTAGTGCGTTCATGGCTACGCACTTACAAGCTACCTACATTGGTAACCAACTGTTCGAACAATTATGGCCCGTATCACTTTCCTGAAAAGCTAATTCCGTTAGTTATTTTAAACGCCTTAGCTGGCAAGCCATTGCCTGTATACGGTAAAGGCAATCAAATTCGAGATTGGTTGTATGTGGAAGACCATGCCCGTGCATTGGTGCTAGTGGCTCTTGAAGGAAAAATTGGCGAAACCTATAACATAGGCGGCCATAACGAAAAGCAAAATATTGAAGTAGTGAATACAATTTGCGACATTTTGGATGATGTTCAACCTAAAGACAGTAAGTATTCAGAGCAAATCACTTATGTTGCAGACCGCCCTGGTCACGATATGCGATACGCGATTGATGCATCTAAAATTGAACGCGAGTTAGGGTGGTCACCCCAAGAGACCTTCGAGAGCGGTATTCGCAAAACCGTTGAATGGTACTTAAACAACGAAGATTGGTGGAAAGCGGTACTAGATGGTAGCTATCAAGGCGAACGCTTAGGTGCTGGCAGTTAGTTTTTTAGTTTTTAAATCATGTTAAACTTGAAGGCCGCTTTATTAGCGGCCTTTTTCTGTTTATCCGGGGTACCTACGCAGTATGAAGAAGTTTGCAATGCTTACCGTGAAAGGTGCGGTAGGGCTTTTGCCTTTGTCAGTGAAACAAAAGCTTAAACAAAATGCTCAACTCACTGAGTTATATAGCCGTTCTCTACAGCGCTCAGGACTCTTCTATGGTTTCCCTAGTAAAAAGAAGCGCATGGCAATGTATAAGCATTACTTAAAGCTTCAGGATAGGGCTTTAAGCGATAAATACGAGAACCTTTCTGAAAGTAATAAAGAAAAAATTAATGTGGTAGTAGTAGGAACTGACTTTCTAGCCACCACACAAAAAGATTTGCAACGCTATTTAAGTCAAATTAAGAAAGTGTTCGTAGTTGGTAAAGTGACGGCTTCGCAATACGAAGATGTTGAAAGCGTAGCGTCTCTATCTGAAGCCCTCGGGGCATGCGATTCATCTCATTCTACTCTATTCATAAAATCCGGCGACACGCTTTCGAAGTTTGCACTAAATGAATTTATTGCAGTGGCAAAACAAACCGATATTGCTTATTGCGATACCGATGAAAAGAATCAGAAAGGGGTATTAACAAGCCCTAAGTTTCTACCTGATTGGAATCCAGATCTGCAACTCTCGACTGCTTATATAAATACGGGCGTGCTGATTTCGCCAGAGATATCAGATGTATTAGCCGTGAACAATGTTAGTACTATTGCTCAATTAGTTACCACTGCTTGGCAAAAGCAATCAACGGTTACTATCTCGCATATTCCATATACCTTGGTGCATTCAGAAAATTCGGTCAAACGTGAGCAAAACGAATTGCTTTCAATCTCTGATGATTTGAATTCACAGGGTAGTGCGGTGTCGAGCTTTTCAAAACATCAAAAAGTTAACTGCGTGCTGTGGAAAACACTTAACGAGCCATTGGTATCTTTAATAATCCCCACTAAAAATGGCAAAGAGTTAGTAAAGGCGTGTATAGATTCCATCCGTGAAAAAACCATCTACAAAAATTATGAAATTCTTCTCATTGATAATGGTTCCGATGAAGACGCGAGCATTCGTTATTTTGAAACATTAGCAGAACTCCCAGAAGTTCGCGTTTTAAACTACCCTGGACCATTTAATTACTCAGCGATAAACAACTTTGGCGTAAAACATGCTAAAGGAGAAGTAGTAGGGTTAATAAATAATGATATTGAAGTTATTAGCCCTGACTGGCTAACTTATATGGCTGGCCATGTGATGCGTGAAGATATAGGTTGCGTAGGGGCTAAATTACTTTATTCAGATGGCCGTATACAGCATGCTGGCGTAGTTCTCGGCTACGGCGGTGGAGCAGGTCACGCTCATAAATATTTCCCACGCTATCATCCTGGGTATTTGAAACGACTTGCTGCAACACAAAATTACAGTGCGGTTACTGCGGCATGTCTGTTAGTAAAGCGTAGCCATTTTGGTGCAGTGGGTGGCCTAGACGAAGAAAATCTCGCGGTGGCCTTTAACGATGTCGACTTCTGTTTACGGGTAAGAGAGTTGGGGGTTAGAAACTTGTATTGTGCCGAGGCTGAGCTATATCATCATGAGTCGGTCAGTCGCGGTTTAGATATTTCGCCTGAAAAGGCGGCTCGGTTTAATCGCGAGCTTGAATATCTACAAACAAAGTGGTCTCATGTTATTAAACATGACCCTGCATATAACCCTAATTTAACGCTGAAACGCGAAAACTTTGCGCTTAAGACAAAAGAAGAGCAGAGTGTTTTATTAGCTTCATATTGATAATTTATAGTCATTGCTTCTAGTTACGGAGAAAACGAAATTATGGAAAGCACACCACAAAGCATGAAAATAGCCGTTGCAGGCACAGGCTATGTAGGTTTATCGAACGCAGTTTTATTGGCACAGCACAACGAAGTTATTGCGGTTGATGTAGTACCAGCGAAAGTGGATCTTCTGAACGACAAAAAGTCTCCTATTGAAGATAAAGAAATTACAGACTATCTAAATAACAAGCAGCTTAACCTTAAAGCAACGTTAGATACTGAACTTGCTTATAAAGATGCCGAGTTTGTCATTATCGCAACGCCTACAGACTACGATGCACAAACCAATTACTTTAATACCAGTTCAGTAGATGCGGTAATTAAAGAGGTTATGCGAGTAAACCCTAATGCGGTAATGGTGGTTAAGTCTACCGTTCCAGTAGGTTTTACTGTTGAAGCAAAAGAGCGCCATGGCACTGAAAATATTATTTTCTCACCAGAGTTCTTACGTGAAGGTAAAGCCCTTTACGACAACTTGTACCCAAGTCGTATTATTGTGGGTGAGCTAAGTGAGCGTGCAAAAACATTTGCAGGCTTGCTAGAGCAGGGTGCTATTAAAGAAGACATTAATGTACTTTTCACTCATAGCACCGAAGCTGAAGCTATCAAGCTTTTCGCTAACACTTACTTAGCTATGCGTGTTGCTTACTTCAACGAACTAGATAGCTATGCAGAGCGTAGTGGTCTTAACACGAAACAAATCATAGAAGGTGTTGGATTAGATCCACGTATTGGCGATCACTACAACAACCCAAGCTTTGGTTATGGTGGTTACTGCTTACCTAAAGACACTAAGCAGTTGTTGGCAAACTACAGTGAAGTGCCTAACAACATGATTCAGGCTATTGTTGATGCCAACCGCACCCGTAAAGACTTTATCGCCGATTCTATCGTGAGTCGACAGCCTAAAGTGGTGGGTATCTTCCGTTTAATCATGAAGTCTGGGTCTGATAACTTCAGAGCAAGTGCCATTCAAGGCATCATGAAGCGTATTAAGGCGAAGGGTATTGAGGTAGTGGTTTACGAGCCAGTAATTGCCGAAGACGATTTCTTTCACTCTCGCGTAATTAAAGATCTAGAAGAGTTTAAATCTATTTCTGATGTAATTGTTGCTAACCGCGTAACAGAAGACATTGAAGACGTATTAGATAAAGTGTACAGCCGTGATTTATTCGGTGCTGATTAACAGTAACTAGCTTTCGAACACGAAAAAAAACCAGCTATGTAGCTGGTTTTTTATTTTTAACTCAAGTCAGTTGAATGACTCTTTGCTTATTTTGGGCTTCGGCCATATCTATCCGAAAAGCGAACAATATCGTCTTCATCTAAATATGCGCCTGATTGAACTTCGATAAGTTCAAGGGGGATCTTGCCAGGATTTTCCAACGAATGCACTGCGCCGATTGGAATGTAGACTGATTGGTTTTCAGTTAATAAATTCACATTATCATCTACCGTGACATTGGCCGTGCCAGACACTACAACCCAATGCTCAGCTCTGTGATGATGCATTTGAACCGAAAGCTTTTCACCTGGTTTTACCGTAATACGTTTAACTTTAAAGCGGCCACCATTGTCTATTGAGTCGTAACTTCCCCAAGGCCTGAATACTTCTCGGTGAAATTCAAACTCAGGGCGTTTATTTGACTTAAGATGATTAACTACGTTTTTAATGTGTTGTGAGTCGTTCTTATTCGCTACCATCACGGCATCTTTTGTTTCTACCACCACAACATTTTCCAATCCAATAACGGAAACAAATCTGTGCTCTGAGTTTACATAGCTGTTTTTGGTGTTTTCCAATAAGGTATCGCCAACCACAACGTTGCCGTTTTCATCTTTCTCACCTGTTTCCCATAAAGATGACCAACTTCCTACATCAGACCAACCGGCGTCTAATGTAACCATTACTGCACTCTCGGTTTTTTCCATTACAGCGTAATCGATTGAGTCGTCAGGGCATGTTTTAAAAATATCTTCTTGAATTCTAATGAAGTCTAAATCGCGTTGAGTCTCTGATGTGGCTTTCTTACATATAGCTAAAATTTCGGGGTTGTACTTTTTAAGCTCTGTAAGGTATGTACTTGCTTTAAACATAAACATACCGCTATTCCAGAAATATTCCCCAGAATCAATATATTGCTTTGCGGTAGGTAAATCTGGCTTTTCCACAAACTGGCGAACTTTAAATCCCAAGTTAACACTGTCACCAGATTTGATGTATCCGTATCCAGTATGTGCTTCGGTAGGTACTATACCGAAAGTAACAAGCTTGCCTTCTAAAGCGAGTTTTTCAGCATCTTTAATTTTGGCCTGAAAGGTTTTTGAATCTTTTATGAGGTGATCGGCAGCAAGTACCAACAGTACAGGGTCCTCACCATTTTCCGTTGCGTTAAGTGCAGCAAGCGCAATAGCGGGAGCAGTGTTTCGTCCCACTGGCTCTAAGATAATATCGCTGTCCTCAATATTTATCTGGCGCATTTGTTCTGCGACAAGAAAGCGGTGAGCTTCGTTGCAAATAATAATAGGAGCGTCATGACTTAAGCCGTTTAGCCGTGTAACGGTTTCCTGAATCATTGTCTTGTCAGAGGTAAGTGATAGAAATTGCTTAGGGAGTGCTGCGCGAGACTTAGGCCATAACCGGCTTCCAGTGCCTCCAGCGAGAATAACTGGCTTCATTAAGCTTTCCTTGGTTTTTTGAGTATTTTTAACAAGTATACTAAGTTGTTAGAAGATTGAAATGGTAGAGTAACTTACAACGCAGACTTTAGCTTTAGGATGCCATCATTTTCAGTCTACTTAGCCTTATCAAGTATATGCTTCGCGGCCTGAATAGCAGATTCAATAATAGTAAAACCTACACGACCTTGCCCTGTAATTGTTGCTAACCGCGTAACAGAAGACATTGAAGACGTACTAGAGAAAGTGTACAGCCGCGATTTATTTGGCGCCGATTAACAGTAATTAGCTTTCGAACACGAAAAAAAACCAGCTATGTAGCTGGTTTTTTTATTTCCAATTTAAACAGTACCTTACGCTTTTTACCTATATCTCTATCAGTGCCATTCTTTTACATTCCATTTACTTAGTAATGCATTTCGAATTTTCATAAGCTATTATGCGTTGGAAATTAAATGGTATTGTTAAAAAAACAATAAAAATTGATAAGGACGTTGAGTAATGAAACATAGCATTATTGCGCTTGTTGTAAGTGCAACTTTTCTTTCTGCCTGCGGCGGTGGTTCAGACGAAAAAAACCAAGCTCCCATTCTAACTGCTGATGCTGCAGCCACGCTGAACGATTCAGCTGTTACTGTTGACGTGTTAGCGAATGACAACGATCCAAATGGTGATGCGCTTACTATTTCTGCAGTCGGCACGCCTGATGTCGGCGAAGTCACCATTACAAATAATACATTGGTTTATACGCCTTCAGCGCAAGCAATGGGCGATGTGAGCTTTTCGTATGAAGTTACCGATGGTGAATTGTCATCAAGTTCAACGGTTACGATCACTAACCAACAGTCTGTCACAATCTCTGGTATTGCAACCGATGCGCCTTTAAACAATGGAGAGGTTACTGCTACTAACAATAATGGTGACGTTCTAGCGACTGCAACTACTGATAGCAATGGCAGATATTCACTTCCAATTCTTGTCAGTGAAAACCCTGGTTACTTAGTGCTTAACGCTAACGGGGCGGGTGACCAAAACCACATAAGTTTAGTGTCGCGGATGGGTAATTTCTTAGATTTAAGAGCGCTTGCAAGTGAGAACGATACTAACGAGCTTTCAGATGCACTGCTCTTAGAAAGTAAAATCACCCATGTAAGCACCGCGCTTTCTATTATGTACACTGAGTATGTAAACGACGGCGGGGAAGCAAGTTTTGACGTATACGTCGCTGAAGCCGATTTTGAGAAAGTGTTAGGCCTTGCAAGCTTTATAAAGGTACTTGCTGACAATGAAGATTTTTCGTTACCTGATGGTACGGATACGGTTTCATTCTTTGCCGACAGTGAAGAAAACATTCTCACTACCATTCGTGCCTATTTAAATGATTTAGGGCTGATAAACGAAGACGGTACCTATGCCGATGCGTTCGCCGATGCAATTAACACAGCCCGTGTTGAAACATTAGAAGATGACACGCTTCAACAAAGCTACAGTGAATCATCGGTAGCAGGCAAAACCTTTGCTACTTATAACGCAGGAGCGTACCTAGCGACTAAAGGTTCGGCGGTTTATACATTCAATGACGATGGAACAGGAAGCAAATCGTCAGCCGAAAACTACTACAACATTTTTTCAGATAGTGTTAGTTGGTCGGTAGATGATGGGGTGCTTGTAGTGGTGAACCCAGATGCAACCCCAAGCCTTGAATTTCCGCTAAGCCCATCGAACTACCTCGAATACTTCGATGAAGAAACAGTATTGCAAATTCTTGCAGCAGATGAAGAAGGTTACTCTGCTCAATGGAGAATAGAAAAAAGCCCGGTTTTTGAGAGTTTCGAATTAGTGTACGAAAATGGTGGCAATGCGATTGCCCAGGTATCACAAGTTATAGAGCTAACGATAACGCCAGCGGTTGATGAGAGTTATGGAGCACCTAAGTTTGTCACAGAGTATCCTCAAACTTATACCTCCATTTACAGTGATACTTCTGAAGCCATTTCGCTTTCTCGTGAAGACGTGTTGGCATCTCCTTGGGTAGTCGCCTATAACAGTGAGTTTGAGTACAGCTTAAACGACCAAGAAGGCAATCCGGTTTCTCTGGAAGGTATGATAAGCGATCACCTTACTTTTAACGATGACAACACGGTGAATTCTCGTCTGTTTGGTACTCAGGGCAGTTGGGCTTTCGACAGCGGTACAATTAGTTTATCTGTAAATGGTAAATCATTTACCGTAACACCGTTCAAAAAGCAGAATGATTACTTAATTGCTGTGTACGAATATGAAGAGGCCGGAAACGTAATAAAGTATGCGGCTGATATGCATAGTATCGACTTCAGTTTACCTGAGAGTTTTGATGTAACGTCTACGCCACCAATGGTTTGGGCTTCTACCTTGAGCGCTTCGCTTTTTGTTAATGATTTACCACTAGCGGAAGATTTGTGGAGTTACTACTTTGATAGTGATGGTACTGCCGGTAGGGTTTTTGCCGAGATAGATTATTCTGAGCCAGATTTACCTGTTTCTCGTTTTGTGGATGACAGTGCGCTCTATAACTTTCAGTGGCAGCAAGAGGGGGACCTTTTAACGCTAGATGGTCTTAGAGAGAACAGTGCGTTTGTCTTTCAGCGTCGTTTTAAGTGGGAACTACTTGGTGTAACAGATTCAGGGTTAATGGCTACCATTGAATATCAAGTAGGTACTATCAACTATAGCGACGGGTACAGCGTTGAGCCAGTTGGTACAGTTCCAAGGCTTAACTTCTTTATGCCACTAAACCTAGAGGAAGCTTATCCAGAGATTTGGGGAAATACGGAAATTAATGGTCTTAATACCCCAGACTCACAAAACAACAGTTCAGTTTCATCACCAAAGCTTGATCAATAACGTATTGTTGTTATCGGAATTATGACTCAAGCCGAGCACATGCTCGGCTTTCTTTTGTATTGAAAATCACAAAGTTCATTCCAACTAAGCACCTATCAGCTTTTGTGAGTAACCTAAGATAATGCGTGCCGCCTTAATAATAGATTCAGTAATAGTAAAATCTACTCGACTTTTCCCCGTAATCGCATAGTACCTCTCATTCAGCGAGTGAGCCTGCCCAATACAATGAACACCATATTGTGCTTCCACATGATTTGATATGGCCGATGGCGCACAAAACACGCCGAAGTCCTCGCTACCAAATAGCTTTAGCAGTGCGGTGTCATCAAACTCTGCTACTATCTTTGGGTAGAGTTGCTCTGTTTCTAGCCAGCTCATTAACGCATGGTGAATACCGGATGTATTACCCTGAATCAGTAATGGCATATGATTTAAACAATCAGGGAATGTCTGACTGTTGGAAAGGAGCGCTTTGGCAAAAAAGCTTAGCGCGCTTTCTCCAAGAAAGTGACTGTTAGCATTCACCTGTGAGCCCGGAGCAATCCCCCTATCGGCCACAATGAAATCAATTGCATTAATTGCGAGCTCTTTTAGTAATCCATCGAAGCTATCTTCTTTGATAACATATTTAACGTTAGCGAAATTGCGCATAGTGTCATGAACGAAGTCATAAAAAAGCACTTTAGGTATACCATTAGTAATACCAATCACAAATTCTTTAGTATTTACTTCATCACCGGCGTTTAGTATTTCTGCTAGCTGATGGCCTTTATGAAAGATCTCACTGGCATATTGGAAGCTTACTTTTCCTTTATCATTCAAATATAGGCGTTTATTAACCCTATCGAAAAGCGGGTAACCAATTTGATTTTCAAAAGTACTTAGTTGCCCACTAACGGTTTGAGGAGTAACGTGAAGTAATTTAGCGGCTTGCGCAATACTGCCTTCGCGAGCCACTAAATAGAAGTAGTAGAGATGATGATAGTTGAGGTGATGCATAAGTAAGGTTTTTACGATGAACTAATAAGAATATAACAGGTTTAGTATTCTTTTATTTGAATTACACTAGATAAAATGCGAAGTATCACTCGGCGCTATTGAAGGAATTATGGGAAAAGTCATTAATTTACACGCAACGAGGAAAACCTTGTTTGCTATTTTGAAGCCAGAGTCAGGTTTTTTCTGGGTTGCCATAGCTTATGGTGTTGCTATTAGTTTAATGACATTAGCTGTGCCTATTGCGGTACAAACATTGATTAATAGTATTGCTAATATTGGCTCTGTTCGCTCGGTTGTCATACTTGCTATTGTGCTGTTTCTAACACTCTTCGTATCGGGTATTTTTAGTGCGCTTCGAATGCGCATTATGGAATATTACGAACGCAAAGTTTATGCACGCCTTACCGCTATGATCAGTTTAAAAACCATTATGGCGGAGCATCGTTTTTTTGAAGGCAGACAAAATACCAATATTACTCAGCGTTACTTCGACATTATGACCTTTCAGAAGAATGTGCCTTCACTTATGGTGGATGGGTTCGCGTTGGTATTGCAAATGCTGGTGGGCTTTACGCTAGTATCATTTTATCACCCCATGTTATTTGCGTTTAACTTAGTGCTTATATTAGTGATGTATGCCATATGGAAAATATGGGGTACGGGGGCCAAACGCTCTGCTATCGAGCTGTCTCATGCAAAGTACGATTCGGCCAAATGGCTAAACGACATTGCTGCGGCCCATGAATTTTTTAAATCGGCTGACCATGTTGAATATGCGGGTAGAAGTACCGATAACTTTATTAATAATTACATCACCAAACACAAAAGCCACTTTCACTATACGTTTGCCCAAGTGGCAATGTTTTTGTTGCTCTATGCATTTGCCAGTGCGGCGTTGTTAGGTATTGGCGGTGTGCTGGTGGTACAAGGCCAGCTATCTATCGGTCAGTTGGTGGCTGCAGAATTAATAATGTCTGCGGTATTCTTTGGGCTGTCGCGTTTTACGCAATATTTAAAGCTTTACTATGAATTGTATGGCGCCGCTGAAAAGATAGGTTCTGCCCTGGTTATTCCGCAAGAAGTCGTTAATGAAAAAGCAGATCGGGTGCCAAACTCTTCGCAGTTAATTTTTAATAAGTTACACCTCACCCATGGTAGCGATACCTGTTTAATAGATTTGCAAATTGAAGCGGGTGGTAAGTACTTCATTACTACGAATAAGAGTTGGGTTCAAAAGCAACTTATTGGGCTAATGAAGCGCTATGAAAAGCCGCAAAAAGGTGAGCTACTGCTTGGTGACTTAAGCTTGTATGATTTCGATACCTATGAATTACGCCAAGCAATTAATACGCTAGACCGCTCTCTTATCGTTGAATGTTCCATCGAAGAGTATTTACGATTGGCAAACCCAAGAGCGAGCTTTGCTGAAATTAGAGCTGCTTTGGCGGCTGTTGAATTAGATACCGTTATTGATGCGCTGCCTAACGGGGTTGATTCTAAAGTGTCGGTATTAGGGGCGCCATTGCAGCCGCTAGAATTCCTAGTGTTAAAGCTGGCCGCAGTTATTATTGAAGAGCCCAAAGTGCTTATCATTAATCAACATTTCGACGCTATTCCGCTAGCACTGCGCCTACGATTGTTAAACCGTTTGTCTGAACTTAGTTGTACGGTACTTTATTTTACCAACACACCTGAAGCTCATTGTTTGGACGGTGTTATTTATCTAAAAGACAGTGCCGAGGTAGTGGCAGCTGAACCTGCAAAAGAAAGCGTTCTTAGCCAAAACGTGTCGCAGGAAGGAGCAAATGATGAATAGTGCAGAAAAGCGATTTTTAGATAATGTCAGTTCTTTATCTTCACTACATGTTCCGAAGCTTCATAAAGTGGTGTGTGGATTGGTGTTAGCGATGGTGGTGTGTGCTTCGCTTATTCTGTGGTTTACACCATGGATGCAAACGGCCTACGGCACAGGAATGGTCGACTCTTTAGATCCCGTCGATAGAACGCAAGCGATTAGTGCTTTAGTTGATGGGCAAATAAAGCAATGGCATGTGCGAGAAGGTATGCAAGTAAAGGCGGGCGACCCTATCGTCACATTAATTGATACCGACGCTGGCCGATTAGAGAAATTGCAATCTCAACTAGCGGCGGCAAAAGCTGGGCATCAAGCTAATGAAACAGCAGTAGCTAACGCTGAAAATAATTTAGCACGTCAAATGGGGTTACAAGAGCAGGGGCTAGTGTCTCGCAAAGATGTAGAAGCAGCGCAAATAAAGGTGCAGGAGTTAAAAGCTAAGGCGGCAAGCTCTCTATCTGCCATCAATGATGTAAGCATGAGTTTATCGCGTCAGTCTATTCAAACAAAAGTGGCGCCAGTAGATGGCACTATTATTAGGCTTTACTCTGGTGGAGTCTCAACATTTGTAAAAGCAGGGGCGGTGTTAGGGCAGTTTATCCCTTTGAACGCCAAACGTAGTATACGTATAACGGTAACAGGGCTAGATGCGCCACTAGTTAAAAAGGGCGCCAAGGCGCGTTTACAGTTTGAAGGCTGGCCAGTGTTTCAATTTAGCGGGTGGCCGGGTAGTTCTATAGGCACATTCGGTGGCGAGGTGGTTTACGTTGAGCCGGTGGCAAGTACCGCTGGTACGTTTCAGGTGTGGATAATGCCTGATGCAGATGACGTACCATGGCCTAAAGAAAGCGCTACGCGGTTAGGAAGCCGCGTTAAAGCGTGGGTATTGTTAGAGGAAGTGAAGTTGGGCTATGAACTGTGGCGACAACTGAATAACTTTCCTCCCCAGCAAACCGCTGATCCCGAATCATCTCAAACTAAAACGTCGAGTTGGTAAGGGATAGCATGAGAAAACTACATGTTGTTACGTTTGCCTTTGCATTGACCGTTTCTGTGATGAGCTGCGCAGTCGCCGCAGCTCTGCCAACGGTAACTGAGCTTATCGAGTCAATGCAGTATCACCATCCTTATACTCAGGCCATTGCTGAAGGTGAAATTCAAAGCGGTGCAGATATCGATATTGCGCTTAGCGAGTTCGACCCTTTTATCGAGCAACAAACATCTAGCAGAGTAAGTGGTTATTACGATGGTTTGGCACTACAGCAACGCGCGATAAAGCCGCTTCAGTCGTTGAACGCTTCAGTTTATACAGAGTACCGTGTGTCTGATGGTGACTTTCCTGTTTACGAACAAGAATATGAAACCCTCTCTGGCGGGGAGGCCAGCGTAGGAATTTCACTTTCGTTATTAAAGAACCGAGAAGTCGATAAACGAAGAGTAGGGGTAAGAAATGCAAGGTTAGCTGCACAGCAATGGCAGTCTGAAGCGCAAGACTTGCTGAATAGCTTTTTACACAAAGGGTTAACCGAGTATTTGTTATGGTATGAGAGCGCGTTGCAGGTGATATCGGTGGAATCATTATTGAGCCGCGCTGCTGAACGTGAACGTGCACTATCTACTCGGGTTGAAAAAGGCGATCTAGCACGGGCCACGCTTACCGAGTTTAAAGCGAATATTTTAGAACAGCGTTTATTAGTGGCTAAGTTGAAGCAAAAACGCAACGCACATGCCCGAACGTTGTCTTACTATTGGCGCGATACTCAAGGTGAAATGATTCCGATAACAGAAACTAAATTATCGGAAGATATTCATTGGCCTTTTAGCGTAAGTACTTCGCAAATAAGTCAGCTACGCAAACAAATTACTCAACATCCTCAGTTAGCGTTATTGCGCATGAGTAAAACGGTGGTTCAGAACAAGCAAGTCTTGGCTAAAAATGCGTTGCTGCCGAAACTTGACCTGAAGGCGTCTTTGGCACGAGATATCGGGAGCGGACCTAATTCACTTGACGGTACAGAGAGCAAAGTGGCCTTGGCGTTTTCCTATCCGCTAGGTAATAGAAAGGCAAAAGCTGAGCAAGTTAAACTTGTGTCGAAGGGACGAGAGCTCGAACACAAGTATGTATCTAGCAAGCAATCCATCGAGCAAGCATTCGAAAAAGCTTATGAGTATTGGGTGCAAGCAAAAGAGATCGCTAGTTTACAGCAACAAAATGCAGAACTCGCCAAGGTACTATCAAGTATGGAGCTTCAACGTTTCGACGCGGGCGACAGTGATATGTTTACGCTAAACGCTAGGGCATCCAATGAGATAAAGGCGCAAATGAAAGCGATTGAAACCAATGTCGATTTGTTGAATGCTGAGCTTATGCTTTATCGTGTCGTTGCTGCATTGCACACGGTTAATCACTAGTTCAGTAGGTGGCCAAAAAATGTTTAATCTTATGGTTCTATTTTACTTTCAAAGCTGGCTTTCAACTTGATGAGAGCGCTTATTGACCTGATGCATATACTCGCGCTTGGTTATATTGCATTAAGGTAGGTATAAGTGCAGCTGCTAACATGTAGTTGGTTTCACTAAACCACCGGTCGTCATATCGAATCTCAGCTTTACGTGTTTCACAATTTCGCATGGGATTGCCGAACAACACATGATGTGTCGATTTCCCTAGGTTTTCGTTACGTGGTGTTTTTGGCAACGCTAAAAAGTCGTAAACGTTGTCTAGAGTTTCACTGGGGTTGAAACAAAACGGTTCGTAACCTACCACTTCGAAGGGCAAAGCGAGTTCGTTTAAGAGAGATTCTCTTTTCTTATTGTCACTTAGCCATCGCATCATCTGATACCAATAGTGGCCCTTTACCTTCTTTAATCCTTTGCGAGGCTGCGACCGGGCTAATCTTGCCTGCGAGCTTGCGTAAGAGCGAACATCTCTGATCAAAAATAGCGCTCTAACATCAATAGTCTTAGAACCTGCCAGCAACGTTAGATGTTTTACACCCTTAGAGGTATCTATGGGTTGATAGTCGTTACCATATAATGTAGAAAATTGAGAGAGCAAAGTAGCGTAAGCATCTGGATAATAATTTGGCTTTGCGGGGTTTAAGATATCTAGGCTTCGCATTTGTGATAATACAGGTTGCCAAAATTCGCACTTATCAGCGGGGGCGCCGCAACTGCAAAGATGTGCTTGCTTGTTTAGCCAATAGGTCGGGCCCATCCGTAAAACTTGATATATTTCTCCAAGCGATATGAGGTTCTCATGACACGCTAATGCCATTGAGAATACCGTAGACCCAGAATGAGATAGGCTGGTTAAACAAACGATGGGTTGTTTAGATGGGGAGAAGTCGTCATTGTTTTGCGTCATGGCTTATCGTTAGTCAGAGTAAATATGGAATTACCTACTCTGACTTACAAAAGTGACGAAGGGTCTTATCTTTACGTATTATTTACGTAAGATTGAAAGATTGTTTAGTTTTGCTGAATTAGTTATTGATAGCTGAATCAAAGTCTTCTTCAGATAACCCGGCAGCCAAAGCATATTCTTTTAGCTTATCGTCTTGAACACCCGCATGTTGGGCAGTGGCTAATATACGAATAACTTGCTCACGTTGCTGAGACGACTCTCTAACGGCCGTTTCTACTACTGTTTTTGCATCGTTCGGAAATACAGCTAACAATGCATCTACTACATATTCACCAACAAAAGGCACTGCATTAAGTGCGCTCGTCATAATATCGACAATTTTGTTTGGGTGTTCTTGAGACAAAGTCTGAACAATACTGTCTGCTGCATCAGGTTGCGTTAGCACGGCAACGCGAACAATCTCGCTCAGTTCTTCAGGCGTTGCAACAGCAGCAGCATGAACAACGAAGTCGACATAAGTAGGTTCTGCCATTATCGCCAACTGAACGATGTTAGGGCATGAACTTACTTCTTTCTCTATAGCCAACTGTACTATTTCTTCAGTAGAAGAAGGCTGAGACGAAATAGCAGCAAAGATAATTTCACGATACTGATCAGGATATGTATCTAATGCGATATCAACAATAGAGACTACATCTTGAGGGTAATGACTTGCTATAGAACTAATAGCACGTCCAACAGACATGTTTTGATCAACCTGACGTTTTAAGAACGAGGTTTGAAAATGATTTGATTGATTAGAGGTAGCTTCTTCCGGTGAAACAGTTCCATCCTTTGCACTCATACCTATCGCTGGTGTACTTACTGCAAGTACCAGCACTGCCGATGAAAGCAATGAAGTAATACGAAACATATATCCACCTTATATTTATTGCGTAGTCTATTACCACTGACGGACTACTACTTTATAGGAATTATAGTCCCATCCTATTAGTAATTAGTCCATATTGTCTACTTATTATCTCATCTGAGTGAAAATTAACCGAATGGTTCAGTTTATTACACTTTTCTTAAAACAAGGGTTGACGCAGGCTCAGAAATCTCTAGAATGCGCATCCGCTTCGACAGGAAAGTGAAATAACTTACACTGACAAAGCAAGTCACTACTTACCTTTAAAGTCAAGTGTGACGGGGTTTTAAAGAAAATGCTTTAGAAAATAAATTTTCAAAAAGTGTTGACACTGAAAGCTTCAAGCGTATAATGCGCACCTCACTCGAACAGGGTGAGTCACGAAGAAGCCAAAGCTTCTAGTGAATTGCGACAACCAAGGTTGTCCGCTAGCAAGGAAAATGAATCAACTGAGAGTAATGTTGGTCCTCCTTGCGCAGAAGTCACGACAAAAAGCGTCGAGATTCTGCACTATGTTCTTTAACAATTTATAACAAGACAATCTGTGTGGGCACTCATTAAGAGTGTCACACAACGACGATTCATATTCGATATATTTAATTGAAGAGT
>NZ_JAGGDM010000024.1:0-57470 GCF_017653625.1 Alteromonas sp. K632G
TTTAGCAACTGGCTGATATGCTATTTACGACAAAATCGCTCGGTAATTAGACCGACACAATCCCTTGGTAATCACACCAATGCAATAAATCGGCGTAATGCATCATCCATTGGCGCTAAAACCACTTCCCGCTCTCCGGTTTCAGCAGAGGCGATGTTGATATTCGAACCATTATCTTCAGTGCCCCGCGCTTTAATTCTCTCGTATGCCTGGCCACTCATAGGCGGTACGTTGAACACTAATATGGTTTTGTACAACTTGGCTAACTCTACGTAATCAAAGTGACTACGAGGCCCTTCACACAACGAGGAAAAATCAAAGCAAACTGCCTTATGGCTTATGCCTGAGTTGCTTGTATCAGCGTCACTTTGGGCGATGATATTAATAGTTCGCCCCAACACCGTTACGCTTGACGCCACATCATTGAATGTTAAGTCGTACTGACGAAGGAGGGTTTGATGCAATTCCGCCTGCGCTTGCAATGGCTTAGGTAATTCGAAATAACGTTGAAGGTAATTAAGAGCACGCTTTCTATGATCTTGTTCACCATTAAGATGCAGCACGTGTAAATGGGCTTCAATGGCCGCGATAGCGGGTAAAAAACGTGAGCGCTGTAATCCATTTCGATAAAGCTCGTTTGGCGCACAATTGCTGGTACACACCACTACCATGTTAAGTTCAAACATGTACTGCAGTAAGTTACCTAGTAACATGGCATCGCCAATATCAGAGACAAAGAATTCGTCAAAGCACAGAACCTTGTACTGCTTACTTAGCTGCTTGGCAATATGGCGCAGGGGCTCAGACTTACCGGATAGCTCAGTAAGACGCTTATGCACATCCTGCATAAAATGATGGAAATGTTGTCGTTTACACAAAGCGCTAGGCAAACACGCGTCTAGCAAGTCCATTAAAAAGGTTTTGCCCCGCCCTACCTTGCCCCACAAATAAATGCCTTTACTCTGTGGTTGCTTACTTTTATGAGAAGCGTCTTCGTGAGCACCCTGTAACGAAAGATACAGTTGCTGAAGTAATACAATGGCGTGTTCTTGTGATGGGTCTTTTTGAAGTTTACCCGAATCGACTAACGCTTGATATTTGGTAAGCGGTGAGGACCGTTGCATACAGGTTTTTAAATGATTGTTGCCGAGGAAGATAGCGTTGCGCGTATGTTTGAACTTTCAAACTATTACACTCTATGAACACAGTGCAAAGCGCAACGCTCGATGATTACCAGCTTACGCTTAAGAGGTTTTACCCCACACTGAACTTGGCTTATTGGCTTTCTCTTTCGCTTTCTCTTTCGCTTTTTGGGCCTGCATATCCGCTTTTACGTTCTCGCGTACTTGCTCTTTCGTATGCGCTGTTTTTTTCGCATCAGGGCGGTATTTTTTCACCATGCCTTGCAATAAATTTCGCACAACTTGGTCGCCAGCCACTTTATAGTTTCTGTGATCGGGTTTTCTGAAAAACGCAGAAAGTTCGTTCTTGCTTAATCTGAAATCAGCCATTTGAAGCGCGTTAATCATGTCTTCGTCTTTGTAGCTCATAGCAATACGGATTTTTCGAAGCACTTCGTTGTTACTCAAACGCTCACCGGCTTTTAAAATAACAGGCTCAACACCTTCTTGTTTGCCACGTCTTTTAATGATTAAGCCGTCTAAGAACAAAGAAATGATTTTGTCTCTGCAAGGTAGATACCCTTCTTCACCTTCTTTTTTCATAATTGAATGAAGGTAGTCTACATCCATGTCGTAATCTACTAACTTGAAAATACCGATAGCAGCGGTATCGTTAATTGCCAAAGCAAAACGTAGGCGTCGTAGAACATCATTGTGGATCATGGTTTTTAGTCTTAATCTAGAGGTGGCTCATTTATTATGGCGTAGTTTATCGCAATGGCTAATAGACCGCGAATTAAAAGCGCGGGTTTGCGTGATTTGATTCGGCTTTATGTTTAATTCGTGTTATTTACGGTAATAAATCGATCCTAATTGGTGGTTTTCTTCTTTAAACTACTAAAGCAGCTCTTTATTCGGCGTACTTATGACACCAACAAATAAAAGTAAACATACGGCAAGCAAACCCTTTTACCTGATTTTAGTCTTATTGGCGGTAAGCTTCTTAGCTGGGTGTGCCAGCAAGGGCCCCCAAATTAACATTGATGAAAGCCAAAATTTTGCTGAAATCAATACATTTTTTGTTCGACCACCACTTAATAGTTTGAACCCAGAAATAGAAAGCCAACTTACATCAGCGATTAGCCGAGCTCTTATCGCCAAGGGGCTCAAGCCCTCGCCAGAAGAAGGGGCAGATGTACTGGTAGGTTTCCTTCCTTCTACCGCCAGTGAAGAAAATGACACGCGGTTAAATCTAGGATTAGGCTCGGGTGTGTTTGGGCGTTCTGGTGGCATCTCTCTTGGCAGTATATTCAGCGTACCTATTGGTGAGCGTGTGACGCAATATCAAAATCTTCAAATCGACGTAGTAAGAGGCGATACCTTTATTTACAGTGCGTTGGGTAGTGTAGAAGTAGAATCTACCGATTCAGTCACTATCCAAAATAAACTTGGCGAGTTAGTGGCCAATTTACTTGAAGCCTTTCCAGCAAAATAAAAGTCACTTATGTCGGGCACATGACATAATGAGAATAGTTAGCTTGCTTGTTATAAGACACTCTCTTGTTTTCATCGTAGGCTATAAACTCTATACAGAAGGTTTTTTATGAAAGTTATATTATTTGCTATCACACTTTTTCTCACTGGATGTGCAAGCACTAACGGCTTAGCGGTTTTCTCTTTTTCAAATGCTGAAGTTCAGTCGTTGCTTACCAAGCAAATGCCTAATTTAACTGAAAACGTTAATCTTATGGGCTTGCCTGTACAGCTCAATGTGAATGATGTGAGCGTAAATATTGGCCCAGATAACCGCGATGTCATATCACTGGGGTTAGACACAGGGGCAGAAATTAATGCTTTCGCCTTTAAATATCCGGTACGTTTAACCTTTCAGATTGAAGGCAGCCCTTACTATGATAGTGAGCAAAAAGCCGTATTTCTCCGCAACCTTAATTTACTCGACTCAAGCGTAGAAGCAGGAAGCTATAAGGGGAATCTAAAACCATTAAACAATGAAGTGATGAATTTACTCAACGCTTTTCTGGCGGTTAACCCTGTTTATAAATTAGATATGAATAACCCTAAAGTGGCGCTATTAAGCAAAGTACCGCTAGACATGAAAGTGGTTGAGGGTGCTGTTCAATTAGTACCAAGAAACTGGAATAACTAGGCCATAATAAAAAATAATAATAAGGTAACGCATGAAAATTAGCTTAACACTGCTTCAAATAGCACCTCGATTAGTCGCACTGGGCACCTTAGCGCTAATAATGACGCCAATACTAATGCCAGCAACCGCTTTTAGCGCAGAAAAAATGGCGACTGTCCCTATTATTCAGCCAGCCCCTTTAGTGTCGATTGCCAGCCACGATAGTTTTTTTGACAGTATACGCGCGCTGTGTGGTAAAGCGTTTGCGGGGAAAGTAACGGTTGATAACCAGCCCACTAGCAGCATGACTGATAAACCTTTGGTTATGCATGTCAGGCGCTGTAAAGACGATGTGTTATATATCCCCTTCCACGTGGGTGAGGATGCATCTCGGACGTGGATCATTACAAAAACGGGCTCTGGGTTGTCGCTCAAGCATGATCATCGCCATAAAGATGGTAGCTACTCGGAATCGACCATGTACGGCGGCCATACCCTTGATGCTGGTTGGCCCCAAGTTCAATCTTTTCCCGCCGATGCCTACTCTAAAGCCTTGTTTGCGAAAAGTGGCATTCCCCAATCAAGCTCCAATATTTGGCAAATGTTTATTTACCCGGAAACCTTTACCTACCGATTGATTAGAGAAGGCAGAGAGTTCCGGGTCGATTTTGATTTAACCCAACCTATACCCGTACCTGCGGCACCATGGGGCTATGCTGACTAAGTTTGGCATTACAAGACGGGGCGCCTTACGCTACTTAGCTAAATGCGGGGCGCATACCTTAGCCGTTTGCTTAGCATCGAATATTTCAATCCAATAATCATCTGGATCTTTAATAAATGCGATGCCTTTCATCGAACCATCGTTAGGACGTTTTTGGAAAGGGACACCTAGCGCTTCAAACCTTTCACATGCAGCGTCTAGATTCGGTACGTGAAAGCCAATATGACCAAAGCCTTTCGGTTCGCTATTGCCATTATGATAATGAACCGTGTCTGCGGTATCGCCCCAGTTATGAGTGAGTTCTAACATGGCTGGACGACCAAAGGTTTGGGCGGTTCGCTCACTGTCATCTTTGCTAATATCAGAAAAATCGTCACCCGCTGCTAAGAAATAAAGGCTAAATTTCATCCCTTCAAAGTCAAGACGTTTTAGCAAGGTCATTCCCATTACTCGTGTATAAAAATCGAGTGAACGTGCAGGGTCGGCAATACGTAGCATGGTCTGGTTGAAAATAAACCCTTCTGTCGCCTTATCCTTGTCTTCACACAATCCTTCGGCGTTATCAAAATGTCGGCTCATTGAAATAGTATCCTTAGTTAAGTGACTTCGTCAGTGCTTTAAATGGGGGCAATCAAAGCTATAAGCAACAATGAAAGCAGCAATAGATGTTTTATTGTACAACGGCTTAGACTATTGGACCTTTGATAGCAGCACATTCTCTCTGTTAGTACAAAGCCTGAACATTTATACTTTGTTTATTCAGTTGGCATAACCCGAACTCATAGTAAATGCGCTTTTTTGTTTTGATCCTGTTACTGGTCATTTGTACTTCCGCCCGTTCGCAGCAGGCTAGCCCCTTGCCTTCTCAGGATGAAGCTTCATTTCAGCGCGCTGAAACATTACTTTCCCAGGCACAACAAGCACAAGATTCCTCACCAAAACGCAGCACTATATGGGCTAATCAAGCCCTAAAAATATCGGAAGAAATAGACGACGTTAGCACGTCAGCACAAGCGCATTTTCTACTTGGAAAACTAACGAGTCGAACCGATCAATACAAAAAATCACAGCACCATTTTTTTACCGCGTCAGCTATATTCGAAAAGCTCAACGATACGGAAAATTATATATCGTCGAATGTGGGCTATATCGATGTATTGGTGAAAGATAAACAATTCACCAAAGCGGAAAACGCGATTACAACGCTAGTGCCATTGGCTTTTCAATACGGCGTAGATTTCCCTATTGGGATTACCTTAAAAGCCAAAGGTGATTACCATTTCGCACGGGCAGAATACACTATTGCGGTTGTGCAATATTTGATGGCTATTGAATATCTTACGGTCAACGAAAGCCACATTCAGAAACTAAACGCAAGAACCCTCGTCAGAATTGCTGAGGCCTACAAGCGATTAGAAAACCGAGAAAAAACCGTTGAATATTATGAAAAAGCATTAGCTATATATACAGACTTAAATGAAATAAAGTCTATGGCACGTACCTTTAATACACTGGCTGAAGCACAACGATACCTTGGTAACTTAGTACTTGCGCTAGACTACGCATTACAAAGTTTAGCCCTTCACGGCCAAATAGATGATGCTGAGGGCCGCGCTAAAGCGTTGATGGGAGCAGGGATTATTTACCGCTACATAGGCCGCTATGAACAGTCTTTAAAGCATGTACATCAAGCTCATAAGTATTATAAGAAGGTCAATGATGCGACGGGCATAGCAAAAACGTCGAATCAGATAGGTCATATATATTTTAGGCTGGAACAATTCGACCAAGCCCGCTCGTTCTACATGCTGTCCATTAGCTTGCCAGAGGAAAAAGTTGAGCCTAAAACCCTTGCTACCGCGCTAAGAGAAAGCGCGATTATCGATTACAACAAGGGTAACTATGCTTCGGCAACCTTGTTAGCGCAAAAAGCAGATGATATTTATCGGGACAGCAATGACAAGGCAAAGCAATCAATAACCCAGCGAATATTGGCGAACATCAAACGAGACGAAAATAACGTTTCCGGCGCGCTTGATTATTATAAAGAATCACTGGCTTTAGCCACAGAGATCGAAAGTGATTTTTATCAAATTAAAACGCTCATTCCATTAGCAGGTATGCTCATTGATACCGACATGGAAGAGGCTATTAAGCTGTTAAAAAGCGCCCTGACATTAGCACGTAAAAATGGCTACAAAGCCTATACGTTAGAAAGTTATCGTTATTTGCGACTAGCAGAGAAACGTAGAGGCAATACAGCGGCATCTTTACAATACGCTGAACAAGAAATTGCCTTAAGCGAAGTTATTCAAGAAGACACCAGTAACAACGAACTCGCGCTGGAGAAAGCCAAGCTACATTCATTAAGACTAGAAATAGAGTTAGAAACTCTGCGAGAAAAAAACAAACTCGATAAACTTGAACTGGCCCGAAAGAACAATGAAATTGAGATAGCCCAGCAAGCCACCACCATTTCAGAACTTGAATTAACTAAAAATAGATATGCCAGTGTCGCATTAGCATTGTTATTGGCCGTTTGTTTAGCAGCTATACTGTTAATTTATCGTCGCTTTATGTTGTCGAAACAACACAACAGGGAACTCGACTATTTAGCCACGCGAGACCCATTGACGAACTGCTTTAATCGCCGCGTTCTGTTTGATTTAATGGAACGAGATTTTGCAAGAAAGCCAAAGCCTGAAGACTATTGCGTGATAATGATAGATATCGATTATTTTAAATCTATCAATGATAGTTACGGGCATACCATCGGTGACTTAGTACTTCGAGGCGTTGCTAAAACTTTACAAAAGTGTGTTCGTCAGAACGACATTGTTGCAAGGTTTGGTGGGGAGGAGTTCTGCATTGTATTGCCAGATACCTCCTCACACCAAGCCATGCGTATAGCGGAAAATATGCGAGAAACTATTCAAGTTTGTCGCTTTGATGATATCGCGATTACCTGCAGCTTAGGCGTATCATCTATTCGCTTTAACGCAACGACGCCTTCTGAGTTTATAGACCAAGCCGATCTCGCATTATTTAAGTCGAAATCATTAGGCCGTAATCGGGTCACCTTGTGGAGCGAGGCTCTTGCTAGAGCGCAAGACTAACGTAACTATACAACGGTAATCACATCTTCCATTGGCAAACGTGCTTTAGGTAAACCGTGGTTCCAGTCCTGCTCTTCGTCTGCATAGCCAAGTGCAAGCGCCACTTCACAAACATGTCCGTCTAACTCTTCGCTAAACAATTCACCAATCAAGTCAGCGTCCACGCCTTCCATCGGTGTAGAAGCAATACCAAGGCGGGCTAGAGTGTGGAGCAAGTTTCCAAATGCTAGATAAACTTGAGCTTTTGTCCATGCGCCGTTGTAGCCGTTCTCATCAGTATTAGCTTCTGCAAAAGCGTAAGCCCCCATAAACGAGTCTCGCATTGCTTCTGGTAAGTGACCAGACGCCACTTCAGCATCAACACGTTTAACAAATTTCTCTTTGGTAAACTTAGGGTCGTAAGCAAATAAGATTGTGTGAGATGCTTCTTTTGCATGCAATTGGTTGAACTGGTGCTTGTTAGCAAAAGTGTCGTGTAGGCGCTGTTTTGCACTGTCACTTTCAACCACAACAAACTTCCAAGGTTGAGAGTTTATAGAAGAGGCTGATAACCTTAATGCTTCCAATATAGTGGTTAAGTCTTCTGAAGAAATACGTTTGCTACTGTCGTACTTTTTAACGGTATAACGCTGGTTTAAATCACTGATAATTTGGTTAGACATAACTAATTCCTAATATTTAATGCGAATACTTTAGATGCAGAGAAGTTTAACGAGTTATACTAAAGACGATAAGCCCAGTAATGATTGAATGAGTTTAAACAAATTTTTGATAATGGAAGCGCAGGCTAAACGTCTATTTTTCACTGCCATACTAGAAATAGGAGGCAGACAATAGAAAATCGCGCTATTTTTGAAATCACTATCGATACTAAAGAGCAGTAATGACAGAGCAGCAGTCTCTATCAATTAAAAAGAATCTAACAATACGCCTGTTACGTGTACTTAGGTACAACAAGGCAAGAGTAGAACGTGCACTTATGCTTATGCCTGCTGAGCACAAGCCGTTGTTCCATGTACTGCCGTTTTTACTGCACGTAAATCATCCTGAGCTTCCAGGTTATATTGAAGGCGAAAATATTCCCTTTGGTATTCATAACTACTCATTTCGCGATGTTGTTGAAAATGCACTTTTGCAATGCTTCCCAGATAAGCGTGATTTGCTCTCTGATATCAAGCCTCTGTGGCCCCGTCAGCGAGCGATTGATGCGTTAGTGCTTATGGGAAGTATTGGCACCATTGCACAAACTGACACCTCTGATTTCGACTATTGGGTGTGCGTCGATGGTAAGCAACTATCAGAAACATCGCTTACTAAACTACAAGAAAAATTAACTGCCATTGAAAGTTGGGCAGACCGCAAATTCGGTATAGAAGTGCACTTTTTCCTATCTGAAATTGACAATGTGCGACGTAACGACTTTGGTATTGCCGATGGAGAAAGCGCAGGCTCCGCTCAATCCCTGTTTCTTAAAGCTGAGTTTTACACCACCAATATTGTAGTGGCTGGAAAGGCTCCTTTTTGGTGGTTAACCCCAGAAAAAACAAATGATCAGCAATATGCAGCATTAAAAGATCACCTAGAAGAGGGTGGATCTCCAGATTTAAGTTGGTTTATGGACCTTGGTAACCTTGAAAAGCTCGACGCCAGCGAGTTGTTTGGTGCTGCAATATGGCAGTTAAGCAAGGCCATGGATTCGCCGTTCAAGTCGGTACTAAAAATAGCGAAGTTAGAAGTTTATCTTGCTCATATTGAGCACGGTCAGCCTTTATGCAGCTTGCTTAAAAAGCATGTTCACCGAGGTGCCGAAGCACCTGGACAAGTCGCAGTTATCGACCCTTATGCGCTGATGTTCGACCAACTTATTGAACATTACGAAAAAGAGGGGCAGCCTGAAGACATGTTATTGCTTCAACAGTGCCTATACCTCAAATGCAATTGCAAACTCAGCCAACCGCCGCTACGTGGCGAAACCTCAACGTTTAAACGCAAGATAATAGCGGCCTATGCTAAAAAGTGGGGGTGGACAAAACAAGACCTTTATCATTTAGATAATCAGCACGAATGGTCGTTTCATGAGCGGGTTCAATTAAGCCGACGTATTCATCGGTTTCTTTTGAAATGCTATCGACGTATTTCAAGTCAGCTTGGTGCTGAACAACAAACAATGAGTAAAGAAGACATGACCGTACTAGGTCGTCGACTGAGTACGTTTTATGGCAAGAAACCGAACAAAATTGAATTTCTACGCCGCGCGTTTGATGAAAACCTTTACTGCGAAACGGTAACCGTGGCGCTAAAGCACAGTAAAACAGGGCAAGAAACTTGGACTGTGTATGCCACAGATATACTCAGCAAGTCGGGAAAAATATCGCAAAATCAGAAGATAACGCAAACATCCTCTGCTATTGAGTTAATTGTATGGTGCGTAGCAAATCGTATTATCGACGCAAAAACCACCATCTACCTTGATTACAATGCCACAGAGGTAAGCGAACTGGATTTGAACGACTTATTGAAACATATCTGCCGCTACTTTCCGCCCATTAAAGTCTCTTCGCTGCAAAGAGATAATTTGCTCACTAGCGCTCGCATTACAACCTGCTTAGCTGTTGTAAATTTCAACACGCTCAGGCAAAAGGCGAGCGTTGAAGAGGTCTCTGTGTTGTATACCACGTCGTGGGGCGAAACCTTTTTATTCCACGGAAAAGATGTGCTTGATACACTCTGGTTTGAGCTTGAAGAAACGGAGCCTGCACCGCCTTGTTATGCCATGGTGCCTCGCGGAAATCAGCAGGCTCGCATTCAGGGTGAGTTTTTAGAATCCACTGGTGTGAGTTTTTCACTTATTCACTAAACACGTCCCCTGTGTTCTCCCCCTTCTATTCTGCGCCTCTCTTTATTGCCAAACAGTCACATTGGCCATAAGATTCCTTCTCTTGAGCCTGAAAAAGCTAATATTTTTTTGTTTATCTAGGTATGCTAGAAAACAAAACTACGTATTACGTTGTGGGGCTACCATGCTAAAAACTAAAACCCAAACATCCGTTCTCCCTTTTGTTTTGTCAGTAACCTTGCTGTGTACCCTGCTAAGTGCCTGCACTAACGTTACTACCACTACTCAATCGGCAAAGTCTCTCGATAAAAAACTCACCGCAGAACAACTCATCGAGTCTCTTGATTTAACCGGCCACGTTGAAGGCGGTTTTTTTCGCCAAACTTTTAAAGCAGATCACAGGCCGCTAATAAGTACAGAAAACGGCGATAGAGTGAATATGACCTCTATTTATTACCTGCTAAGTGCCCAATCTCCTATCGGACATTTTCATATGAATCGTTCTGACATCATGCATTACTTCCACATGGGAGACCCCATTACGTATTACCTCATTAACCAAGATGGCAGCCTTGAAACCCATGTATTAGGCCCCGATCCTACGCAAGGCCACAAGATGCAAATGGTGGTAAAAGGCGGAACCTGGAAGGCGTCAAAAATACTGACTACCGGCTCCTATGGTTACGGCCTAATAGGAGAAGCGGTAGCGCCTGGTTTCGAATATATTGATATGCAGTTGGGCGAACGCGCTGAGTTAATTAAGCAATTTCCTCAGCACAGTAAGCTCATTACATCGTTAACCCGATAAAAGAAGTCGCTCGCATTGTTCGAAGGTCAAACCTAAGCGCGCTTATGATAAAAACACTTTTACCCTAAATAGCCATCTACCCTACAACTACATCAACTATCACAATATAAAGGTTAACTATGAGCCCACGTACTGTCGCATTTTCAAGAACACGCTTAACTGAGCTAATGGTTCCTTCTTTTGCCAACTTCGGTGGAAAAGTCCATGGCGGAATTATTTTGTCTTTAATGGATAAAGTGGCCTACGCCTGTGCCAGTAAGCACGCTGGCGCCTATTGCGTTACGGTTACCGTTGATGGCGTTGAGTTTTTACAGCCTGTGGAAGTGGGCGAACTATTATCGCTAGATGCTACTGTGCATTACGTCGGAAACACTTCATTGGTGGTGGGTATTAAAGTCACGTCTGAGAACATCAAGACCAATAAAGTGAAGCATACCAATAACAGCTTTTTCACGATGGTGGCTAAAGACGACAACGGTGTGCCAGTAAAAGTGCCCGAGCTTGAACTCAGTAACCCTCACGAAATGCGTCATTTTGTCACAACGATTAAGCGTAATAAAGTAAAACGAGAAGCGCAGGCAAGAATACAAAAAGAACACGACGACTTCATTCCAAAAGAAGACTTTGTATTGCTTGATAAACAGCGCTGCACCATCACCTTCGACAAAGATGCGTCTTATACCCAAGAGTAAGATACAAAAAAGCCCTTGGTGTTTTGCAACAACCAAGGGCTTTTATTAATGCTTACACAGGTATGCGCTAGCCTACAATCCTGCGTGGTACTGGCTTACTGTTGACGCTGGCACCATACTATTTAGCGTGTCTTCAACTTGTTTATCACCGGCTAATAGCTGTTCGAATTGGCGAATTAGCGCTACCTTGTCTGGCGATACTTTGTCTCCCGCACCAATGTTGGTTAAATCAATCATGAAGCCGTCGAACAAGTCAGATAAATCGTTCATTACTTCCATATTTAAAAACTGGTCTTCGTTATAAATACTCGGATAACCGGCTTTTTGCTTATCGATGGCGAACGACATACCTTTCATATTAGTAATGCTGGTTGATTTGTCACAAGAGAGCATACACCCGTTATCGATACGCGGCTTCTCGCAACCTACACTTTGCTGGAAAAAACACTGACGGCTGGTCATCAACAAAATAGGGTGATAAATACTGTAAAACAGTTTGAAGTTTTCAGGCCGTGCAATGTTCTTCATTTGCATGCGGTTTAGCTCGTTTGAAATAAACGCACCGTGACAATCGAAATCTTCTTTCATGGCCATTAAAGCATACGAGTTAGTGGTATTTAAGAAAGGCCCTGCAATCCACTTGATACCCAGTTCATTCGCTTTAAAAGCAATACCGGTATTGTTGGTTATAATTAATGGCGGCATGACTTGTTCAAGAATGTTCACTGCCACATCGTAGTCTTTGCCAATAAGTACTGCAGGAAACCACGGAATTAAGCGGGGGTTGTCTTGTAAAAAGCCTATATATTTAGTGCAATTACGCTTGTAAGCATCTGGCAACTTAAAGTAGATATCAGCATCCGTCTCATCAGCTAAATGCACGTCTGCCTCATCACAGATTAGCAACGAAAGCGCGGGCTGTTTATCGGCTTCGCTTTTAGGGTAACTCGTGAGTTTTGGTAATATCACTTCAGGTATTAACGACTGTTCACCGTTAAGCTGCTTCATGGCTTCGTTTTTAAGCGCCGTTACATCGCGAAACGGCAAACTAAGGCCTGTACCTAATTGTGTGACATCAAGGTCGGCGATGCCATATTCGCCTGTGCCTAAACTTCTAAAACGCTTCTCTAACAAGGTTTCGTCTAGCGCGTTTTTCTCGCTTTTAGACAACACACCTTCAGAACGTAGCGTAATGGTTTTAGGAGCAATGGTGTTGATACTGTCCTTACCAGACTCGCCTTGAACATCTTCAGTATTAGAAGAGTTGCCTGCTGCTAACCCATGGGATTTGATAGTCAGGGTTAAGCAACTTCCCTCTTCACCTGAAAACACTAGTGTTGTAGGTATTTTATCAATAGATAAGTATTGAATTTTCTCTCTTACCAAGTCGTGTAGCTCGTTCTTTTCTTGATAAAGAGTTTGCTTCACTTCTTGTATTTGCACCACTGAAATACGATTAACGTCTTTCGCCGACGCATCATTTGCGCTTTCCGTTTGAACCGCTTTTTCAATGGCATGATTTTTTGAGTTATCACGTGGATTATCAATAAACATCGATTGATTCAAATCGCCACGTAAGAACGCGTTAGAAAAGTCTCGGTTGAAAACCTTATAAAGGCGTTCGCCGTCTTCTAACAATTCGCCTGTTTCTAAAAAGCCATCTATCTGCTTTCTAAAACTATCAATAACGGTATGAACGTAACTTGCGCCTTTTATCCGCCCTTCTACTTTAAAAGAATACACGCCAGCTTCTATCAATGCAGGCAGGTCGAAAAAGGCTGAATTGTCTTTAATATTTAGCGGAAAATTATGCCCCGATTCGGTGGTTTCATATTCTTCGCGGCAAGCCTGACTGCAGCGGCCTCGGTTACCCGAGTTTCCGGCACTCGCAGAGGTTGAATAACATAGCCCTGAGAACGCCACACATAAAGACCCATGCACAAACACCTCGGTTAGCACGTCGTGTTCGCGGCTTACTTTGGTAATGGCAGTAATTTCCCGCAGGTTTAATTCTCTCGACAAATTAACCCGTGAAGCCCCTAGTTTTTTAAGGAAAGGGATTTGACCGATGTTATGCGTGGTCATTTGGGTAGAAGCATGAATATCAAGCGTAGGAAAATGCTTTTTGATAAGATTGAACATGCCAATATCTTGCACAATCACGCCATCAAGCGTGGTATTTACCAACTTGCTTAGTAGCTTTGCAAGAGTGGGAAATTCTTTTTCAAGAATAACGATATTCAACGTTAAAAAGATTTCGCAGTCGTATTGGTGCGCCAAGCGAATAACGCCCACCAGCGCATCAAATGAAATATTAGACGCACGATTTCGCGCATTAAAATTATCTAACCCGCAGTACACCGCATTGGCGCCTGCAATAATGGCGGCTTTAATCGCATCAACATCGCCACCTGGGGCTAATAATTCAATTTTCGGATTCGTGTGAGTACTGTTCATGTAGATGCTATATTGTGGGAAACTTTATGCCGAGGATTTTACCTGCATATTTGCCCAATGAATATCATAACGGCAGATTAATCGCGGTAAATGGAGATAAAACACCCAATGCCACCGTCAAAGCCACCTGCTACGCTACAACCTAATCACAAAAACGCACCTGCAATTGCACAAAAATATGAACCTATACGTGGGCAGCGCCCCATACTTTATTCTTTACGTAATTGCCCTTATGCCATGCGCGGAAGAATTGGTTTGTTTAAAGCGGCGCAAGACGTTGAAGTGCGTGAAGTGGTATTAAGCAATAAGCCCGATGCCATGATTGAAGCGTCTGCCAAAGGTACGGTGCCCACTCTCGTATTGCCAAATTCAGATGGCACTAATACCGTGATAGATGAAAGTTTGGATGTGATGCTGTGGGCACTGCATCAAAACGATCCAGAAGACCTACTGCATCAGCAAGACCCCAACGCTCTGCCCGCCATGCTGGCATTAATTAAAATATTCGATGACGAATTCAAAACACAGTTAAATGCTTACAAAGCTGCTAAACGTTATCACGAAAATAATGTCACCGAGTGCAGGCAAGCCTGTGAAGTATACCTGCAAGATTTAGAAGCGCGTTTAGGTGCTAATAGCATTGAAGGAAGTGCTCAACAAGGCCTCGAAGATGCACAATCGAAGCGGTTTATTTTTGGCACAAAAGAAAGCCTAGCAGATATCGCCCTACTGCCCTTTATTCGCCAATTTTCTAAAGTTGAACGAAAATGGTATCGAGAATCGCCCTACCCTAACCTAAAGCAGTGGCTAAACAGTTATATACAAAGTGTTATGTTTAATAAAGTAATGACGCAGTATGAGCTGTGGAAGCCATAAGCGAAGCACAAAAAAAGGCTGTTCTATTGTTGTAGAACAGCCTTTTAAATAGATTTTTCAGTCTGTCTATTTGGTATTAATTTTAAACTTACCATCTCGCATGAAAGTAGCAAATGCGCCATTGGGATCTGACATCATCATCATAGGTACAACTGAAAAAGGTTCATCACTATCACGGTAAAGAGTGACCTCCTCGCCTTCAAGTAGCGCAAGCATTCCTTCCAATATCATTTGTCTTGGTTCCTCAGCTTGCTCCAGCGCTAATTTTAACTCTTCTATCGCTTCATCACGTAAATTATCGCCGTCTTTTTCAGCAGTAGCTTGAGAAGCAAATAGTCTATCTACTAATCCATCATCTGCTAACGAAAACTCAAACGCGCCAATTTCAATGGCGGCCATTAAATGCTGTGCCATTAACTCGGGGGCTGTTGATATCGGTGCTTTAGTGAAAAGATCGGTTGAAAGTGAAACGCGACCAGCATCTTCTACATCGAAAGAAAGCTCTTTAATACGATATTCGTTGTCTTCTTCATTTACTTCAAAGGAAAAACGTTGATCTAGCGTTTTTCCCTCTTTCATCAGCATGTGAACCAGAATCTCTTGAATATCGTCAGGCGTATCATCAACACCCTGGCCTTTAAATTCTAAAAAAGAAACTCCCGAAAAATGCACTTCACCTTCTGTGGTATTTTCCAACTCGGCTTCAAAGCCCGAAAGCGCTATGTTATCGACCAGAATATCTCCCTGTCTGGCATCACCAATGCGAATATCGTCAATGGACACATCACCAAAAATAGTCGCACTTACATCGCCGTAAGAAACCTGGGTGGTAGCAGGGAGGTCGGCGATCATTTCATCTACTGCGTCTTTGGCTTTTGAGGAAGCATAAACATTTCCTCCTACATAACAAACGCCAAGTGCAACTAAAACGCCTACAACAAGCTTTGTGTTTTTACTCATTTACGTGTCCTTTCTTTTACACTATCCCGAATTTCACACAATCAAATTTCGCTTAATCAAATATCACGCCATTTACACCCCACAGAAACCGAATCTGCAAGATGGAAGATGCAATATGAATAAGTACATCAAACTGACTGCTAAAATCGATGCTATAAGGCCATGGTAACGAATTTTAACGAAAAGTTATGCCCAATTTTTATAGCCGCGCTTCAATCAGTTCAACGTATAGGGATAGTTGCCGTAAAATTGTTCGACTTATTTAAAATAAATGACTGTTTATTTGCAGCCCATGGCGTAACAATTAGCTTAGTGGTGTGACGGTAGATATCTTTTACTGCGCCGTTAGTAAGCACAACTTGCTTGGCGCTTTTGGGAAGCTTGATTTGGGTAAAAACAACCGACGTTTCGTGCCCAAGAGATACCGTACCTTCACCAAGTGGAATAGATTTAAGTTCTGCGTTGATACTCAACGTGGCGCTAATATGGTTAAGAAGCTGCTCGTTAAATTCCTCTGGAGTAGTGTAAGGGGTTTTGGAGAAGTGCAAACGCACTTCTTTTCTAAAAGCATCTAATGATGAGGTTATGGCTAAGCGCCACGTATGGTTTTCTGTTTCTGTTAACCTAACAACAGAATAATCGAATCCGTGGGCATGAACGCTAATTGACCACCATAATAAGGTGATAAATAACACCGACTGTTTAACTACATTCATAATATACCTGCTGGATTACTCTGCCCACGCGCCATAAAAGCAATCTAAGAACTCATTACTTTCTAGCGACAATACGTGGTAATGGTAGCCACGTGTGTCATCGTTGTGCCCCCGGCATTCATCCATATCTTCTGCTTCATTACCGTTGTCATCTAACTTTGCGTACAAACCAAAACCATCAAGGGCATAGCCAATCATTGCCGCGTGACCGTCCGATTGCTCAATACGTGTAGTCATTCCGGTATCACCATGATAGTGATAACCCAAGCTGTTGTTCACGTGCCCACCTGCATCATCTACCGGCGCAATTTGATACCCAGCTAGAATAATATCGATGTCGGCGGGATGATCGAATCTAACACCATTGAATGCCAAGCCCCTTACTGAAGGTCCGTATTCAACGCCAGCCACTTCTAACGTAGGGCCATCGCTTAGCTCAACCGGTTCGTCTTGCTTAATGGGTGTAATAGGAATGAGGTAGGTCACTTGTGTACTTACCCACTCAGGCAAACACTGAGCACACATGTTCGTATATTTATCTTTAATATTAGGATCTGCACCCTCGGCGCACTCCTCGGCGGTTTCCATACGGCGCACTGTGCCGTCATCTTCATACATCTTAAAGCCGGGGTCATCATAATAGGTGGCCAAGTTTTCAATAAAAGCGCCATCTAGGTCATTTATTTCACCTTTATCAAACCAAAGCCCGCCCTCTTCAGCCGTATCGTAAATTGTCTCTGGGCACCAGGGGCCCATATCGTGCTCTTCTGCCGTGTGCTTCGATGTTATTTCGTAGCACAACGTTTGCGTACCATTCACCAAGGTACAAGATACGGTATCGATGCTGACGTTTTCTCCAGTAAGAAACAAAGTCGCATCCACATCCAATCCTGCATTCTCATCTTGCGCGTCGTCATCAGAGCTATCGTCACTGGCTGAACTATCATCAGAGCCTTCACTTGCACTACTGTCGGTGACTTCAGTACTTGAATCGCTTGAACCGCCACAGGCAGTTAAAAACAAAGATAGTGAAATAAAAGCAATTTTGAGCAGATTGTTATTCACGTTAATTCCTTTGTAAAATATAGGGCATAAATTCAATTTACCGCCGCATATCTATAACCAGCTAGGTAAACAAGTACTTAGCCGGCACAGGGGCAGATTCAGGCAATAAATAATGACTGGGCAACTACCTTACTAAATTAGAAAGGGAAACAATGTGGAGAAAAAGTGGAAGTTAAAAACAGGCGAGTAAAAGACAATATATGATATTAAGAGATACGGGTTTTAAATAAAGACTTTCGATGTGTAACGTCAAGTTCATACTTCTCAACAAGGCTTATTTGCTGGTTTATTGCCTTAATAGCGTTAGCAACATTTGCCAATGAAAGCAGGGCTAAAAGCCATCCAACGGGTGAAGAGACTGTTCTTACTATTCGCTGCGCTATACGCAACAGATGACCAACAATCGTCAGTCCTGCAGCATAGAGTTTGGCTTGGAAACCATACTGGGTTCTATCAAAACTAATTTGGTGGGGCAGCGCTTTTGAGTCTATGCAGCAAAACTGATCAAAGTCATTATCATGAGCAAAGCACGTTTTAGAGGGTGCCCCATAATGAAATGCATGACCTTTTAAATACGACATGCCTGAATAAACAATATCGAACGCTTTCACCACACTCAAGTAACATGTGCGTGCTTTTTTACTAATGTAACGTGCAATATTCGCAATCACTTCCTTTGTTTTTTCAAGCACGCGCTTTACTGCACCAAAAAGCCAACTTACCATTCGCTTTAATCCGTCGAAAATACCATTGGCTAGCTTGTTGAACTGCGCTCTTAACGCATTTTGCTTACTTTTACTTTGCCATAATTGGCTTACCGAAGCATTTAGACTTTCATTATCGCTATCAGTCACATCAACACTGGTAGAAAGTGCGGAGAATGCTGCCATTAAAGCAGCATTTAGAGGTTGTCTATTGTCGCTTCTTTCATCATATATTTTATCATTTTCATTATCACTTAGGCGCACCACAGGGTAATCAGAATAAAACTGCTTAACCGCGAGTTGAGTTTTAGATACGCTGATAAAGGTGCGTTTTTTGAATCTTCTTGTAGCCCTTCTAATCGTCTGTTCTTTCCCCGGGGAAATATCATAACCGAGCAACCAAAGCTCTACTCTGGCTATCGCTTCTATAGTGTTAGGGTACGCAGTAAATGCTGGTTCAAAGTGTGTATTGTCGCCTAACCTAGCAACGATATTATCGTATTCAAACATGGCATTGAGTAAATCCATATCCAATCCGGAGCACGCGTTATTCACTAATTCCAGCTGTTTAGCAAACACACAAAACTGGTCAATCGCATTTTGAAAGTCGGTATTTTCGCTAGGGTTGATAATAGTTTTGGTGTGAATACGATGTTTATCCCAATCGGTGAAAAAGCCGAGTGTGTACAAGCGGCAGTACACCGCTCGCATCACGGCTTTGTTTTGTAGTACCTCACCTTTTAATAACCAAACGTGGTGTTGATTTTCCTGTGTTGATTGCTGCCATAAGCTTCTCCATTTCTCGCTAGCAGCTTTTCGCCAAACAGTCCCCCATAGTGCAGGGCTTTGCTGATTTTCAAAACTTACTAAGCACTCCAAAACCTGCCATGTAAGCTTTCCGGCCCAACCGTCTTGGGTAATACCAGCATCATGTTGAAACTGCTTTATTTTTTTAATCAGTATGCGGTCAGTCTGCGGGTTATGCCGATTTGCGAATTTATGCCCTTCTCCTAAGTAACCAAGCTCAATTAAACGGGCTCTTATGGCGCGAATATAGGCAGAAGAATCTGTCTTGTTAGGGTTATCGGAAGCTAACGTTGCGTTGGGCAAATAATGCTTAGATACCGAAGCATCAAGCCCTCTCCCTAACTTGTCGATTATGCCAAACTTGTCGTCCATCACTACAAATCCGCAATTTCCCCTACGATAGATCTCACGAACTCAATAGATGCGGCTCGAGATTCAGCACCCGCAAGCACCAAATCAGCATGAGCAAGTCGCTGCTCTTCGGTGATATCCTTATCGTAGAAAGCAACAATGTCACCATCAATACTGGTTTGAGTACTAGCGAGTACCTTAACCGCCACGGTGGCATTTCCCATTGCAGACGACATCACGGCATCAAATTTTAACGGCGCGGTATCCGTCGCGTTCAATGTGACTGAGCCTTGAAATGTCACCACATCAAGTTTAGACAAATCACCAATACCGTCAGCCATGGTTTGCATTGCGTCTTTGAACTTTCCCATCATAAAATTCCTTCTATAAATTAATAAAAAAGTAGCTTTATTGCCTTAACAAAGTTTGTATTGAACAGCGCGTTAAACAAAGGCAAAGCGGTACCCTGATTTGCTGGTATAGATACAGGTAAAGATGCTGGTAACACTGGGCTTTCTTCCGTTTCCTGTGAAAATGGATAAGTCGCCAAATGTTTAAAGTCATGCTGATTGTCGATTTCCAATCTGCCTTGGTAGATTTCAACCCGAAACTCTCCCCTTTCAGCAAAACGCTGATGTGCTCGGGTGTAGGCTTCATACCGTAAATGTAAATCGTGCTGAAGCGTTTTCATTACGCAACCCTTACCAGGTCGCCAGCGATATACTTTCTATCTGAATGCCTGACTAGGTTAGCTTCATCGTCTCGCCGGTGTAATAAACCATCGAGCCCTCTGCCCTGCCACAATCGCTTCATCTTCGTAATTTGCTGCGCAATGCCAACATAATCTTTGCTTGCCACCAAAGGCTTAATGGCAGCCATTTCTCGTCGTGAATCCCCTTTTAGGCTCCCACCACGGTTATATACTAACGATACCAAGGCAGCTTGAGCATCAGCATTCAAGTACTCGACACCAGGGAAAGTAGATTTTGTTTTTTGTGCATATTTCGGCAGTGATGAGTGCACAAATACATGCTTCGCGGCATCGAAGGGCACAGTGACAGAACGTAAAGAGGAGACATGAATTTTAGCCGCTTGCCCCTTCAGGCCACATACCCGGGTAAGTTTCACCATATCAAAGGTACTAAGGAGAGACTGCCAGTCTGATTGAAATTGCCCCTTACTCGCGTAACCTAAATCGTAGCCAATACCGATTGTTATCCCAGACTCACCTTTAGGCCATGTTGGACGGGTAAGCCGTTTCTCATAATATTGCTTTGAACTGATCTCATGTTGCACAATGAGGTTTATCCCCTTTTGTGAAAGCGTAAGGCTTATTTCATCTGAGTTGGCTGGCGTTGTTGTTGAAGTAACTTGGGTTAGGCGCTCTGCGATGGGAAGTAACCGCTTTTCAAGGGCTGAAAGGGTTTCGCCACCAAGTACACCATCAGGTGACACACCTAAGTGTTGTTGAATTCGTTTTAGTCGCTCTGAAGTGGTGAAGTGCATTGGGTTGTGTCCATGCAACCTTGAAACATACTTCATTTAGATGGTTATTATTTAAACTGGTTAAATATTAACTTAACATTATTTGTACAAAATACAACCAATTCAGTTTCAGTTTTGTGTGTTATATGAAGAGAGTGATAAACGTAGCGTTAAAAGGATTGGGCTATGCAATTATTTATGAAGGTAACAAGCTGAATTTAATAATGAATAATCGGTAGTGACTTCGATTAAATAAAAGAAGTCACTACCGTTTTTTTGTTTTTGTTCGGGCTAGAACAAGGGCTATGCCGTAAGTTTCGCTAAAGATAGGGTGGATTTAAGTCCACCTTCTAGCAATGTGATAGTTGCATCAAGCGTGTTCATTTCTATCCGTAATTCGGCGCGGTCTTCACCTAAAGTCCAGACTAATAACAAAGTACCTGCATCTTCAGTAACAGAGAAATCACCGTTAAACGCATTCGTATTGTTACGAATATGAATCAATTCAATTAGGCCTTTTACCTCTGGCTTAGCGAGAGCTTCATCAATATCGCTTTCACTTAAATAAGGTCTATTGATATCACGCCCCACATTGGTTTTCGCAAGTAGCTCCATGTCGTTAGTCGCCCCTAGCATCCCAGCATAATACACTTGTGGTACCCCTGGACTGAAAAACTGTATCGCACGCGCAAGCAAGTATTTATAATCGTCTTTTCCTAGCGCATCATAATAAGTGCAGTTAATTTGATACAGGTCGACATTACTTGCCGCATCCCCAGTGGCCTTTCTCGACTCGCCATTCGAGTTAACATGAATGGTTTCTACCAAATTATCGATTTGCGAGTTAGTTAAAAGCCCTGGCTTATCACCGCTGGCTCCTACATCAACAATACCAATTCCATCATGGGTATCTAGTACGGTGAAGCAATTGCGAGGGGAAATAGACAACCAATGCGCCAAGGCAGATGCGTCTTTGCTAAATAGGGTGTGCAACACCAATGGTGGAAGCGCAAAGTCATAAACGCTGTCACAACGAGACGCAATAGCAATTTGAGTTTCATAATGACTGTGAATTTCAACCAAGCTTTGAATGCCCATCGCGTGTGCACGCTTGCTTAATGCCTCAATAAACTCAAAGGTTTCTTCTAACATAAAACAGTTAGTGCCAGCGCGTTTAATGGCATAACCTGCTGCATCTAAACGAATTAAATCGACATTACTTTGTGTAAAAGCTTCTAGGATTGATTCTAGGTATGCTTTACCCAAATCAGACTCAACATCAATATCGATTTGATTGGCGGTGAACGTTGTCCAAAAAGGCACAACCTCTTTGTTATCTAGCTCATACTCAGAGAAAAATGGCGTAGGGCGAGGCCTAAATACCTTTCCAATATTGGCAATATTAGCCGCATCATCTTCGCTAAATACAGATTGTTTTGTTAAAAATAGCGGCCAGTATTGTGATTCACGGCCGTGTTTAATTACATCTAAAAATGGCTCACTTTGCGCAGACATGTGATTCACTATTAGGTCTGCCATAATATTCATCGACTCGCCAATCTGCTTCACATCGGCCCAGCTGCCCAAGCGCGAATCAACGGTCGTGTGATCGATAGGATCAAAACCTGCATCTTCACCATCGAAGGGGTAATAGAAAGGTAAAATATGAACGCCTGTAAATAGCCCTTTCAACGTGGTGCTTAGCAGCGTGTTGAGGCCTGTCATATTTCCCTTACCTAAACGGTCTGCATAGGTAATAAGTTGAACGCCATTGCGTAAAGGCATGAAAACTCTCCAATTAACGGGGGTGCGCCTTATTAAAAAGCAAAAATGCACCGAAGATTTGCAGTGTTTCCTATAGCAACAAGAAGCACTGCATTGATTTAATGTAAATAGTGGAACTTGATAATGCTCTGGCTAGGTGTGTTGAGGCACTCCATATTCTCTTTTCTCAATCATGGCGAGACGCTCTCGCGTTGGCTGAGCAATAGCGTTGTAAAGTAAGCCTAGGAATAACAAAATAGAAAAGCCCGTGGCTACGACAAATCCATACTTGGCATCGCCGCCATTGGCATCACTTACCACACCCATAATAAAAGGCCCAGCCGCAGCACCCGCCGCAGTAAAGAATAAAATAACCCCCGCCACTGAACCGTGCTGTCGCTTCTCGAAGCAGCTAATGCCTTTGGAATTAAAAGTAGGATAAATGACTGACATAAATATGCCGCTTAATGGAAAAAGGAAAACGGCTAGCGTTTGGCCTGCTATTAAGCCAACCACAAAACACATCATTATCATGAAACTAAATAACAGAAGCACTTTGGTCCACTCGAAGTGCTGCATCATCCAAATACCAACAAACCGACCTACCGCGCGCAACGCGAAAAATACGGAAACGGCGTAAATGGCAAGTGTTTGGGTAGATTCATTGGCGTAGCAGCTGTAAATATCTGATGCCGAATTAGCGTCACAAATTAAGTAGCTTGGCATCCACACATAAATTGCACTTTCGGCCGCAACATAAAGAAACGCGCCGATTGAGAAACCTAGTGCGTAAGGGTCTTTTAGTAACTTTAAGCTATCGACAAGACTAGTAGGCTTTTCTTTTATCGCCTTGCTTTCTGGATATTCAACCATCAGTGCCATGCAAATGAGCACGGTGCATAAACCACCTGCAATCACGTATAGCCAAGTCCAATGAACACCCTGGGTAATCAGCCAGGCGACCAGAATTGGACCTATTATTGCGCCCACACCAAAGAATGCTTCAGCACCGTTCATGGTGCCAGTATGTTCTTTAGTTGAGCGTGAAATATCGCCGATTAAGGCAAGTGCAGCGGTTTTAAACACCCCAACAGCCAAGCCTGACAAAGTTACCAAACTTAGAATAAACGCAAAGGTACTGCCTACCATAAACAGATAACAAGATATCGCGAATAAAGCTAAGCCCAAGATAAGCGTTTTTTTGCGACCAAATTTGTCGGCCAAAAAGCCAAGAAATAGCCCAGAAAATGCAATACCAATCATGAACAAAGAGTGCATTAGACTCGCTTGCGTATTGGTCACTGCAAACTCAATTTTTACTTCTTTTATGATTTCGCCTACCGAGTCGGATGTCATCGCAAACATCATAAACATCAAATAGGTTAACCAGCGAATTAACCCGTAGTTATGCTCGCTCGTTTGGTTAGTAGACATGAAGATTTACCTTTGAAACTAAAGAAAGATAAAATGCATTGCTGCGGCGAATTATCTTATGTAGCGCTTGCAGCGAAATACCAGAACTATCACTTACGGCGCTTATTAAAAAGCGCCGCAGCGAATAGTTTTAACGACCATTAATAGAAGGCGTACTTCAATTGAATTGAAGACGTTCTTCCGCTAATCGGGCGAGCACGAATGATGTCGCCAGCTGATGCAGCACTTTCTTCAGACTCAGTAATAACAAACTCATCGGTGGCGTTGTTTACATTCAACGATACTGAGAATTGGTCAGATACATACCAAGTGGCAAATAAGTTAGCTACTACGTAAGCGTCTTGCTTAAGCTCGTTTGAGTCTTGAACATAGTACTCTGTTGAGCCTTGTAACGACGCACCAATACTGAAGTTTTCAAAGTCATACTGTGGAATAACCGTGTAGATGAAATCAGCTTGACGACGAGGAGTCTTACCTACTAATGCAGGATTGAACTTGTCTTCACTAATTTCTGCATCTGTCCACGTTGCATTTCCTGACATTGTGAAACCGTTACCAAAATCGTACTTACTTTCAAGTTCTAAACCTGTTGCTTCGTATTCACGAATAAAGGTTAAACCGCTTGTCACTTCAGCTTGAGTATCTTGGGTTACCGTATTGAACAACGTCGCGTTAAATTTGAAGTCTCGCGTACCGTACTTGACACCAAACTCTAACTGCTCTGTTTCGTCGAAACCACTCGTTGTGCTTGTTAAGCTGCCATCGGCATTAAGGGTACCAGCAATTTGAAGTAGTCTATCGGCGAGAGCCCGGCCACCTTCACTATAGCGACCAAAGAAAGTCACAGAATCGCTGTACAGGTATGAACCACCAAGTGAGAATGATGTGTTACTTGCTTCGTAATCAACAATTTGACTTGTTGCGTTAGCTCGGTTCAAACGAATTACACCACCACCGAAGCCAAAGCCATTTGATGCAGATGCATCTTCAGTATTACCTGAAATAACCCCATCACCATTAATGTCTACATCGGTATTACCGCCGCAACACGAGTTAATAAGTTCGCCATTCGCTTGCACTGTGTCACGACGTGCACTCACGTCAAACAACCAGTTATCACCTACTTCGAAGCCTACGTTAATGTACGGCGCCGTAGTGGTGTAGTTTAAATCCCATTCCCATGAAAGGAAGCTTGGAGCCCAAAGCCCCTGGTCAACAAGTGCAGTACCGTCGGCATCTTCAATATGAAGATACTGAGAGTTAGTACCGTCAACCGTTTGGATAAACGTATTCCAGCTGTTCCAGCTAATAGCGATATCTTGCTTAGAGTAGTAATAACCTGCGGTTAGCGTTACCCCATTGGCGTACTCTTTACGAAGACTCAAGTCGTTGATCATATTACCTAAATCATTGTAAGTCGTATCGAACAATAAATTAAGGAAAGCTAAGCCGTTGTACTCTTCACCGGCATTTGGACCATTCGCAAGCGTTACGCTGGTTGAATCACAGTTGAACGCATTACCATCACCGTCTAAGGCTGAAGCACAAATTGCGGTAGCCATACTGCTAGCAGACTGCGGTCCATAAGCTCCGAAAGTATCAGTGAATGGAGATACGAATCCACCGCCTACATCAGACGTTCTGAATTTGTTAAGCAGGTAAAGATCTTCTGCCACTTCCAAATCAGCTTCAAAGCCGAAAGAGGTCACCTCAGATTCAATACCGTCCGTTAGATCACGATTAACTGGGTTACCGAAAGAATCGAAAGTCGAAACATTGGTAGTGTAAGCAGAATGCAGTGTTTGGCTGCTTGCATCGAAGTTATCTACTGCGCCATAGCTGCCGTTACCTTTTACCAATACCGGAGCTGGTAAATAGGTCGTTACTCTGTCGTCTAAATGCTTGAAGTAAAAGCGTAAATGACCGTTTTCGAGTAGTTGAGTGAAGTTGATTTTTACTTGGCCACCTTGGTCGCCGTTATAGCCGGTGTCACGAACACCTTCACCACCGCGCGCAAAACCACCAATGTGGAAATAGAGGTCGTCGTTTACTTCACCGCCGTAAGCGAAGTCTAAACGAAACTCTTCGTAGTCAAGACCAAAGGATGTGCCGATTGCACCACCACCTTGTTCACCCGTTGCGCTGATCATGTTGATGACCCCACCCGGTGAGTTACTGGCAAATGTAGATGCTGAACCACCACGTACCGATTCCACCCGTTCTACAGACCAGTCATAACGTAAGAAGTTATCTGCGTTACCGAAGTTAATATCGCCGTACTCTAAAACGGGAAGGCCATCTTCATGAATTTGCATGAATTTAGAGCCGCCGGTAGCCAAAGGAATACCACGAATAGTGATGTTTGCGTTACCGCCACCGCCTGATGATTCGGCACGAATACCTGGCAGCGCACGGAACACCTCAGCCGTTGAGCGAGGTGCAAGCTTCATGACTTCTTCTTCATCAAACGAACTAACAGAGACACTTGCCTCTTGTGCGGAAACACCCGCGGGGCTGGCTGTTACCACGATCTGTTCATACGTTTCTTTTGCTTTCTTCTCTTGAGATGAATTCTCTTGAGATAAATTCTTTTGAACTAAAGAGTCCTGAGCTAAAGCAGCGCCATTCAGGCCTAATAACACTGCAATGCCCAATGCGCTTTTATTAAATGTTGTATGCATGGGTATTCTCCAAAGCTAAGCGAAATTCTCTTGCGCTCAGCTTTATAGAAAGAAGCGAAAGAGAACTAAAACCATAAATTAACAAACATTGACTTAATCGATTAAGAAAAAGATTACTAGAAAAATTGCATTATGTAAAATATTTGTTTAAAAAAATGACCAAATCCATTTCACCCTATTAGCAAACTAAAATTACAAATACATAAAAATCAGAACCTTATACAAAAAACTAACAAGATAAAAAAGTTCATTTTAATTTTAGTTTTTACCCACCATTAACTTAATCGTTTTAGATTAAGATTTAATTAACAATGTATAAACATAGTAAAAACTCAGATAATTCTTACTCTTAGGCATCAAGTTCGCCACATACTTCATAAAAATCAAGCGCAAGTCTTCGCAATTATCTCATTCAAAAATAGACCTTTCTTACTAAAAAGCGAATTGAGAGATCGGGGTTAGCCTTGCCAAGATTTTGGCATATTAGGCTCGGCGATGTTCCACATAAAAAGCTGAGCTCTGGGTCGTTATATTGTTGAGGGGTTAATACGTGAAGCCGGGCAAGCCGGCCATGTATTCTCTGTCTAGGTGAGAAATGGCGTAGCATGGATGTGTATTCTCTGTCTAGGTGAGAAATGGCGTAGCATGGATGTGTATGCACACAACACTGATCACCATCTTTAAAAAACTCTCAAATATTAGTGCCGCGTACATGCGAACTTAGATTTAGCCACTGTAGAGCTCTCCCTCAAGCTCCTCGTTTAACTCCCATTCAATTCAAGAACTGCGCTCACTTCAACCGCCATATTGCCCGGCAAGCTACTCATGCCAACGGCGGCTCTTGCTGCTTTACCATCATCACCAAACGCAGTGACAAAAATATCGGAAAAGCCATTTATCACGAGTGAATGCCCAGTGAAATCATCAGTGGCATTTACCATCCCCGTTATCTGTAGCACTTGTTTTACCGTGCTCAAATCGCCAGTGGCTTCTTTAATCGTTGCCAACGCGCATAGCCCCACCAATTGAGCAGCATCGTAACCCTGCTCTACCGATACGTCTTGCCCCAATTTGCCAAGTACACTCTTGCCTTCACAGGCCCCGTGACCCGATAAGTACAATATGTTTCCCGCACGTCGCCATGTTACGTAATTGGCTATCGGCTTCACTGGCGCTGGCAAAGTAAACCCCGCCGCTTTGAGGTTTTCCTCTGGCGAATTCGCGCTTGCAACTAAAGGCATTAATATTAATAAAGCTGCTGTCGATACTATAAATTTTTTCATCATTTTTCCTTTCTACAGGCTTTTTAAAGCGAGAATTAAGTGATTTATTTCTTCAGCTGAAATGAATATCTGCGGTGTAACTCGTATACAACAACCACTGGCTAGCCCTACTCTCAATACCGTAAATACGTTGAATTCATTTTCCAGTCTTTTCTTCAGCACCTTTGCGTCGTTTAACGACACTTTCTCTCTCATTCTAAATGCTCCCATTCCTGTGCTTGATGCGTCATCTTCGCCGCCCAACACTTCAATATTAGGCAGTTTTCTTGCTTCTTCTACCCACAAATTGCGCAAGTAACGCAACCTCGCTTCTTTATTGGCAGCCCCAATAGACTGATGAAAGTCGATAGCGGCAGGAATCGTTAAAACAGACGCAAAATTTGATGTGGCAGTATGAACCCGTTTGTGAGCCAACGTATTGGTAGGGTCGGTCTCACCGGGGTATGGAGATATTTTGCCTAACGTGCCCTTCTTCATATAAAGCGCTCCCACCCCCACTGGGCTGCCTATCCATTTGTGCAAGTTGAAGCCTGCCCAGTCCACATTTAAGTCGGTAATGTTAAAGTCGAGCAACCCCCACGATTGGGCACAATCACAAATAACATCTATACCACGGGCTTTTGCGGCTTTAGCGATATCAGCAACAGGCAATATGAGGCCGTGCTGATTACTCACATGAGTAAGCAGCATTAGCTTCAAATTAGGGTTTTCATCAAAGGCTTTCGTGTATACCTTGAGGATCTCTGCTTGATTGGTTTGCGCGGGCAACGTGACTTCCACAGGTTCGACGCTCTGCGTTTTAGCCAACCACCGCATGGTGTCTTTAAAGCTAGGATAATCGATGTCGGCAAATAATACGGTGTCGTTAGCATTAAAGTCGTTGTACTGACGCATTAAGTTATGAATCGATTCCGTCGCGTTACGAGTGATAACGACTTCATCATAATTAGCACCTAGCGCTTGTGCGATTTTGCCAGCGCTTAGCTTTAGGTCCTCAGAGAAATGCTTACGTGCATAAACGGAAAGTTGTGTATTCACCATTTTCGTTTTATCAACAAATACTTCCTGCACCTGCTTAGACATCTTTCCCCAGTAACCATGTTCTAAATTAACTATCCGCTGCGCTTTGTCATAATTCAGTGCAACTTGTGCCCAAAATGATTCATCTTTTGCCAGCAACTCGGGCGATATATTATTAGGTCTTGGGGGTAACTTAGCGGTGGTCGATGATGCAACTTTACTATTAGAATGAACCAATTTTGACGCCGCAAAGGTTCCTAACACCCCACCAATTAGGGTTTTTAACGCCCGCCTACGGTTTAAATACTCCGGCACTACACTCATGAAATCACGCTCACTACTAGGCCTACATTGAAAAGAAAAACATCGTATTTCACTAAATTTGAATCATAAGGAGTCTATCGCAGCCAATTGAAGCAATTGTTAAACCACATGATTTAATGGTGTGTATTTCTGTTGGCTACGCCTTGTGCATACCGCACCTCTAATTACCTTACTTGATGGGGCAAAATAACTTCGATACTCAGAACTGCTGCTTTGTTATTTTGTGTAAATTTCCAGCAAAAAAACGTAAAGCCTAAGGCACTTTTGCGGGAAGTTAATTAAGGTTTCAGATACTAAGCAATGATTGCACTGAATCAAAAAGGAGCGAGATATGAACAAATGGTTTTGGGGTGTATTGATTTTCTGCTTTATTGTAATCAATGAGATAACAGTAGATTGGTTACTCGCCATTACCATTGGCGGTTATGGTTTCGAAGCCAGCTTCGAGCATATCTTTCGATATTCCTCTCCTTTTGCTTACTTTGAATCGGCTCCCTTTCGGCTCATTCCTTACTTGCTACTTACTAGCCTAGCTGCTTTCCTTGGTGACTATTATTCTGTTCATGAAAAAATGGCATTTTGGGGAGCACTAATAGCAATAGCGCTTTTTCATTTTTGGGGATATTGGGGCTTAAATTACCCTTCCTATAATGGTGAGCGCCTATCATCGACAGCCGCATTGGCACTTCTTTTTATTCCCCTGCACGCTATTTGGGTTGGCTTACTTGCGGGTATAGTTACAGGGCTTTTATCGTTATTGTCCGCTAGTATTTTCAAGAAAATTCGCGGCGTTTAATGACAGTAAAACAGCCAATTAAACGCCTTCGAATAAGCGATCTTGCTAGCTACCAATTTGCAATGAAATAATCCGCTTAATTTCGCCCAGCGATAACACCGCCATCAACATCCCAAATCGCACCGGTTACCCAACTCGTTTGTTCTTGTAACAGGAAGACAATACTATTAGCGATATCATCAGGTGTTCCAATGCGACCTATTGGATGAAAACCGTTGAAGCCGGCTAGCGCATCATCAAGTTCAGATGGGTCAATAAACGACTCATAAATAGGCGTTTTAACTACCGCAGGCGATACTGCATTTACCCGTATATTATGCTCTGCTAGTTCCATAGCCATATGTTGCGTTAATGCATGCAAGCCTGCTTTTGCCATTGAATAGGCAGAAGACGGTGTTGCTTTTATTGCCTGTTTCGCCCACATAGAACCAATATGCACAATAGCGCCGCCGCCATGCTTAATCATATTATTCGCCACTGCCTGACTAATAAAAAAAGTAGCGCGATTTAAGCTTGCATAAGTATCGTAATCACTGCCCTCGTGAGATAAAAAGGGCTTAGGGTTAAAGTAGCCAGCAGCGTTCACTAGGTGCTGAATATGTCGATTTTCAGTGTTTATACTATGAATAACTCTGTCTATGTCTTGCTTAAGATATAAATTTGCTTGAATAATTTCTACCGTAGCGCCACCTTTCGATATCGCTTCTAAATCAGATTTAGCAGTAGCCAATTTGCTACCTTTATTACCTAAAATAACAACACTAATACCTTTAGCAATAAGTTGCTTGGCGGTGGCCAATCCCATTCCACTAGAGCCACCTACTATTAGTGCTATGTTTGAAGTATGCATAATTAATTACCTTGGTTATGTTAAACTGTGTGGCGAATTTAACGGTAATTAATAGGCTTAAAAAGTAAGTACTTATCGGTAAGGTAGGTACTTTTTGGTACATCTTAATGAAAACATTAGAGAAGAATTTTTCAAAAAAATTAGCACCAAGCAAAGCGGCTCAAATGGTAGAAACTATTTATGGCTGTAAATGGTCGCTTACCATTTACCAACTTCTGAATAATGGTATTAATCGCCCCGGCGAAATGGTGCGGTGCGTAGATGGCCTTACCACAAAAGTACTCAACCAATGTTTACGCAAAAATATCGAGTTTAATATTTTAGCCCGCGTTTCTTACAACGAAGTTCCGCCCCGAGTTGAGTACGAGGTCACTGAGTTTGGCAGAAAGTTTATGAGAGTACTGGATGAGCTAGACACCCTACAAAATGAAATAGATGGGCATGAATAGTTACTAGTTATCCCCTCTCGCCCTACCACTCACACTTTCCTGCTCCACTGATAGGCCACTCCCGTGACAGGCCAGCCTCCTTCCCTCCAGCACTGATTAAAAAAAACGCGATAAAAACTTGCGCTTTAGAATTACACATGTAATCTTTAATTAAGACTACACATGTAATCCATTTATAGAAAAGTCACTACCACATTGGTTAAAGCGAAATAATTATGAACACACCTAAAGCGCAGCCAGATATTAGCAATACCGAGTTTGAAGTATTAGACGTGATTTGGGACAGCAACCCGATTTCGTCTAACGAGGTCATTGAGCGCCTTAATCAACATAAACCGTGGCATGAAAAAACGGTGAAAACCTTGCTTGGACGCTTAGTAAAAAAGGGGGCTATCAGTTTTCACAAGCAGCAGCGCCAATACCTTTACTACCCCTTAATTGCCCGCGAAGAATATGTTCAAGAAGAAACCAGTAGCTTTTTAAGCCGACTCTTCAAAGGTAAAGTTGCGCCAATGATTGCAGGCTTTGCCAACCAAAACGAGTTATCTAAAGAAGATATCGATGAGCTTAAAGCGGTGATCAAGCAATGGGAGAAAAACAATGATTGAGTGGATGATTTCTCAGCAAACTATGTTAACCGTTGTTCTGGCGCTATTGATTCTTTGTGAGCGATTCCTCACTCCCCAACTAGGCACTACGTTTGTTTACAAAGCATGGTTACTACTTCCGGCTGCACTTGTGATGAACAACCTACCAATTGATTTGGTTTCTATTCCCGCTAATAGCATTAGCCGCTATTTAGTAGGTATTAACCCTAATGTATCCGGTGGGCAGTTTAATGTGCTGTTTTGGTTATGGGCAACGGGTGCTAGCGCAGTAGCGGCTTACATAGCGGCAAACCATATAAGTATATTAAGATCTATTGATAAAAAGCACCTTGTGCGAGCGCCTAGCGCAACGGTTCCGGTAACTTCAAATACATCACCTTCCCTTCGCGCTTATTATTCTGATAAAGCTTCTACGCCTATGCTCTTTGGCTTCTTGAAACCAGCCGTACTGCTGCCAAGTTACTTTAAGACCGCTTTTTCAAACTCCCAACAATCATTAATACTTGAACATGAAAGTGTCCATAACCAACACAAAGATAACCTATGGAATGCTATTGCGTTAGCGTTTGCGGTGCTTTTTTGGTTTAACCCCGTGCTCTGGATTGCGTTGAAATCGTTTCGTAGCAGTCAAGAATTAGCATGCGATAACGCAGTGCTCGCCAACAAATCACCAACCGAGAAACTCATTTATGCAAAAGCACTTGTATGTTGTGCCGAGCATAATTCACAAGCAGTAAACCTGTACCCAACCTTTGGAGAGAAAAATACAATGATTAAAAGATTAAACGCGATTAAAACCCCGCATAAAGGTAATAAATTACTTGCCGCTGGCACAGCTGCTATTTTTGCCTTAGTAACGGCCAACATGGCGTTAGCCAATGTGCCACTTCAAAATACTGAACACAAACAGTCGAAAGTTGACGAAGCAGCCCCGGTAGAATTTGTATCGCCTGAATACCCCAAATCGGCCGAAAAAGGAAATATTGAAGGTTTCGTCGTACTGCAGTTTGATATTACTAAAAACGGTAACACCGACAATGTCACTGTAGTTAATGCCACTCCCGAAGGTATATTTGATGAAAGTGCAAAAGCTGCGCTTGAGCAATGGAAATACAAACCAGCAATTAAAGGTGGTGTAGCCCGCAGGCAAACAGGTTTGTTAGTGCAGCTCGACTATAAACTTGACCAGCCATTAACGGCGGGCACTGATAAGTAAGCTTAAGCCAAAACAGTAAGAATACTAAAAGGAGCTCTTGCTCCTTTTAGTGTTTTCTTCAAACAAGGCTGTTTTGTTTTCGACCACTCTGTCTTAGACCATTCCATCATAGAACGAAGCAAATATTTCACTGCATTCAGTAAAGACTACGGGCACTCCGGGCTCCCTACATTACTTTACCTTTCTTCACCTACCTTAACCTTCTGTAACTATTACCAAAAATTCTTGAGGAAAGGCTCGGCACTGTTTTTGCCTCATTCTATCGTTAGCGCTAGTGATGAGTATCGATGCTGATTGGTTTTGATACCGATGGATTGGATATTATTTATTAGCAAGACCCACAAGCAACAATTGGGAGGAAACATGGCCGGTGGCTGGGCAAAAGACGGGGCAGTACAAGATCAGATAGATGCAAGCGTTGAAGATGCCGTGGCGCGTGCTAAAAACAGCATGTATCAGGGTGAAAGTGCAGAGTTCTGTGAAGAATGTGACGCTCGTATACCAGAACGAAGACGAGTAGCTGTGCTCGGTGTGCAGCTGTGTATAAACTGTCAAGCTAAATTGGAAAAGGCGACTAAGGTTGAATCGGCCTTTAATCGACGAGGAAGCAAAGATAGCCAGCTAAGGTAATTTCCCCTCCTGCTTCTTAAAGATTAACTATTGTTGATTTCACTTAATATTGCTAGCACCTATTCTATTCACTCCTCTATCGCAACAGCGGTGATATGGCACGTACCATTGTGCTCGAGCATTACTAAGCAATGTCTTCAATAGCAGCAAATTATAATCCACTTAACGCTATTTATGCGAAGTCAAATTACTGGAGCTCCAGGGTTTTTATTCGACATTAATAATTCGACACTTTTAAATAAATAACAACATCAAAAATAAGTAAAAAACTCCACCCCCCTTTTCTTTAAAAATAGCCGCCATGAAAATAGAACCACGATTTTAAATGTACTGACATGCATTTACATGTAATCAACTACAAGTATTTAGATATATTTAACAGTCCATTTATTAACATTTATTTCTTGCTACACCATCTCTATTAAATATAATTTCCAAGATATAATACTAAATGTAAATGTTACTTAATGCTTGGTAAGTATTGCATTAATTATTACATTTTCTTCATTTACTTAAGTTTAATTGATATTGAAGAATCGACGCACACCGCAGCCATTAAGGCACCTCTAATAAACTTCTAACGACTTCTGCTCTCTGGCTTAGTTATTGCCATTTTAATAGTGCGTTCAGTATTAGCACTACGATGGCAAGGTTTAAATACGCCGTCCTTCATTTATTAGAGGAATTCATTATGGAAAGAGAAATCGTTGGAACACCAAGCTCAACGGCCGCTAATTTTAGCCTTCCAATAGGGCATCGCATCAGTTGGGGCGCTATCATTGCTGGTATTATGTTAATGATTGCGTTGGGTTGGCTTATGCTCCTTTTGGGCTCTGCTATTGGCGTGGGTATCGCAGATGCTACAGACCTATCTGCAATGGGTAACGGATTAGGCATAGGGTCGATTATTTGGATATTAATAACCACTATTTTCTCTACGTTTGCAGGTGGTGTACTTGCTGCAAAAATGGCAGGAACTGCTGATGATAGAATAGGTGCCCTACACGGCCTAACTGTGTGGTCTGTAGGCACAGTACTTATTGTTATGTTAGGTGTTTCCGGTATCGGCAGTACGATGAACTCAATTGGTAGTGCATTAGGTAGTGCTAATAAAGCCAGCACTACAATTTTAAAATCAGGGTCTGGTAATGAAAGTATGTTGCCCGAATCAGTAAAAACCAGTATTGCCGCAGTGATGAAACGCCAAGCATCACAGGTTATCAGCGAAACAGGCACGGGCTCACAAAGCCCAAATCAGCAAGAAGTAAGTTCAGCTATTGAGTCTTTAAATGCTGAAGATACAGGTGCAATTACCAGTGCACTTATTTCAGGCGACACAGAAAAAGCCCGTAATGAATTAACGCAGCGAACTAGCTTATCAGATGACGAAATCGACTCGATTATCACCGGTGCTCAAGAAAAGGCTGAATCGTGGAGTAACTCAAGTGAATCTAACGAAGCTAAAAATTGGTTAGGCCAGAAAATGGCTGATATTGAAAGTTCGGTGAGCCAATCGGTAGGTGGCATGGCAGGTAGTGAAGTGTCTTCACAAGAAGTTAGCCAAGCATTGAAAGATTTAGATTCAGATACATTGGTTGAAGCGGGTCAGTATTTAATTACTGGTAAACCTGAGATGGCGAAAGATGTATTAGCCGTCAATACCAGCTTATCTGAACAAGAAATTGAAGCCATTGTTAGTGGCGCAGAAAAAGAAGCTAAGCAACTAGTATCAGAAGCAAAAGCTGAATTAAACAAAGTATCGGAAACGGTAGGTACTTATACCCAAGCGGTTCTATGGACAGCCTTTATCGCCTCTGCACTTGGCCTAATAGCCGGCTTAATCGGCGGTCACCTTGGTGCTGGCGCTGTACGTAAAGTTTATGCGGTAGCGTAACAAAAAGCGATATCACCGTTGCGTACACATTAAGTGAAAATAATTGAGGAAGATATTATGAGAATGGGTTTACTAAGTTTAGTCATTGTAGTGTTGATAGTAGCAGCGTTAGTTCAAAACGTAGCTATTGGTGGAATTGGCGGTTTACTTCTACTTGTGGTGCTGCTTCTTTTCCTAACTGGAAGACTATAGATACATGTTTTTTTACTCTCACTCTTTAACGAGCTTATTTTCCAAGCAGCTTAGACTCCAATAGATTAGAGAGTAAAAAAGGCTATTAAATAATAGCTTTCAAATAGAGAACAAGGCTCCTTTAGCATTTGCTATAGGGGCTTTTTTTCTTGCTATAAAAATAATATTTCACTTCACATTAAATAGATTATTTTAAAATATGCATGGCATGTACTTTGCTTTTCTCTATATACGTCATAAGTGCTAAAAATTTAAAAACACGAACGTAAATATTAATTCGAACCTTTTTATATTTATGCGCAAAAACGGTTCCGTTAATAATTCATCAATAGCATTTGCAAACCGTATAGGAGAAAAGCATGTCAAAGATTAATCAATTTACTATGCAGGATCCCCGTTATCAGTATGATGTTTCAGATACTCACAAGAATGATGATCAGCCAGACCCTGGGTTAGATGAAATTCTGTCGCCTAAATCGGACCATGGTGAGAAGACCTATGAAGGTTCAGGTAGATTGAAAGGGCGCAAAGCCCTAGTTACGGGCGGAGACTCTGGCATTGGCCGTGCGGTGGCCATCGCATTTGCAAGAGAAGGTGCCGATGTAGTGATTAATTACCTTCCTAGTGAGGAAAAAGATGCGCAAGACACGCTAACGTATTTGTCAGACTGTGGTATCTCGGCACATGGTATTCCCGGCGATATTTCTGATGAGAGCTTCTGTGAGGAGTTGGTTAGTCAAACCGCAACAAAACTTGGCTCTATAGATATCTTGGTGAACAACGCGGGTAAACAGCAATTTGTGGCTGAGCTAGAAGATTTAACCACAGAACAGTTTTGTAAAACTTATCAAACCAATGTATTTGCTATGTTTTGGATAACAAAAGCCGCAGTGAAACATATGCCCGCAGGTTCGAGCATTATCAACACTACATCTATTCAATGCTATCAACCTTCTGCTGGTTTACTCGACTATGCTTCTACAAAAGGTGCTATAACCAGCTTCACAAAAAGCCTAGCGAAGATGTTAATTGAAAAAGGGATACGAGTGAATGGCGTAGCGCCCGGCCCTATTTGGACACCCATTCAACAAAGTGGCGGCCAGCCTGAAGAGAAGCTCCCTAAGTTTGGTGAAAACGTGCCTTTAAAGAGACCAGGCCAACCTGCCGAGCTAGCACCAGTCTATGTATACCTTGCATCTCAAGAATCTAGCTATGTTACTGCTGAAATTACGGGCGTAACAGGTGGTCAACATCTACCATAATTTGCGGATATTTAGTTAAACATTAACCCAACTGCTCACCCGAGTAGCAAATATGCTATTCGGGTAAGCATACCCTTATAGCTTTTCACCGCACGAATGCTCACGTTAACCGTTTAGCCATTGCACTATGAAGAGACTTTTGCAAATCATAACCCATTGATTTATAAGTTCCTTAGAATGTAATAATAAAAACGGAAAACACATGAAATTAAAAACGCTTGCCTTAGCGTGTGCCTCAACATTTGTAGTTGGGTGTGCCACTCAACACACTTCTTCAGTCAATCAAGCACCAGCTGCCGAGCTATCAACACCATACACGTTAAAGTCTGGCGGAGAGATTTCTGAAAGACAAAAGCATTTATCCATTAGTCATGCAAAGCTTGCCTTTTCCTTCGATTTCGACAAAGAGATAGTGTTTGGCGATACCACACTTACGCTGCAAGCGCCTTTACCACAACAAGAAATCTCTGTGGATTTAGACACACGTTTTACCATTGAAAGCGTTTGGCTCAATGGTACCGAGCTACCTGCACAGCAATTTAGTAACCTTGAAGGCGAGCTTATTGTTTCGCCAAATAGCAGTGTGTCTTTTCCTGTAACGCTCCGCATTGTCTATTCCGGACATCCACGCACGCCAATCAGAGCCCCTTGGGATGGCGGAGTGATGTGGGAAGAAACACCGGATGGACATCCATGGTTGGCAACAGCAGTGCAAGGTGAAGGGTGCGACATTTTCTGGCCGTGTATTGATCAACCTTATGGTGAACCTGCTAACACCGAGCTTTTCATTACCGTACCTAAGCCGCTTGTGGCCGCCAGTAACGGCGTATTGGTTGCTACTGAAGAAAAAGGTAATGACCGCACTTTTCATTGGCAAACCAAGTCGATGCACAATACTTATGGCATTGCCTTAAACATAGCGCCTTATGAAAAGCTGACCAAAAGTTTTACCAGCATATACGGTAACACCTACCCGTTAACCTACTACCATCTTCCAGAAAACGAAGAAAAAGCCGAGGCATTATTTGCCGAACTTCCTGAAATGATAACCTTTTTCGAGCGGATGATTGGCCCCTACCCGTTTGCCAACGAGAAAGTGGGCATAGTACAAACACCTCACCTGGGTATGGAACACCAAACCATTAACGCCTATGGCAATGAATATAGAAAAGATGACGCTGGATATGATTGGTTAATGCAGCACGAGTTTGCCCATGAATGGTTTGGTAATCAGCTAACCAACGACAACTGGGATCACATGTGGTTACACGAAGGGTTTGGCACCTACATGCAACCGTTATATGCACAATACTTACACGGCAATGAAGCCTATTTTGTGAAGCTTAACGCACAGCGAAAAGGGTTGGCTAATGCTCACCCTATCGTTAGCAACGAATTGATGTCTGAAGAAGATGTGTATGAAAAAGGCCCAGCAGGTGATATTTATGCCAAAGGTTCATGGGTTATTCATACACTTAGAGGGCTAATGGGTGATGAACCCTTTTTCCGTTCTGTAACCGAACTTGTGTATGGCCGTGTTGACCCACAACCAGGCAATTTCGAACCTATTTTCGCCAATACTCAAGACTTTATCGATATCGTCAATAAAAACAGCGAGCACAATTTAGATTGGTTTTTTGACGTGTATATATTCAGCGCGGCCTTACCTATATTAGATGTAGCCCGTACAGAAAATGAAGTCACCTTTACGTGGAAAACAGAAGGTGACTTGCCCTTCCCTATGCCCCTAGAGGTTAGCGTAAACGGTAAAGTAACTACGCTTGATATGCAAAACCAAACCAGTTTAATGGTAACCGAATACGATGTGGTGGTTGCCGATCCTAATAGTAAGGTGCTTCGCTACGAACAGCGATTCGAGGATTATAAAGCCTGGCAGGAAGCGCAAGCTGAAATGAGGAAAAAGCAGACCGAAAAATAAGCTTAAAGCAGGGAGCTTAAAAAGCTCCCTTAAATATGCGCTAATTGAGGTTGGTAAAACGAACCCATTGATACCCCGTTGCCGTTCTATCGCTTCTTGGAAATGGGAGTAACCACCTTACTACTCTCTACCAGTTCTTCTAATGCCACACCTGGGTCTTCTTCCCCAGCCACTGACGTAGCATAGGGGCTAGCTGCTTCAGCTTCCTCATCTGAAATGGGGGTGACGTTTCTGGTACGAGAGCCAGTGGTCTCGCCCTCCTTGTTTTGATTTTTATCTTTCAAGCCACGCATTAATTCCTCCAAGTAGGGTACAAATTCTAAGGCTAATGCTATCAATAGTACGGTAACTAAATACCATGTGGGTAAAGGGTCTTCTTTAAGTTGTAGCGCGAAGTCAGCAGGAATGTCGCCGAAACCAAACAGCGCAATAAAATGCGGCCAATGACGACCCACTACTAACACTAAGGCTAGCAGCGGGATCATTTCTAAAAAACTATGAACATGCTGCTCAATTGGGCCTACACGGCGCTTAGTTACAGCATAAGATACATCCCACATTGCCGTTGCTTCATGCACAAAAAAGAGCAAGATACTGATAGCGATAATTAGGCTGTTTACTTCGAATATCAGCACCATGAAAAGTGGAATGCCCACTTCAGCGAACATAAGTAAATGGATAAGAGATTCTTTTGCGCCGCTCGTACCAGAAATATTACTTCGCCTGTGGCAAAACCAGTCGACTATGCCCGCCACAAACCAGATGGGAATGATGAAATACATTAGGATAATTAGCGTAGGATCGTCCATAAAAACCTGCATCTCCTCTTAAACAAGGCCTACATCAAGTGACATAAGCGAAGGTGTATGAGGTTATAAACGGACAACAGAGCAGAACAGATTAGCAGTTCATTAAATTTTTTTAACGTTGATGGTAGATATTTAAAATTGGCAAGTCGATGCTATTCAATAGCTTCTTAAAATAGGACACCCACATTATCAATAAATTAATTTGTGAGTGTCCCAGCTACCCAAGCGTTCTAAAGCACCTCAATGGGAGTATTTTTCATTATTGAAGCCCGTCTTGGAGTAAAAGCACTGAAGGCTAATCTAATAAAAATTCATCGAATAGTATTACTTCAGAGTTTAAGTCCGAAGGATCGAAAACATAACTTTTCACGCTGCCAGACTGCGTATCCAACACTGAAAATACCGAAAGGTTATTACTGGTTACAAACGGCAAATTTGGATAACTTTCATTTTCCATGCTCATCGGGCTGAATAAGGTTGGAAAGCTCATCACTCTATCCTGGGGATCACCGTTCGGAGGATAATTTTCAATATCCCAGCGAGGTGCCGCAGAATTTACATCTTCCCAAAAGTCTGAATAACTCGCCCTTACATCTGCCGTATAAGATCCGGTTGAATCTATGTAATACGCGCCATAACTATTGCCCACATTCGAGCTTTCAAGGTAATTTAAGCCTTCAACCTCTGCTCTGTTCCATAGATGTGAGTGCCCTATGTGGACCAAATCAACATCATTTTCAATCAATAAGGGTTCAATATCATTTAGCCAAACATCTTGCGCCAGTGGGTATTGATAGCGTATTTCTTCCGCTGTTCCAAGCAAAGGAGCGACTTCGGATGTCCACGTTTCAGGGGCGATTGGAAAAGTATATTCGGTGATAGTTTCGTTCTGATTCTCATCAGTTGTAACAACTTGCATTACAGGCTGTGCTAAAACGGGAACCGTATTATCACCTAATCCAAAGACGCCTTGATGTGCCATAACCACTTTGTATTTAGCCTCTTTAAAAGCATCGGTTTCCATTACGCCCTGCAGCCATGCGTATTGATCTGATTGAGCATCGAATCGCTCGAAAAGAAACTCTCCAAATCCCCATTCAGAAGGCGAGTCAAGGGTATCTATACTTTCAACAAACTTTGTTTTACTGGTACCTGAAACGCTCCAAGAGCGCCATATTCGAGAGACATTCATAGAGATAATGAATACATCACCAAACGAAGCAGCATAATAATCTTCTCCTGATGGCCCATCATCCGGAAAACTAAAAATGTCTAGAAAGCTCTGCTGATTATGTGAATTATCCGCTATCCACTGCGCTTTTATACTTTCATCGCCGTCAGGATTAACCGTTTCAGCTACTTGATCATAAGCTACTTCAGCATACCAAGCAGGCTGAGGATCGTTGAAGCTTCCGTTTAAAGAATATCCCTCTTTTTCAGGGGTATAACGTCCCATGACTTCGTGATTTCCGATAGTACCAAATAACGGAGCATGCTGAAGAATTTCGCCTCCATTATAGGGAAAACCTGGTACATAAGCCTGATAGTGGCCTTGCAATGCGGGGAAAAAAGCGGGAGAGTCTTCTTTTACTTGGTCGAACCATTCTGATGCTCGGTCAGGGACGTTTACGAAATCTCCTGCAAACAATACGGCATCTGGTACGCCCACGGTTTCAACCACTTTTTGATAATTTGCTACCACGTTTTTCTTAGACTGAAGATCCGAGGTTAACAATATTTTCAACGCCTGACCTTCTGATGGTGCAGGTGCTAGCGTGAAGCTATTACTCTTAAATTCAAATCCGTCTTCATCGGTACTGGTAACGAAATAATCTACTCTTTCACCTTGAACAAGACCTGTTGCTGTTGCCTCATGACGATAAACATCACGGTAGGTTAAAGCATCATAATTAATGTCTCCCAATGAAGAAGAAGTATCTTCCATCATTCGGTTTAATTTGGTCGTAGTAATTTCCGAGGTTGATGAACTTCCAAAGGACAATTCGTGCTCACTGCCTTAAAATTCGTAAACCACACAACGTTCACAGTGCTCGGTGTAGGGAGTTGCAAAAATGGGTCTGTGAGCATTTCATGTTCAGGATTAACTACTACTGGTACCTCTACGGGAACCTCTACTTCAACGGTTTCATCGTCATTACACCCGGTGAGTAACAAAAGCGGGGTAAAAAAGATTAGCGTTCGCCACTGTATCTTCATAAAGCCTTTTCCTTTTGTGTTATAGATTTAACCTATTGTTCGTGAAAACAATAGAGAAAACCTATGAAGTAAGGGCTGAACATTTATGAATTTTTGGTGAAATATTCTTGAACCGTAACGTTAAAAAGATTAGTTAAATCATATATATACAGGAACTTATAAAACCAAACTTCAGCAGATTCATTTTACTAAAAGCGTGACCCAAACCATTCTGTGGTCAGAACTTGCTTGTCTGTCATTAACTAACCTATACAAGTCACTGTCTTTGGTAGGCCAAAATACGCCAGCGTCTTTTACGTCAAAGCCATACTGTGAAGGCAGTACATAATCGGCTCTTGCCCCCCAATAGGCAGTGAAACGGCTACTGAAGGCTTCGCTTGAGGCTGCTGCGCCACCAGCACTTGTTGGAATAAGGCGATTGTTCACCAACGGGCTTTCGGTTAATTGCTCTATCACATCAGGTCTGTGTTTATCGCCAATATCAGCGGCATTAAAATCGCCAACTAATACGAACCGGTCGTTCTCTTTTAAGCTAACCTGCTCGCCAGCATCGTCATAAATATAGCCACCACGTTCAGGTGTTAAGTAATCTGCCATTAGACGAATTTCATCGTGATTGCGCGTACCATTTCTGTCTTCAGCGCCGTCGAAATTTGGCGGTGTGGGGTGCATAGCCAATATGTGCACTATTTTTCCGTTCACATTTACCGGAATATCCCAGTGAGATTTAGAACTTAGGCGAAAGGCTTGCCACTCTTCTTTTGAATACCAAGGCGTTCCCTTTTCATCAGTACTGGCAGCAGGTAAAATCGGCTGTTGTGCATTAGGCATATCTTGCCATTTGAAGGTTTGAAAAGTGCGCGCATTCGCCTGTTCAATCGGGTACTTAGACAATACCACCATGCCATATTGGCCTGGGTATAAGCCGTATCCATAAGCATCACCGCCGAATTGTTCTTTTTTGCCATTATTGTCTAAATCAAAATTGGTCGGCTCACCAGTGTTGACGGTATTTGTATAAACATAGCCATAATCCACCGCTTTTTGCCCCCCCTGAGATACATTCAGGTAATGCTTTATAAAGTAATCAATACCTACCGACTGGTCGGCGATATAATCAAACTCATTGAGTAACAGAATGTCGGGGTTAACACGTTGAATTATTTCAGCAATATTCTTAACTTGCGAATTCTCACCATTAGATAGCACCTTCTGTAAAACCTTCGCACTAGGCGCTAACCCAAGCGCTTTGTAGTTAGTCGACTCCATGCTCACATTAAACGTGGCTACTTTTATTGTTTGAAGCCCTTTATGTATTTCAAGCGGTTCTGGGGATTCAAGTGCTTCGGCGTTTAGGGCAGTTGGCAGCAAGGTAGACGACAGCAAGGTAAATAGTGATACAAGAAGCCTGTATTTCATGAGTTTGCTCAGTGGTTATTCTACTTTCTATAAGACTATCAATATTACGGTGATTACCAAGCGGTTTTAACCCATTTATTCGTCGCTTGAAATCTTAGTATGGGCTCACATTTTTTACTCGCTAAATTAGATGCAGTATAGTGAGTGTCCATTTTTAGGTAGTAAGTGCATGTCGATTAACCTGCGTAAAACAAGCCGCAATTTTCACTTGTGGCTCTCTTTGGCCATTTTTATTCCTGTCGTTGTTGTGATTGGCAGTGGTCTTTTGTTGCAGGTAAAAAAAGAGTTCGACTGGCTACAACCGCCTACCCAAAAAGCCGCTGGTAACGCCCCATCTATTAGTTTCGATAGTATTATTGAGGCAATTCAGCTCGTCCCTGAAGCCGAATTAAACAGTTGGAGCGACATCGACCGTTTAGACGTTAGGCCCGACAAAGGCATTATAAAAGTACGCGGAAAGAATCATTGGGAAGTACAGTTGAATGCAACCAATGGCGAAGTGCTGCAGGTTGCTTATCGGCGTACCGATACCATTGAAGCTATTCACGATGGCAGCTGGTTTTTTGAAGGCGCAAAGTTATGGCTATTCTTGCCCGCCGCCATTTTGCTATTCATTTTATGGCTGACGGGCTTAGTGATGTTATTTACTACATTAAAGAGTAAATATCGAAAACGTTACTATCGTTCACAGCAAAAAGGTTAACGCTAGCTGTACACTTTCACCTTGCGCAAATGCCGCTTTGTCGTCGGCGCTTACATAATATTGCTGATTAGTAAGATTACGCCAGCTAGCTTGCAGTGAAGTACGTTGGTTGAATTGCCAAGCCGCGCCAATATCTAATGTCGTTACATTATCGAGTTCTTTTTCACCATCGCCAATATCCCGCTTGCTGGCGCGATAAACAAGCGTTGAAAATAGCCGTACATCCTCTAGCTCATACCCTAATGTTAGTCGCTGACTATGTGGCGGAATATCAGCAATAGCGCTACCTATATTATCTTCGCCCTCAATCCACGCGCCATTTAACTGCGCGAACCAATATCCTTGATCGGGTGTGTTATTTTGCGATCTATTTGCAGCTTGTGACTGTTGCCAATCTAGCTGATAGCTTATGCCTTGAATGGTCGCACTGTCTAAATTACTGTAAACCTGAACATCTTCAGATACCGTAGTACGCTCAATATAGTGGTTGATTTTCTGCCGAAACACTTCAACTGAAGCTGTTAAGCCGTTGCTGTTATACGATAACGAAGCCTGTATATTTGTGGCCTGCTCTGTGTCTAAATCGACATCACCTAACACGGTACCCCGAGGGGTTTCACCGGAGAAATAGCGTTCAGTTAATGACGGATTCCTAAAGGCGCTAGATAAGTAAACACTAGCCGTCCATTGCGGCGAAAGTATATGGCTAGCGCCAATAAAACCGCTGATGTTAGCATTTTCAATATCGACAGCATTGTTAGACTGTTGCTGCCAATCTAACCTACCTCCAAACGCTAGCGAGGTATCACCAAAAGAGCGTGTTGCATCAGCAATACCGGCAATTGTGGTTTCACTGGCATCCAATGTACGAAGCTCGTAAGCTAATTCAGAGATAAAAGATGAGCCGGTCGAGCTTAATGTCTCATTTAAAAGAGATTCACCTACAAGCGAGCCACTAGCAGAGGAAACCAAGGTAAGCTCCCTTTCATCAATAGTTACCCCCTCCCGTCCCAACAACTGAACTTGCCAGTTTACCTGCCAGTTATTGATACGTGCGTTACTGCCAACATCAAATCCGAAGTCTAACGCCTCGCTTTCACTTTCGTTTATCCGATCCTCGGGTCTTAAAATGTGGGTGTCCAATGTGGATTGGTGCCACCAAAGGCTGCTAAATATATTAGAGAATGCAAACGTCATTTTGCCTAGCCAGTGCGTATTTTCTGGGTAGGTTGTTACTCTATCTTCTGGAAAGTCGCTACTGGATTTACCGATATCACGGTTGTCTGAATACAACGTCCAGGCTTCTTTCAGCACACCATTATCCGGCCGATGCCTTAAAAACAAGGCGGTTTGTTCAAACTTATCGAACAGGGTATTGCCTTGTGCGTCAGAGCCGTTATTGCCTTTACGATACGACAGGTTCCAGTCGGTATTGCCTGCATAATCGGCATAACTGTAGTCTTGTGCCTGCTGGTTACTGCTCCACCCTATTTGAAGGTTAGATTTAGTGTTGTACGGTAGTAACAAATCCACAGCGCCACCTATAGCGCCCGAACCTAAATAGGTAGAGGCAGCGCCAGGAATGACGGCAACACCTTGAATAAATGAGGGAGGAACAAACCCAACACTCGCCCCTGCGCGGCGATCACTCACAATAGGTACGCCATCAAGCAAGGTTTGTATTCGCCAGCGAGAAAAGCCCCTAATATTGATATTTTGAATTTGCCCACCTTGCCCATTTAAGTTAACTGAAGGCGATTGGAGCAAAATGTCATTAATGTGGGGGCTACCCACAAGATTCGATTTATCGTAAGTATATTGGGGGAAGATGCTGTTTAAGGTTTGATTGTAATAGGCGCGCTCTGCGGTGACAGTGTACCGCTCGACTTCCTTAGCGCTAATATCGTTGGAGCTTGCATTGTTAGCCCCTTCAGCATCAACACCTTCACTATCAGCGCCTTGAGCATCAGTAGCACTGGCACAAAAAACGGGGACGGCTAAAAAAGAAACGGTTAACAATAGTCTAAAAGGGGCTAATCCAAAACGCGAAAACTTAGCGGAAGATAAAAAACAGAAAGAATACGACAGGCTTTTCATTGGGTCTTGCTACGGTAGTAAAGCTAAAAAAGAAGGGTGAAAATAAAAAACGCGGCAGCGTAACGCTGCCGCATCTGTTTGCACTAACGCCCGTTAGTTTGCAATAACCGGAATGCCAGCGGTCCACGGACCACCTTCATTCACCACCGCTTGCTGAAGCGCAGGCAGCGTGGTTTCATGCAACGTTTTAATACGCGCAATTACTTGGCTTAATTCATCTTCAGCGTAACCAAGTTGGTCTTTATGCTGTTGAGTCGGCCCATAAGATGAATTTAATGCCGAACGTGCATAGCGCAAACGGCTCATAATATTAGCCGGTTTAATCCCTTTGCGATTGCGCGACTCTAAGCCAGTAAACGCTTTATTAATATCGTTTATTTCACTTTGAATACTCGCAAATTGTGCTTCAAATTGGGTTACATTACTTGGTGTGCGGTCAATTGCCACACGAAGCAACGCCATAGTGTCTTTTACCTGTTTAAGCACAGTGGTTGAAGACATTGCACGTTTCTGCGCTTTAGTTAAGGCGTTCCCATAAGTTGTAATTTCTTCAGCAGATGCCCCTTCAAGCGCACCTTCATAGATAGATTCCAACGTAAACTGAACAGGCTCAGCTAATTGAGTAACTGTTGCACCTTCACGCTTAAATAACGTCGCACTATAGGTTCCCGGCAATGCCATTAAGCCGTTATTTTTGCTGTCTTTCTTAGTAAGCGGCGTAGTATTCGAATACTTCATATCCCACGTAATGCGGTGAAGCCCTTTCTTGGTGCTGCCCGATACGCGATTTATTACGTCGCCCGCATTGTCACGAATCTCGACATAAACAGCAGGTTCTGGCTCTTGAAGTTCAGCTTCTATCGCTTCCCAACTTGGGTATTTAGGATATTTGTCATCTTCAAGTAGCTTTTTCTCAGCTTCTTGACGCTTACCCTTCGCGGTTAACAAACTGTCTTTTAAGAAATAGGTTAACGTAGCGCCATGTGCTGGGTTTTCAGCTACAAAGCGATCATCACCGTCCGAGTCAGAGTGCCTAGTGTCTAACTTAAACCATTTAACTGGGCGGCTGGGCGCAAATAAAAGCGCGTCTTGTTGCATCGATTTTTCAGTTAATGCGCGAAGTGGTGCGTAATCATCTAGAATATAAATACCACGGCCAAATGTACCGGCCACCAAGTCGTTTTCTCTGCGCTGAATTTTCACATCGCGAGTAGAAATGGTTGGTATACCGCCATCAAGTTCAACCCACTTTTTACCGCCATTCACCGTAAAGAAAACACCAAACTCAGTACCAATGAACATCAAATCTTTGTTCACATGATCCTGCACAATACGCCAAACAAGGTGTTTTGCAGGTAGGTCGTCAGCAAGTGACGTCCACTTTTTACCTAGGTTCGTCGACTTGATCAAATAGGGTTTGAAGTCGCCATATTTATGGTTGTCTAGAGCAACATATACGGTATTCGGATCGTATAAATCAGCACGGATATCATTTACATAAGCGGTAGCAGGAATACCTTTAATAGCGTCTAATTCAATCTTTTTCCACGACTCACCGCCGTTGGTAGTGACTTGAATGATGCCATCGTCGGTACCAGCCCACAGAATGTTTTCATCTACTGGGCTTTCAGAGAAGTTAGCAATGGTGTGGAATTCTGTCATGGCGTACAAATCCCAGCCCGCTTCTACCGACCACGTTCTGCCCATCATAGGCATATGCATACGGTTTCCGTTTTTGGTAAGGTCGCCAGAAACGGCTGTCCAGCTATCGCCACGGTTATCAGAACGCCATACGCGCTGTGATGCAAAATAAATACGAGCAGGGTCGTGGCTAGACACATTAATAGGTGCATCCCAATTATAGCGCTCAGCAGGGTCGCCCGGTAATGGCTGCGGCTTAACATAAACCCCTTCTTTGGTGGTCATGTCTACGCGGGTAAGGTTACCCTGTTGCCACTGAGAATACATAATATCTGGGTTGCCCGGCTCAACCGCTGGCTGATGCCCATCGCCGCCTAGGGTTAAGAACCAATCTTTGTTCTTAATACCTTCTTCGCGCATTGTGCGCGATGGCCCACCTTGGGTAGAGTTATCTTGTGCGCCCGCATAAATCATGTAGAAGGGTTTTGAATCATCCGGCGCCACTTTATAAAACTGCGTTAACGGCAAGTTCGCCATAAAACGCCAATTCGCCATTCTGTCATGAGACATATAAATGCCGCCATCTGATCCCATCAATACAAAATCAGGATCAGTCGGGTGGAATGCCATAGCATGGTCATCTACGTGCTTGCGCTTAGTATTGATTGGCGTCCATGTTTTGCCGCCATCGTCCGACACTTTGCTGTAGTTACTGGCAATATAAACACGGTCAAACTGGTGTTGATCAGCAAAGATTTCTTGGTAATAGTGAGGGCCTGTACCTGCACCTATTTCATCAGAGACCTTGGTCCAACTTGCGCCTTGGTCGGCTGAACGATAGAAACCGCCTTTGCGATTGTCAGTTTCGATAGTGGCGTAAAGCACGTCTGGGTTCATAGGTGATATCGCCATGCCTATTTTACCCATGTTACCTTCTGGCAAACCGGTTTTAAGTTCGGTCCAGGTTTCACCGCCATCGTCAGACGTATGAATGCCTGCCCCTTCGTTAGTCCCTACATATACGGCAATAGAACGTTGGCGAGCCCATGTGGCTGCATAAAGTTTATCTGGGTTACGCGGATCGATAAGTAAGGAGGTTACGCCCGTCCATTTGTCAGCAGGCGTGAGTACTTGCTTCCATGTGTCGCCACCGTCAGTGGTTTTGTAAAGACCGCGTTCACCGCCACCAGACCATAGCGGCCCTTGAGCAGACACCCACACAATATCAGGGTTGGTAGGGTGAATAATAATGTCAGAGATATGTTCAGACTTCTCTAGCCCCACATTATTCCATGTTTGACCGCCATCTACAGACTTATATACGCCGTCACCAAAGCTAATATGACGCCCGCCGTTGTTCTCACCAGTACCTACCCAAATAATGTTTGAGTTACTAGGTGCAATAGTCACATCGCCAATAGAGTAAACCGCTTGTTTATCGAAAATAGGCGTCCACGTATTACCTGCGTTTGTGGTTTTCCACACGCCACCAGAACCTACCGCGGTATACCATGTTGAAGGGTTATTTTGATCGATAGCAATATCTGCTATTCGGCCAGACATATAAGCAGGGCCAATATTTCTCAGCTCCATGGCTTTAAAAGTTGAACTGCTAAAAATAGGTTTGTCGTCGTTAGGTTTTTCTGCAAAAACAGTCGAGCTTGAGAGTGCAAGAGATACAGCTACTGCAGCTTTAAGAAGCTTTTTCATTATTATTATCCACAGAGTGTTTATTTGAATTTAGAATTATAGGTATTAACACTATATAGAGTTACTAACAAACCTATAAAGTTTCAATAAACACACGACCAACCACTGAATATAGAGGTTAAAAAATGGTCGTCAGTGGATAGGCATTGTAAGGGAAAATTTTTATACTCCCCCCAAATTATGGCTGGCATGTTTGATTTGTATGTCTGGTTTTAGGGGTAATAGCTATGCTTTTTTAACCGCTAAAATAACGGTTAAGAAGTACGGCGCTTATAAAAAGCGCAGCACTTGATAAGCAGCTCACAATAAGTAGCTCAAAATAAGCAAATGTATCTTATTAAAAAGTGACGATGTCATCGTTAATTAAATGCCCTACTACAGAACTGTTTTCAGCGTCGACAAACCCGTTGTCGATAGCTTTAGCACGGCCGCGAGTTACTTTGCGATAGTTAGGGTGGGTATAAATATAAGTTTGCTTTGAACGTAATGCTTCTAACACACGTTCTGCCAACATAGATACAGGAATACCAGACTCCACCGCCATCGTGGCCGCTTTGGCCCCTGCTTTTAGTTTTTCTTTATCGATACGCTTTTCTGTGGCTACCGCATATTTTTCTTGTCTGTTGCGATAAGACTCATGAATACGGGTTTTTACAAATGCAGGGCATAACACCGACGTGTGGATATTAAATGGCTCTAGCTCTGGCATCCAGCTTTCAGTCATAGATACTACTGCTGCCTTAGAGGCACAGTATGCGCCCGCGTATGGCATACCCATCAAGCCAGCCATCGATGCCACGTTTAACACCCAGCCCCCTTCACCATGTTCTTTAATGGCAGGAACACAAGCTTGAGCACCATACAAAACGCCCATCACATTCACGTCCATTACCCAGCGCCAAGTTTCAGCTTCAGAGTCTTCAATTTTTCCAGGAGAACCACCCACACCTGCGTTATTGATGACCATATGGATTTTGCCAAATGCCTCTTTGGCTTCAGCTACAACACCTTCCCATTGGGCATAATCGGTGACATCAAGTGAACACGTGATTACCTTGTAGCCTTTTGAGCGCAAGTCTTCGCTAGACTGTGCAAGCGCTGCGGCATCTATATCGGCCATAACAATATTCATTCCCTGCGCCGCTAATGCTTCACTTAGGGCTAAGCCAATTCCACCCGCTGCGCCAGAAATAACCGCGGTTTTACCTGAAAATTCATTAGACTGAGACATCTGCTCTCCTGTTGCCTTTATTCCTGCAGCTCAATTAATTGCTGCAACTGCCGTTTGCCGCCATCACTATGGCCGAATGCATATAAGGCCATCGAAATGCGAAGCATAAATAATGAAATAGTGAGTTGTTCAGCAAGTAGACTAGTCTGATGACGTAAGGGTAGATACTTTATTTGGCTAATTTCAGATACTTCATGAAATCAATAATATGGAGAAAACAGGCTACTGCTTTTTAGTGTGGCTAATAAAAATAGCGCGTTTTATGATTTTAATAATATGACGTCTTAATTAAATATGACTGATATTCATCAATATTTAGGTTGTAAGCCAAAATTGAGTGCTTCTACTCATCGCAAAAATCGGCTTACTTAACGGTTATCCTAACTTACTTCGTGAAAGCTAAAACATGCAGAAAGATAAAACATTAAATTAACAAAACGAGACTTTAGCGGTGAACAAAGCATACAAATAGAATGCACAGGCCCAATTTATCAAGTATTCAGCTAAAAATAGCATTTACACTCTCAACCTTTAAAAAATTAATTTTTTGTTAACACAAGGGAAAATAGAGAGTTTATATTGAGACGACTTCTAATAAGGTGGTCCTGCTCCCCCTTGTGATAAATAGAATTAATCATTACTCTCCCACGCTCAAATAACGGCTCAAGTTCATTCGATTATCTAGGCAATTTCAGTCTAGGCAATTGCAATTTTCGAGGATTCTTACGTAAGCATGGCCAATCCATACCCTTCCATTGATGTTTTTCTGCAGCCTGCTTTCGCAGCATTTGTGCAGAAGCTTCAACGCTACACCACGGGTGTAGGGGTATTCCTATGGATTGCGAACGCAGCCTTACTGCTTAACGTAGCATTGATAGCCAGCGGCACAATGGCCGATTCAGGCGAGTTTGTTAGTGCACTTCACGACAATATTGTTATTGAGCCTTTTTTCATTGCGGCTTTTAACCAAGCGCTTTCCCTGTTTTCTCTTCCAACCATAATATTGGTGCTGGTTGGCCTTCAAGTTCATGCCTGTGCCACCGCTAGAGCTCAATTTGTTGGCAATGACCAACCTGTTCCATTCGTTTTTCACAAATACCCTCATCCCTTTATTCAAAAAATTGGTAGCCGAGCACCTCCTACTCTTAGCTAACCGTTTTTGATGTCGATGTGTAAACACTAATCGTTACCCGAAAACGCTAAATTGCGTGCTTGTCTTTGCGGATTAAGCACAGCGGCTATCTATTGTCTTCGATATACATATCGACGCTCTATTTGCTGCTTATTTTGCTGCTCGTCGGTGCTGTTTATCTGCGCTGGCTAATTGCCGCACTCCCTTGAACTTACGGGTTATAGGAAAAATATTTTTGTCTATTCGTAACCTCTTTAAATTAACTTTTACCACAATCGTGCTGATGCTGGCCGGTTGCAGCGGCGGCGTACTCGATCCTAAAGGGCAAGTAGGTGTGGATGAAAAGAATCTCATCATTCTTTGCACCATTCTTATGCTCATTGTTGTGATCCCCGTCATTGTGCTAACACTTTATTTCGCTTGGAAATATCGCGCCAGTCGCGACTTTGAAATTTACACCCCGAAATGGGCCCACTCTACCAAAATTGAAGCCTTGGTATGGTCGGTTCCGGTACTCATTATTATTGCGCTAGGCGTTATTACTTGGCGTTCAACGCAAGCGTTAGACCCCTACGCGCCGCTCGAAGGCAAAGGTGAGCATCTCACTGTAGAGGTGGTGTCCTTAGACTGGAAGTGGCTATTCATCTACCCAGAGCAAGGCATTGCTACGGTTAACGAATTAGTTTTTCCTGCTAACAAACCCATCGCCTTCAAAATTACCTCTGAGAACGCCATGAACTCATTTTTCATTCCTCAATTGGGCAGTCAAATCTACTCAATGGCCGGAATGGAAACCAAGTTACACCTCATTGCAAATGAGCCTGGTACGTTTAAAGGCATTTCATCCAACTACAGTGGCGCTGGTTTTTCGGGCATGAAATTCGATGCTATTGCCACCCCTACTGAAGCTGATTTCGACGATTGGGTACAAAAGGTTAAGCAAGAAGATACAGTATTAACTTCTGGCACTTACAAAGAACTCGCAGAACCGACCGAAAATCACCCTGTGACCTACTACAGCGATGTAAGTGATGGGTTATTCCACGAAATACTAATGAAATATATGAAAGACCACGGCTCAATGGATTTTTACAGCAAGCCTAATAACGCTGCTACAGGTATGAAAAAAGCTATGCCTGATATGCACAAGGGTCATCATGAAGAGGTTAACGAATAATTATGTCTTTTTTAGGTAAATTATCTATAGAGTCAGTGCCTTACCACGAACCTATTATTATGGTTACGTTGGCAGTGATTGCTGTAGTGGGTATTGCTATTGCGCTACTCATTACAAAATACAAGCAGTGGGGCACACTGTGGAATGACTGGATCACGTCTGTGGATCACAAACATCTAGGCATTATGTACATTGTGCTGGCTATGGTGATGTTACTACGTGGTTTTGCCGACGCCATTATGATGCGTACCCAACTTGCGGTAGCGACTAATGGTGCGCCTGGCTATTTGCCACCGGAACACTACGACCAAATTTTCACCGCCCACGGCGTGATTATGATCATCTTTATGGCCATGCCATTTATGATTGGTTTAATGAACATTGTGCTGCCGCTGCAAATTGGTGCGCGTGATGTTGCCTACCCCTTTTTGAATAATTTGAGTTTTTGGCTTACCGCTGGCGGCGCCATTCTCATTAATATTTCATTAGGTATAGGTGAATTTGCAAAAACAGGTTGGGTAGCTTATCCGCCAATAGCGGGGCTTGAATTAAGCCCGGGGGTTGGCGTCGACTACTACATATGGGCCTTGCAGATATCAGGGCTCGGCACGCTACTTACTGCGGTTAACTTTTTAGTGACTGTATTTAAGATGCGTGCACCGGGCATGAAATTGATGCAAATGCCAATTTTCACGTGGACATGCACGTGGGCAAATATCCTTATTGCCGCGTCGTTCCCTATTCTTACGGCAGTGCTAGCCATGCTAACACTAGACCGCTATCTAGACTTCCACTTCTTCACTAACGAAGCAGGTGGTAACTCTATGATGTACATTAATTTATTCTGGGCCTGGGGCCACCCTGAAGTTTACATTTTGGTGCTACCTGCTTTTGGTATTTTCTCAGAAGTTATTTCAACCTTTACAGCGAAGCGCTTATTTGGTTACACCTCTATGGTGTATGCGTCGGGTGCAATTGCTATTTTAGGCTTTGTGGTATGGCTGCATCACTTCTTTACCATGGGCTCAAGTGCCAATGTAAATGCGTTCTTCGGTATTATGACCATGGTCATCGCCGTGCCGACAGGGGTGAAACTATTCAACTGGTTATTCACCATGTACCGTGGCCGATTGGTACTCAGCGTGCCTGTACTTTGGGCATTGGGCTTTATGGTGACCTTTACCATAGGCGGAATGACAGGTGTTTTATTAGCCATTCCTGGCGCCGACTATGTACTTCATAACAGTCTATTTTTGATTGCTCATTTCCACAACACCATTATTGGTGGTGCAGTATTTGGTTACTTGGCAGGGTTTGCATTTTGGTTCCCGAAAGCCATGGGCTTCAAGCTTGATGAAAGAACCGGTAAGGCCGCCTTTTGGTGCTGGCAAATTGGTTTCATGATGGCGTTCTTGCCTTTGTATGTGCTGGGCTTCCTGGGTATGACCCGCAGGCTTAACCACACCAATAACCCTGATTGGAATTTGTGGCTATACATTGCGGCTGTGGGTGCATTTGTTATTGCCCTTGGTATTTTCTTCCAATTATTGCAGTTGTTCATAAGCTTTAAAAACAAAGACAAGCTTAACGATACCACAGGCGATCCGTGGAATGGACACACACTGGAATGGTCTACAGCATCTCCGCCTCAATTCTATAACTTCGCCAATATTCCACACATCAAAGATATCGATGCATGGACAGACACAAAAGAACGTGGCGATTCCTATCAAAAACCAGAGAAATACGCCCCTATTCACATGCCGAAGAATACCTCTGCTGGCGTATTTATGAGTATGAGCTTCACGGTAATGGGCTTTGCGCTTATTTGGCATATTTGGTGGTTAGCTGCTGTTGGGCTTATTGCTGGAATAGGTGTATTTATTAAGCGTTGTTACACCTCTGATGTTGATTACTACGTTCAGGTAGATGAGATTGAAAAAATTGAACAAGCGCATTTAGCTGCCAATGCGAAAGGAGCGTCTGTATGAGCGCACTAGAAAATGATATAGCGACTGATATGGCTCACGATATACAACAAGAACATGAGCACGAACATCATGAAAACAATACGGTATTCGGCTTTTGGCTTTACCTAATGACTGACTGTTTGTTATTCGCTTCATTCTTTGCCACTTATGCGGTGTTATTTATGAACACCGCTGGCGGGGTGTCAGGTAAAGATATTTTCGAACTTAACTTTGTGGCGGTTGAAACCGCTGCCCTGCTCGTTAGTAGTATCACCTTCGGCTTCGCCATGATTTGTGCGCACAAGCAAAACAAAAGCGGTGCGTTAGCATGGTTAGCTATCACCTGGGTTTTGGGTGCGACGTTCATCGGCATGGAAGTATATGAGTTCCATCACTTAATCGTACATGGCAATGGCCCTCAAGAAAGTGCGTTTCTTACCGCCTTTTTCTCGCTAGTAGGGTTACACGGGCTTCATGTTACGTCGGGGCTTATTTGGATGACCATTTTGTTCATCGAGGTATCCAGCCGAGGCTTACCTGAAAAAACCGTAACGCGCCTGAGTTGCTTAAGCTTGTTCTGGCATTTCCTCGATATTGTGTGGATTTGCGTATTCACCGTGGTTTATTTAATGGGGGCAATGTAATGACAGGCCATCGTACTAATAAATTTGGCGTTAGTACCTTAGCGGGAAATAGTGCTAACGATGACAATGCAAACTCAGTCAATCACGCTGCCGATCATGGCAGCGTAAAAACTTATCTTATTGGCTTTGTGCTATCGGTGATATTGACGGTTATTCCATTTGTTATGGTTATGGAAGGCGACTTCTCAAAAGTAACTACCCTGTGGAGCATCGTCGTTTTCGCACTTGTACAAATTTGGGTTCACCTGAAGTACTTTCTTCACCTTAACTTTGTGACTGAAGACGGCAGAGCCAGTACCATTTCGTTTTTATTCAGCGCTCTTATTATCTTCATGGTAGTAGGGCTATCTATTTGGATAATTTACGAGTCTAACGCGATGATGATGTATTAGCGTATTGCTATTCATTATGCATAAGCAACAAGGTAAACAGTAAAATGAACGCGATATTTCGACGCTATTTATCGGTCACCAAGCCCGGTATCATCATGGGCAACTTAATTTCCGTAGCAGGTGGTTTTTTACTTGCCGCCCGCGGGGATGTTGACTGGCCTTTGATGGTAGCGACCTTGATTGGCTTGTCTTTAGTGGTGGCTTCTGGATGTGCAGTTAACAATTGCATAGACAGCGACATCGACACCAAAATGCAGCGAACAAGCACTAGGGTGACTGTCACCGGCGAATTGTCGTTGAAAGCAGCCTTCTGGCACGGTGTAGTGCTAGGGGTTGCTGGTTTCGCTTTACTGGCTTTTTACACCAATCTTACGGCAGTGCTTTTCGCTGCCTTAGGTTATGTGGTTTACGTAGGCGTGTATAGCTTATACATGAAGCGTAACTCTGTGTATGGCACCCTTGTTGGTAGCTTATCTGGCGCGGTACCGCCCGTGGTAGGTTACTGTGCAGTAACCGTTGAGTTCGACACCGCCGCCGCGATTTTGCTAGTGATGTTCAGTATATGGCAAATGCCCCATTCTTATGCCATCGCTATCTTCCGTTTCAAAGATTATGAAGCTGCCAATATACCGGTATTGCCGGTGGCAGAAGGCATCGCAAAAGCTAAGCAACACATCGTATTATACATTGCGGTATATGCCATGGTTACGCTGCTGTTGCCAATTAGTGGTTATACGGGTGTGGGCTTTTTGGCAGTCGCATTTTCCACCAGCTTATGGTGGTTGATTATGGCACTGCGAGGATATCGCCGCGATATCAATATTGAAGGTTGGGCACGACAAGTGTTCGGGTTCTCTATCGTCAATATTACTGCGTTATCAATTGCTATGGCGGTAGATTATCACTCTCAGGCACAGTTTATTTTTTGATTATTTATATAGGGACCGGTGGTGTCTACAGTAAATACTCGGCCCCCATATCGTGTGATCACCAAGGGGAAACTGACGGTATACGCATCAAGCGGGTTTAACGCGTCTGATGTGACTAAGGCGTGTTGATCTTTCGTGATTGGTTTTTGAGCAGCATGGTAAAGAGTTATAATTTGCTTCGCCAAAAGTAAAA
>NZ_JAGGDM010000025.1:0-50623 GCF_017653625.1 Alteromonas sp. K632G
TACGATATTTACCTAATTTGCCACACTTATAAGTAGTAACCCACCTCCGCAGCCATTTATTGGTGTGGTCTACAGAGGATTATGTCTTTTTAGAGGGGAAAATCCCTAGAACCCCATATTGAACGAGCAAAGCGCGTTCGCCAGGCAGCGCAAAACCTTGGAAAATACGTCGCCATTTTGGGCGATCTTCAAGGCCCTAAAATTCGCGTAGCCCGCTTTTCAGAAGGTCCTGTTCAACTAGCGGTGGGTGCAACCTTTATTCTTGACGCAGAACTAGGTAGAGATGAAGGCAACGCCGAGCAAGTGGGCATTGATTATAAAGCCCTACCCGACGATGTATCTGCTGGCGATATTTTGCTTCTAGACGATGGACGCATTCAGCTTAAAGTGACCGGTGTTGAAGGGCGTAAAGTTATTACTGAAGTAACCGTTGGTGGCAAACTTTCCAACAACAAAGGAATTAACCGCCAAGGTGGTGGTCTGTCTGCTGATGCCTTAACTGAGAAAGACAAAGAAGACATTAAGACGGCGGCTAAAATTGGCGTTGACTACCTTGCGGTATCTTTCCCGCGCAGTGGCGCAGATCTGAACTACGCGCGAGAGCTTGCTGAAGCAGCAGGTTGCTATGCAAAAATTTGCGCCAAAGTTGAACGCGCTGAGACTGTAGCAAGTGATGAAGCGATGGACGACATCATCAGAGCGTCAGATGCGGTAATGGTTGCCCGTGGCGATCTTGGTGTTGAAATTGGTGATGCAGAGCTTGTGGGTGTGCAGAAAAAGCTGATTTCTCGCTCTCGCCAGTTAAACAAAGTGGTGATCACTGCAACGCAAATGATGGAGTCGATGATTGACAGCCCGATGCCTACTCGTGCAGAGGTCATGGACGTAGCCAATGCGGTACTAGACGGTACTGACGCGGTAATGTTATCGGCTGAAACTGCTGCAGGTAACTACCCTATTGAGACCGTTGCAGCTATGGCTCGAGTTTGTGAAGGTGCAGAAACCCACCCAAGTGTTAAGCTTTCAAAACACCGCATGGACGAACAATTCTCTTCAACAAGTGAATCTATTGCCCTATCAGCTGTTTATGCCGCTAACCACTTACCAAGCGTAAAAGCCATTGTCGGTTTAACAGAAAGCGGCAGCACGCCAACACTTATGTCTCGCATTACAACTTCATTGCCAATAATTGCCATGTCACGTCACGAGTCTACACTAAATACGATGGCGCTTTGTCGTGGTGTTAAGCCAGTTTTCTTCGACTCATCTAACAGTGAACCAGGCCGTTTGAAATACGACGTTATTGCATCGTTAAAAGAAAAAGGGCTAGTCAAAAGTGGTGACAGCATCATCTTAACTTACGGTGATGAAATGGAAAAAGTGGGTGCAACCAATACATTGAAAATTGTTGACGTAGAGTAAGCGCCAAGCTTGTTGAATACTCATAGCCTGTTCGGGATACCAACCAGCGACGGGTTGATTATTGCGGTCTTGGCGAGTAACTGCGGCATGTAAGCCGTAGAATGGATTGGCCAACTCAACCGGAAAGTCTGAACCTAGTGGCATTGGAATACCACTGTTCAATAATGTTTTCCATGCATAGGCACCTTCCATCCGAGCTTTACCCAAGCGATCTTCCGCCATATTCATGTCGCTGGTGGCATGAGTAGGTTGCATCGACGGCAATACTTTCAACTCGGCAAAGCGAGGCAAATCTTCAACCGCAATGATTTGCGCGTGTTCAATTCGGTTACGCAGGGCTTGGCCACCCAGTAGCTCAAAGGTACGCTCAAATTCATCAAGTACTAACTGATTGGCTTTATCCCCAATGGCATGAAAGTTCAACTGGAAACCCGCGCCTAACACTTGCTGTACTACTTTGGGAAAATCTTCAGGTTGCGTTAGTAATAACCCATGCTGATGAGGTGCATCTGAATATGGCTTGATTAACGCAGCACCTCGGCTACCCAATGCTCCGTCGCCATAAGCTTTTACGCTGCGCACATGTAAAAAGTCGTCTTGGCTGCGAATAATGCCAACATCTAGCATCTCTGGTAGCAGCGGATCTGTCGCACTTAGCATGGCATAAACACGCACGGGCAGTTCACCCTGAGCGGCTCGCGCCAAGTAAAAGTCGTAGACATGATGGCCAATACCCGCATCGTGCATGGCGGTTATGCCAACCGAATGCAAATGCTCGCCTGCAGCGTTGAGTTGTGCTGCATAGAGTGACGCTGAATCTTTTGGCATTATCGCTGACACTAAATCCATGGCATGGTCAATCAACACACCTGTTGCCTTGCCATCAGCATCGCGCAAAATTTGGCCTCCAGCGGGGTCAGGCGTACTGTCATTGATACCCGCCATCTGTAACGCTTTACTATTCACCCAAGCGGCATGGCCATCGACTCGCGTCAACCAGACGGGTTTATTTTTCAGTTTAGCATCGAGTACAGCGGCTGTTGGGAATGAGCGATCACTCCATAACTCCTGATTCCATCCGCGGCCTTTTATCCACTCTTGGTCAGCATGCATCATGGCATAGTCAGCTACCCATTGGGCTGCCTGTTGCATTGAGGAACTCTCGCGTAAATCGACTTCCATTAAGTTACCGCCCAAACCGAGCAAATGCCCGTGAGCATCAATCAACCCCGGCAGTAATACTTTATTGTTGCCGTCAATCACTGTTGCATCAGCTGGCATTTCGGTGGGATTAAGTTGCACTACTTTACCTTCATCAAACACTATTGTGTTGAAGGTTACCATTTCACCCTGCGGGTTTAGCGTATACCCAGTCACGTTGGTCACTACTGTAGACGCATAGCCGGCGAAGCTTGCAGACATTGAAACAGCGAGCGTGGTAGCTAATCCAGAAAGTAATCTCGTCAGTCTTTTTTGCATGATATTTTCTCGTCGTCGTTATTACTCATGTTTCTGAGTATCGGTGTTTGAATACACATACTACGCCATTTTCTTGGTCCAATTACACTACTTTTCCAAGTAGAGGAGCTGTCACACCCGCACTAAAGCCACCCAAGTTGTACTTGCTAATCGGCTACCGCTCTCGCAAAATAGCATCAATTTCGAATGACTCATTGAGCTAGGTATGTCGCTTCACTACAGTCACAGTGTTTCTGTGCACTTTGCCAATGCGGTGTTAGACGCAGCGCGCCAACTCGGTTTGAATTTGGAGCCGATTCTACAAAGTGCTCGACTTAACCAGCCTCTGCTCGACAATCCGCAAAGTCGTATAACCTCTCAACAATTTAGTCAACTTATGCGCTCGGTATGGGAGCAAAGTGACGATGAATTTTTAGGCTTAACCACGCAGCCCAGTAAGTATGGCGTGTTCCGTTTATTCGCCGATGGGGCGATTCAAGAGCAAAATTTACATCGGGTTTATAAACACCTGTGCCGTTTTTACAGTTTGGTTAACCAGTCAATTTCACTGTCATTGTATATAAGTAAAGGACAGGTTGAATTGCGCATGCGTCAAGTCCAACCTGAAATCGACCGTAACTTACTGTTTCGAGATTTCTTTTTGCTGCTTTGGCACCGTTTTCCGGGTTGGTTAATTGGTAAAAGTATTCCTCTGCAACAAGTTAAGATGCGTGGTGCAGAACCCGCTCATGCCGCCGAGTATCGTTTTATGTTTCCCTGCCCCATCACCTACGGCCATGACTACGATGCCTTCGTTTTTAGTGAAGAAGAACTAGTAAACCCTGTCACCCAGCGCGCGGAGAACCTGCGCGAACACTTCAAGCAAGCCCCACTCAACTGGTTTACACGTCAAGAATTCACACCAGTTTATACCCGCCGAGTGATGGATTATTTGGCCGAGTACCGCGAGCACGAAGCTAGCATGCAAGATATTGCTGATAGCGTGAATGTGTCTGAACGCACGCTACGTCGGAAATTGACCGAAGAAGGTACCAGCTTTCAAGAAATCAAAGATAAATTACGCAAAAATATGGCGATTTATTACCTCAGCCAACCCGATATTCCGATTTCCACCATTACGAATAAATTAGGTTTTTCTGAACCAGCAGCCTTCACGCGCGCCTTTAAACAATGGACTGGACAGACGCCTACCTTATATCGCGAGAACACACTTATCTAGCACCAAAACATCAGCCCAAACTAATATAAATGCAGATTGAGATAGTTTGATGAAGTGAGCAAACGAGTGTCCGAATATGTCAAGCAATAGACTTTTTTGGTAATTGAACAAATTAAGCGCAAATTGCAGACTAGTGCCTATACTATTTGGATAATCCAACAACGTTAATCACTAGGATAGGTTCTGAAATGAGTCAATATCAACCCCCTGTACTTGATGCTAAATTTGTACTTGACCAGTTAATCGGTTTCGATGGTTTGTGTGAAAAACTTCAATTAGAAGATATTAATATTGACCTAGCAGATGCGGTCTTAGAAGAAGCCGGTAAACTGAGCTCAGAAGTATTTGCTCCGTTGAACTGGGACACCGACCAAAATCCTGCGCAGTGGGCTGATAATGCCGTCACTGAATCTCCTGGATTAAAAGAAGCCTATCAACAGTTTGTGGATAACGGTTGGTCTACATTAACAGCACCAGAAGAGTTTGGTGGACAAAATCTTCCTCAGGTTTTAGGCACTGCAGTCAGCGAAATGTGGCAAGCATCAAATATGGCGTTTGCACTTTGCCCGTTATTGAGCATCGGCTCTGTAGAGGCATTACTTGCTCATGGTAGCGACGAACTAAAAGCCCTTTACCTACCCCGCTTAATCGCTGGTGAGTGGACTGGCACCATGAACCTGACCGAGCCAGGCGCTGGTTCAGATCTCGCGGCAGTATCAACAACTGCAACACCAGATGGCGATCACTATCGCATTAAAGGCCAGAAAATTTTCATCACTTGGGGCGATCACCAAATGACCCCCAATATTGTGCATTTGGTACTTGCACGCTTACCCGACGCACCTCCGGGCGTAAAAGGTATTTCACTGTTCATCGTACCTAAGTTCGTACTCGACGAAAACGGCGAACCAGGCGAACGCAACGATGTATACCCCATCTCAATTGAACACAAGCTCGGTATCCACGGCTCGCCAACGTGTACTATGGCATTTGGTGATAACGAGGGCGCGATTGGTTATTTAGTTGGCGAACCGCACAAAGGCTTGCCGTATATGTTCACCATGATGAATCACGCCCGCCAAGGCGTAGGTGTACAAGGTTTGGGTATTTCAGACCGCGCTTACCAACAAGCGGTGCAGTATGCACGTGAGCGAGTTCAAGGTAAAAACAGAGATGGTAGTAAAAAGCCTATCATCGAGTACCCTGACGTTCGCCGTATGCTATTAACCATGCGTTCTGGGGTTGAAGCGATGCGCGCTTTAGCGCTAGAAGCGTCTGCCGCGCTAGACTTTGCTCACGCCGACAATAACAGTAAAGAAAAATACGCGCGTCTTGAACTGTTTACACCTATTGTAAAGGGTTGGATGACGGAGTTTGCACAAGAGCTCACTTCGCTTAACATACAAGTTCATGGCGGTATGGGTTATGTTGAAGAAACAGGTGCAGCGCAGCATTTCCGCGATGCACGTATCTTACCTATTTATGAAGGCACAACGGCGATTCAGGCGCTCGACCTTATTGGTCGTAAAGTATTAATGGACGGTGGTGTAGCACTGGAAAGTCTATTAAACGACATGACGGCTACCGCCACTGAATTGAGCGCTTCTAGCAACGCCGACGCGCAAGCCTTTGGTGCAGCATTCGCCCAAGCCGTGGACAAAGCGCGTGCGGCAAAAGAATGGCTACTGACTAACGCACCGAGCGAAAAAGAGTTATCACAAGCAGTTTGTTTCGATATGCTAATGGCAATGGGCTATTTGTGTGGTGGTTGGATGCAAGGCCGTACCTTACTCGCCGTTATCGCCTTAACTGACGCGAACGACGACGTGTACGGTGAAGAGTTCCTTGCTAAGAAGCGTATTTCAGCGATGTACTACAGCCAGTGCTTGTTGCCACGTGCACTACATCATTTTGGTGTAATGGTACAAAACCCCCAAGCACTGTATGAATTTGCTGTTGATCAATTTTAATTAGAATTAGAAGGTTTACTATGAAAATCCTTGTTCCGGTAAAACGGGTTATCGATTACAACGTAAAAGTACGTATTAAACAGGACGGCTCAGACGTCGATTTGAGCAACACCAAAATGTCTATCAACCCGTTTTGTGAAATAGCGGTTGAAGAAGCACTACGCCTAAGAGAAGCGGGCACAGCAAGTGAAGTTATCGCTGTTTGTATTGGTCCCAAAATCGTTAAAGAGCAGATCCTAGCTGCCCTTGCGATGGGTGCTGACCGTGCCATTCGTATTGATGTAGAAGAGCAACCAGAGCCATTAGTTATTGCCCGTTTACTAGCGAAAGTAGCCGAGCAAGAAGACGCGGGCCTGATCATGATGGGTAAGCAAGCTATCGACAGCGACAACAACCAAGTGGGTCAAATGCTTGCAGGTATTATGGGTCGCCCACAAGGAACTTTTGCCTCAGTGGTTAAAATTGAAGGTGACGAAGCGCTAGTTACACGCGAAGTCGACGGTGGTCTACAAACTGTAGCTCTGAAGCTTCCCGCTATCGTGACGGCTGACCTACGTTTGAATGAACCGCGTTTTACCAAACTACCTGATATCATGAAAGCGAAACGCAAACCTATCGCAGAGACAACTGCCGCAGATTTAGGTGTTGAAGTTACGTCAACGCAACAACAACTTTCTGTTGCTGCTCCTGCTACACGTCAGGCAGGTATCAAAGTTGCGTCGGTAGACGAGCTAGTCGATAAACTGAAAAATGAAGCGAAGGTGATTTAATGAAAACCTTAGTAATTGCATCACACAATAACGCCACACTCAGCCCTGTTACCTTAGCAGCCGTGTCGGCAGCACTTAAAATTGGTGCCTCTTTTGATATTTTTGTGGCCGGTAAAGGGTGTGCAGCCGTTGCCGAAGAAGCGGCAAAAGTCGATGGCGTTAGCGCAGTACTGGTTGCTGACCACGATGCACTAGCGTATCAAGGTGCAGAAAACCTAGCAGCAACATTACAAGCTAATGCAGAAGGCTACAGCCACATTGTTGCACCGGCGACGAGTGTAATGAAAGATGCACTGCCACGCCTAGCCGCACTACTCGGCGTAGGTCAAATTTCAGATATTACCGGTGTTAATGGTGAAGCTGAATTCGTGCGCCCCATTTACGCGGGTAATGCCATTGCAACCGTTACTTCTAGCGATGCTGTGAAAGTTATCACTGTGCGTACATCTGCTTTTGATGCTGCGCCAACAGGAGCTGGCACTGGCGCTATCACTGCGGTAGATAATGCTGTTGACTGTGGCTTGTCGCGTGTAGTTAGCGAAGAAATTGCCCAAAGTGAACGCCCTGAACTCGCTTCTGCAAGTATTGTAGTTTCGGGTGGCCGCGGTGTAGGTAGTGAAGAGAATTTCGCACTTATCGAAAAACTAGCAGACCGTTTGAATGCAGCCCTCGGTGCATCGCGTGCAGCAGTTGACGCAGGCTTTATTGGTAACGACCACCAAGTTGGTCAAACCGGTAAAATTGTTGCACCTGACTTGTATGTAGCGGTAGGTATCTCTGGTGCCATTCAGCATTTAGCAGGTATGCAAGGCTCTAAAGTTATCGTAGCGATTAACAAAGATCCAGACGCACCAATTTACGAAGTGGCGGACTACGGTTTAGTCGGTGATTTACACGACCTAGTACCGGAATTAGAAGCCAAATTAGCTAGCGTACTTTAAATTAAGTGCCATAAAGAGGAACGTCATGGATACTCCAGAACGCGAATCCATCGAATTTGATGTTGTTATTGTTGGCGCTGGCCCTTCTGGCCTGTCGGCAGCTTGTCAGATTAAGAAGCAAGCTGCTGAACAAGGCAAAGAAGTCAACGTCTGTGTGCTTGAGAAGGGCGCTGAAGTAGGTGCTCACATTTTCTCTGGCGCAGTCATTGAAACCAAAGCATTGGACGAACTCTTCCCTACTTGGAAAGAAGACGGCTTTGCCCTAGGTCAGCCTGTAGCTAAAGACGAAGTGTATTTACTTCGCGACGAGTCTAGAGCCACTGAGTTACCTCATTGGGCGGTGCCACCTTCAATGCACAATGACAACAATTACATTGTGAGTGTGGCGAATTTATGTCGCTGGCTCGCAGAGCAAGCAGAAGAGCTTGGGGTAGAAATATTCCCTGGTTTCACTGCCGCTGATGTGATTTTCGACGACAATGGTAAAGTGTGTGGAGTAGCCACAGGCGACATGGGCGTAGGCGCAGATGGCGAACCAGGCCCAGGCTATACCCCTGGTATGGATATCCTTGCTAAGTACACTATTCTTGGTGAAGGCTGCCGTGGTCACATTGGTAAAGGCATTATCAAGAAGTTCGCGCTTGATTCTGACGCTGATCCTCAACATTACGGCATTGGCTTTAAAGAAATCTGGCAAGTGCCTGAGTCGCAACACAAACCGGGGTTGGTTGTGCATGGTTCAGGTTGGCCACTAAGTAAAGGCATGGGTGGCGGATTCTTCCTCTATCACGCCGAAAATCAGCAAGTATTCGTTGGGTTAATCATTGACTTGAATTATGCCAATCCGCATATCAGCCCGTTCGATGAGTTCCAACGCCTTAAGCATCATCCGATTATTGCTGAAACACTCAGCGGTGGCGAACGTATCACCTATGGTGCGCGTGCAATTACCAAAGGTGGGTTGAATGCACTACCCAAGCTGAGTTTCCCCGGTGGTATGTTGGTTGGCTGTGACGCTGGTACACTAAATTTTAGTAAAATCAAAGGCGTTCACACTGCGATGAAGTCAGGCATGATTGCCGCTGATGCGATCCTTGAAGCGCTCGGTACCGATGCTGAAGAAAAGGGTACAACCAATTTCCAACAACTATTCGAACAGAGCTGGGCGTATCAAGAGTTATATAACTCGCGTAACTTCGGTCCTGCCTTGCATAAGTTTGGCCCTATCGTTGGTGGCGGCTACAACTGGATGGAGCAGAAGATTTTTGGTGGTAAGCCACTGTTAAAACTACGCGATTCGAAAGAAGACTACGCGTGTATGGAACCGGCTAGTGCGCACATTAAAATCGACTACCCGAAACCAGACGGTAAACTTAGCTTCGATAAACTTTCTTCGGTTTATATTTCAAATACCTACCACGAAGAAGATCAGCCGTGTCATCTGAAATTAACCGATACGTCTATCCCTATTAAGCAGAACTTGCCTCGCTTCGATGAACCCGCGCAACGTTACTGCCCGGCAGGCGTTTATGAGGTGGTGGAAAGCGACGGTGAAATGCAGTTCCAAATTAATGGACAAAACTGCATTCACTGTAAAACCTGTGACATAAAAGACCCAGCACAGAACATTACATGGCGTCCACCCGAGGGTGGTGGTGGTCCAACGTACCCCAATACCTAAAAAAATTTATCTAAGTAATATAAAGCCAGCTAGAATAGTGTTTGACGATTGTAGAACACTCTTTTAACTGGCTTTTTCATTTTACGAAAGGTTTTCTTTCAGCCTCTTATCGTCATCTGGTTGTTTTGAACGTTCACTTTCGTTCTATCTTCCGAATTTACGCAAGGAGCTATCATCATGTTCACGTTATCTGAGCAATATCACGCAAATTTCGTGTTTGCACTGATTGCCGCCGCGGCGTTACTCATGGCGAGTAACCGTGTGCGTTACGACATGATTGCAATATGTGTGGTTTTGGCCCTAATACTGACCAACATACTGCCCGTTAACGCAGCATTGGCAGGCTTTGGCAATTCAGTTGTCATTCTCATTGCCGGCTTACTCGTGGTTGGCGAGATGCTAGACAGAACCGGTGTAGCGAGATTTGTCGGTAATTGGATCAGCCAAAATAGTAGTAGCTCAACGACCAAAATGCTGATTATGCTGATGTTAGCGAGCGCCATACTTAGCGCCGTAATGAGTTCGACCGCCGTTGTTGCTATCTTTATTCCTATTGTGCTGCGCATTGCTAAATATTCCAACAATAGCCCAAGTAAACTGCTCCTTCCCATGTCCTACGCGGCTTTGGTTAGTGGTATGTTGACCTTAATTGCTACTCCACCAAACTTAGTGGTAAGTGCGGGTTTAAAGAGTCAAGGTTTTGAACCACTCAGCTTTTTTTCTTTCACGTTACCTGGCTTAATTGTGCTAGCCGGTTTGGTGTTATACATGGTCAGCTACGGAGTTTAAGACAAATTAACGCTATTTACTATCCTCTGTGACAGCTGGCTTTAAGGCTTGTTTCATGCGATTTAGGTCCAAAAACAGGAAGCAATTACGAAGTAAGTGTAGTCAAGATAAGAAAATAGGCTGATCATTGGGACTGAAAAATTCTCTCGATATGTGCAACATGATGCCTCAACACATGAGTGTTCAAGCTATATTGGCGGTGGAGCCCTTAAGCGCCAAAGTTGAAATCTCTCTGAATAACGTAATCGTCAGTTGTTATTTGTTTTGACTCAATCAGTGGCGGCGCTCTGCAAGAATTAGCGGTAATTGGTGAATCTTGCTTATCCAAATGCCAGAGTATCTTTTGGATGACGGCAGGCTCTGTAATGCATGCGATGATTTTGACATTCGCCTTTGTGCAAGCTTCGCAAATGGTAATGTCAATGTTGAATACACGTTTTAACCTCTGTGCCCATGACATGCTGCGCGCCTGGTAGGGCTTATCTGAATCTTTCAGATGCTCTGCTAAACGAGGGCTGTTCTTGCCGCGTTGTGAAGCAGTTACTTCTGCTCGTACATTGGCATTTGGCGCAAACACGCCATAAAACCGCGTCAGATTCAGTCTAGGCGGTGGTACCAAGGCAGCTAGCTTACTAATGAAGTCAATCGGCGAGAAGAATACGTGAGTCGTACCATTGCTGTAGGGTGTCTTGAGTTCGTATCTGACATTACCTGTCGTTGTGAGGCTTAAGCGTTTTTCGCTTATTGCAGGTCTTGCGATGTAACGACACAATCTTTCTAGTTTTTCTGGTTGATCTGCATCTGCGAAGACCCCTGCATGTAGGCTAAATCCAGCTATCTTTGCGAGTTGTCCTAAGTGATCAGGATCTTTTGCTTGCATGGTTTGCAAAGTAAACACTTTTTTACCAGTATCTGCACCAACTGCGATCCGGTAGCTGACCGAAGCAGCTTGCAGTGGTAACAAGCTGTCTTCATCGTTAATTGGCAAGTCCAGATAGGTATTGTCAATGTCGCGTTGAATTAGCCCTGCTTTTTCGAGATATTGTGCGATGCGCTGGCTGATGGTGTTTACCAACGCCTCCATATTGGAATGACTCGGCGCTTTGACTCGCTTAAATGTCATTTTTCCATGCTCTTGTGTGATGACACCTTCAAGGAACAGCATATGGAAATGTATATTTAAGTTAAGCGCACTACCAAAACGCTGAATGTAGGTGACTGCCCCTGTCTTAGCCTGCTTCTTCAAGTAGCCTGAACGATGGATGATGTCTGTGGAAATTGCGCGGTGAACGATTTGCAGGACGTTGCTGAGTTCTTTGGGGTATCTGGCGAGTAATAACCTTAGGGGAATAGGTAAGCTTAACACCCATTGCCTAACAGGGTAACCCTGCAATACATCATCAACCAGTAGTTTCGCACTCTCAGCCATCCTTCGAGCTCCGCAACTCGGGCAGAAACCTCTTCGCTTGCAACTGAAAGCTACAAGCTTCTCATGTTTGCAGTCATCACAGACTATGCGCAGAAATCCATGCTCAAGTCGACCACACTTAAGAAACTCTTCAAACTCTTTGATCACATGGTATGGTAATGCCTTTCCCTGAGATTGCATCATCTCGGCGAAGGCAGGGTAATGTTTCTCAACAAGTTGATAGAGCAATGTTTGCTCTGGACGATGGCGTTGATAGGTGTATTGCTCTGCAGCTAACATCAGCATCCTTGCTAATGTAAAAGTCTGTAGTGTACCTTGTTGGGCTGGTAAGTAAACTGACCAGAGTGACAGAAATTGGCAGTGGTTCGTGGTTATCTGAACGACCGGTATACGATCAGATAGCTAGTCTACAACGGAGGCTCCTCTAACGTCTGCTATTCGCTCATAGCTGCCATTAGAACCTCAATGCCTCAACGACCGCTTTACGTACATTTGAGCCGCACAGTATGTGTTTTTTTGTTAAACAACACATACTAATTATGAACATAAAAAAACCTGCATAAAGCAGGTTTTTTCTCTTTAAGCTAATGACTAAAGCGTGCTTATTGATTTGCACCAGCAACCGCTTCTTTAGCCAATTGCGTAATACGTGCCCAATCACCCGCTTCAATGGCATCATCTGGTGCTAACCAAGAACCACCCACACACTTCACGTTATTCAGTGCAAGATAGTCATTGTAATTGTTAGGGCCAATGCCACCCGTTGGGCAGAATGTTACATCAGGGAATGGGCCACTAATTGACTTAATTGCTTTAACACCACCTGAAGCTTCCGCTGGGAAGAATTTCATATGGGTGTAACCTGCATCTTTCCCTTTCATTAGGTCGGAGGTAGACGAGATACCAGGAATAAGTGGAATTTCTGCGTCCATACCGGCTTTAAGCAAATCTGCGGTCATACCAGGGCTGATGGCAAATTTTGCGCCCGCTTCCACAACCGCCTTAAGTTGTTGTGCGTTCGTTACCGTACCTGCGCCAATAAGCGAATCGGGAACTTCTTCAGCAATACGTTTAATAACGTCAATAGCTGCAGGGGTGCGCAGAGTCACTTCTAATACTTTAATTCCACCTTCCATGAGCGCTTTAGCCAGAGGCACAGCCTTTTCCACATCATTGATCACCAATACTGGGACCACTGGACCGGCCGCAAAAATTTCCTCTGGTGAGTATTTCCATTTCGTTGTCATAATTTAGCTCGCTGTATTTTGATTTAGATAAGCAGCTGCGCCAAGAAGGCCATGGTCAGGTTCTGCTATCAAATAGGTGGGAATGTCTTTTACGTAGTGCTTCATTTGGCCTTTAGCTTCGAAACGGGCTCTGAAGTCACTATTTTTTATAAACTCAGGAAAACGATTAGCGATACCCCTTTTGCGCGCGCTTCTTCACGCATCGCTTCCACTTCTTCAGGCGTACAATAACAACGGTAAGCATTACCCGATTCTATTAACTGAGCAATAACTTCTTTATAGCGATCAAAACGTTTAGTTTGAAAAAACGGCCCTTGTGTCCACTCTAAATTTAACCAATTCATGCCATCCATAATCGCGTCAACAGACTCTTGCGTTGAACGCTCTAAATCTGTGTCTTCTATTCGTAGAATAAATTCACCATTATTTTTCTTTGCATATAACCAGCTATAAAGCGCTGTACGAGCACCGCCTACATGTAGATACCCTGTTGGGCTTGGCGCAAATCGCGTTGTTAGACTCATAAAGTAATCACCGTACACTATTAAATTAGCGTTTTATTTCGCTAATATTTTAGTTGAATAAAAAATTGGCGCTATTCTATCAGGCAACGTTTGATAAAACACTATTTACCCCTGAAGATTCCGCTAAAAAGTTCACTAAATAAACAGGGTGTTGAAAATTAGAGCAATCAATTAAAATATGCTGAAAAAACATGAAAAAAAGCACTTGTTTTTGTTGACAGTTTTAATCATCCACCTATAATACGCCACCACAGAGACGGACGATTAGCTCAGTTGGGAGAGCACCGCCCTTACAAGGCGGGGGTCACTGGTTAAAGCCCAGTATCGTCCACCACTTTGTTTTAAGTGTTAGGTAGACAAAAGACTTGCGTAGCTAAAGAAAATAAGGGAAAACACCTTCTGCTCTTTACAAGCCCGCACCAAGTCACTGGATAAAGCCCAGTATCGTCCACCACTTCTGCTTTTAGCAAAATGTCTCTGAAAATGATTGGACGATTAGCTCAGTTGGGAGAGCACCGCCCTTACAAGGCGGGGGTCACTGGTTCAAGCCCAGTATCGTCCACCACTTACTTTTATTTTTATCTATTTTATCCATAGTTATTTGCTGTACGCAGTTAAAAGCGGTGCGAGCACCTTCTACTCTTTACAACCCGCACCAAGTCACTTGTTCAAGCTCAGTATCGTCCACCACTTTATTGTTTTCGCGTAATATTTAATAAAAACTAAAGACAAACTGTTCAATTCAGCTAACTGTCATTCCCGAATGTTTTTATCGGGAATCTCCCGAAAAGTACGTTAAAAGCATCATTACGTTCAGGAGATACGGCAACAAGTGCGGTATGACAATACCTATATTTTCTTGAATACGACAAGCTGAACTAGAGTAAACTCTTATTAGAAGGTAAAAAGCTATTGCTCGAAAGTTATAGCTTATTCTTATGTACTAATTAAAAACTATTTATACCTTTAGCGATTTGAATACCTAATAAACTGAATCAACTGCTGTACTTGCTGATTATTAGGTACTAATTGATTAAGCTGATAAGCGTAATGTAACGCTTCATCAAACGATTTAAGCGAAATTAAAACACTCACTAACCCGTAAAGATAATCTGGATTGTTAGGCACTATTTGATGTGCTAAACCATAATCAGCTTTAGCTGCTTGAAGTTGCTGGTTTTCTTGTAATAAAACGGCCCTAGTATATAAATATCTAGGATTTCTAGCCTCATTAGCTACCGCTTTATCAAACAATGGTAAAGCTGCTTGTTTATTCTTTTGGCGCACTTTAGAAAGCGCTAACTGAAAATATAAATCTGCGGCTTTATTATTAACTTCTAGCCCTTGTTTTAGTATTTTTTCTACTTTGAATTCATCGCCTTGTTGTCGATAAACTTCAGCTAAATAAACATAAGCAGGCATAAAAATATCTTCTACTTTTATCGCAGTTAATAAAGCTTCTTCAGCTTGTTTAAAGTCTCTTTTCAAAGCATACACTTGTCCAATATTTACGTGGGCGGTCGCTCTATCAGCTTGATACAATTGTCCTTCAATGTATTCTGCAACCGCTTTTTCTAACTGTTGCCGTTTTTCTCCAACAAATGTCGGATCAGCCAGGTTTTCCACCAACTGGCGCCCTGCCGCCATTCTGACAGGCTTTTCTTGATGTGTAAGTAAAGGGATAAGCTTTAGTGAGCGATTGATTAAACTTAATTGCCCTGATGCTCTAATCGCAGCGAGTACCAACATAATATCGCTACTATTAAGCTGCTTACTAATAAAGCCAATAAGTTCTCTATTATTTCTAGCACCAAATATACGTGAAACAGCCGAAGCCCTAATAAGTTCAGGGTTTGTCGGGACATTGGCAATAGCCATTAATGCAGGTATAGCGGTAAAGTCGCCGCTATCAGCTAAAGCAAAGGCATGAGCGTAGCCTTTTTCTTTCTGATATGTTGAATTAGGAAACCACTTTGTTAACTGTTTGGCATGTTGGTCATTGGCTATATCACTATGACAAGACTGGCAAGCATTTGGCACACCAAGCGTGACACTTAAATCAGGACGCGGAACTTTAAACGAATGGTCACGACGATCATCAACTTCCATATAAGTGGTTTCAGGCATATGGCAATTAACACATTGTGAACCAGCTGAATTAGCAAGGTGTTGGTGATGTGATCTAATATCGTACTGCTCTGCACTATGACATTGGGTACAGGTGGCGTTACCTTCATGTTTAAGCTTTAAAGTATGCGGATCATGGCAATTAGTACAAGTAACACCATTTTGATACATTTTACTTTGCTTGAACGAACCATATACATATACTTCATCAAAAATTTGCCCGTCAGGGTAATATAAAGGCGTATTTACTAATGACGATTGATATTGCTGATGATATGGCACTGATTCAGTGTGATCTGACAGTTGTGATCTTCGGCTATGACACTGAGCACATACTTCCACTTGCTGTGTTTTTTTCACTCGCGTTGTTGGAAATAGCTTACCTAAGTCATTAGTAGCAAATGCGGGTACTTTTGTTGAAATATCTTGGCTAAAGCCAAATTTATTTTTATTACTGTCAGGATTTTTTATTTTACTATCAGGATTTTTTACCCACGTTAAATGTTGCTCACTTCCCTGATGACAAGCGGAACAACTAACATTAATGATGTCATAACTCGACTGATATGAAAGTGTTTCTAAATCAAAGCCTTTCTTAAAGTTTGTACTGTGGCAATCGGCGCAGTTTTGATTCCAGTTTTGCCCCATTTGCGTCCAATGAAATTCATCTTCAGCATTAAGTTCAGGATAAAGGTTAAACCACCTTTGTCCACCTTCAGCTTTTGAGCGACTGTCCCAAGCGTAAGGAATAAATTGATACTTTCCTGCTCCATCACTAAACATATATTGTTGTAGCGGGTAATAACCAAAAGTATAAAGTAACTCTTTAGTTACTGGGCTTCCATCTACTCCAGGCATAGTTATTAAATACTTGTCGTCTTGAATCAGTAGCTTTATTTCTTCATCGTTTAGCTTAACCTTGCCTAAAGTAAAATCTCCCAAATTAGAGTCCGATGATACTTCAGCCATAGAGTGAAAATGGTGTGAGCTTTTCCAAGCTAGTGTTTGAGTTTGATGACAAGAAGCACAGCTTAAGTCTTTGTTAGCTTCACTTTTAAAACTAACAAATAATGAAAAGACAAAGAAACACCAAATTAAAACCATTGATGTTTTAAACCGAATTAGCAAAGTTATCCCTTAAAATTAATAAATTAAAACAAAACTTAAAGAAGCTTTTTAGCTATTACGCAAGATAAAATAAATTTATTGCCCAGTGCTCTTAAACACCCGATACACAAATAATGTGATTAACTACATGGTTGTAATGCTAACCATATACAAAGCAAAGCTTATCAATCTATAAATTATTAATTCTACACAACTTAGCCTAAGCTTGTTGGAATAACTTTACACCTTGCTCATTAAGAGTCACTTTTAAGCGACCCGCTTTAACCAATATTTGCAAACTAGCTAATGCTTCACCAAATGCAAATAAGTCATTACCTGAGTCAACTTCACAGTTAAATAACACTTGATAAGTTTCATTAACTTGTTTGGGTTCTTTACAATGCAGATAAAGCTGTTCAAGCTTTTCTTTATGCCCATAAACTATTTTATTTAATCGGCTAACACCACCATAAAAAGCTAAACCATGTGCTGGCAAAATCAAGGTTTCATCTGTAATCACTGTTGATATGTGCTGTGCTGAATCAAAATATAATTGCATAGGGTTAGCATCAGGCGCGTCAGGCCAAATACTGATATTTGGCGTGATACTCGGTAATATTTGATCACCAGCAATAAGAATATCTAATTCCTGACAATAAAAACATGCATGCTCAGACGCATGGCCATAGCCCATCACTATTCGCCATTGATGATTACCTAAAGTAACTATTTGCTCATCTTGTAATACCTGACAAGGTGAGTCTACAGGGTAAATAATACTGCGAAAGGTATCAATATTCCTAAAATAAGCCTTTACTTGTTTTTGTCCTTCACCGTATCCAGTATAAAACTCATTGAGCTGATCTCTTGGTACACTTGGCTCACAAGAAAATAACATTTGATAATATTTGTAATCAGGCATTGAAATACTAAAACTAGGCTTGTGCTCTAGCTCTTCAAGTAGCCAGCCCACTAAGCCAATATGATCAGGGTGACCATGAGTACAAATAATGCGAGTGATTGGTTTACCTTTTAACTGGTTATTTATTACCGCAAGCCACTGCTCTTTGGCTTTTGATGTATTCGGGCCAGTATCAATTACCACCCAACCATCAGCTTCTTCTATTAGCCAAATATTTATATGATCAAGTGCAAATGGCATACTAATGCGCAGCCAATATAAGTTATTACCTACATGCAACAGGTGTTGAGGTTCAGGGGCTTTTTCTTTGAAATTCTTTAACATTTTATACTTACCAAAAATAGACGAGCGAAAAAAAGGCGATAGTAAGGTAACAATGTCACCTTACTTTCGCCTTAACTTGCGAGCAGTTATTCGAGTTTAATTTAGAAGTTAAAACCTACTTCAAAGTTAATACGACGTTTACTTTGATGAACACCATTAGAATATGCACCTGCAATTAATGGGATCTTAGTTAGGTAAACTTCATAGTCTTCATCTAACAAGTTGTTTACAGTAAATGCAGCATGCCAATTACTGTCTGCTGGTGTTAGTGTGACGCGATAGTCAACTAAAGCGTAGCCATCCTGAGTAAGGTTTACTTCATTACTTGAGTCGACCGTATGTTTAGACTTATAGCTAACACTTAACATATTAACTAATTCATAATCACCAAACACTTCTGCAATATGCTCCGCAGCTACAACCGCAGTAAACTCAGGTACCCAAGCAAGGCTATCACCTGACCAGTCACACTTACCATCTGCGCCCTGCTCACCTCTATAAACTTCAGTTAAGCTACACGCTGCACCTTGGAATTCATCGTAGTAAAAATCTAAGTATTCCGCATTTGCAGTAATTTTTAGATCATCTGTTGCTTGCCAGATAAACTCTACGTCAACACCTTTTTGAATTGATTTACCTGCATTACCTACGTTAAATCCAATAGAACCATTAAAAATCGACGTTTGTAGGTTGTCGTAAACACCATAAAAGGCTGCAACATTCAAGCGAACTGTTTCCCAGTCTGACTTAAAGCCTACTTCCCACGCTGATACACTTTCATCTTCAAATTCAGTATCTTCTGGCGTACCCGCTGAAGGTCCAGGTGATGTGCCAAGAGGGCTCGCTGTAACTGGGCCTTCATAAAGCGTATCAAAACCACCCGCTTTAGCACCATCGGCGTAATTTACATAACCCATAAAGTCATCAGAGAAATGATAACTAGCACTTGCTTGTAACATTAAGTGATCTTCTTCGCGTACCATATCTTGAAATTCATGCGGAGCACCCACAGACTTTAAAACCCCCCAATAACTAAACAATGCAGGCGTTAAACCAGCAAATGGGTGACCTTCAGGGTATGGCGCTTCATCGTACGTAGAACCATCAATATCAAGTAATCTTAAACCTTGTGTTGCAGTTTTAGTAATATCGGTATAACGAACACCAAGCGTTAAACTCAATTTATCTGTTGGATTGTAGTCAAATTGCGTAAATATCGCTTGCTGTTCAGTATTCTGCCTTAAATAGTTTGAACGAGAAAATGAACCAAACTCTAATGGGCTACCAATTAAATTACTTACATGCGGCATATAAAAATCAACATCAAAACCTGTATTAAAATCTGCATCTTGATAATAAAGGCCTGCCATAATGTTTAATTGGTCGTTTATTTCAGTATCTAAACGCAATTCTTGAGAAAACTGACTGTAATCTTCAGGTGTATTTGATGACATAAAGTTTGCCGGTGTCATATCAATATCAAGCGTATGATAATAATCATAATTACTGTCAGCAGTAATTGACGTTAGTGTCATATCATCATTGATACTCCACACAACTTCCAACATGGTTTCATCACTGTCGTTATAGTTACCTGACGGGCCATTGTTAAAAATACTATCGTCATTACCCGTATTTAAATCACCTGTGCCAATACCAAACGGAGCTAATGGCGAATTAGGGTTTGGTGTAAAATCAGGGTTTACATGCGCATAAATAGCTAACGTTTCACCATGTTTTTCAAAATCTGCTTGTTCATGACGAAGGTAAATACTCCATTCATCACTCGGCTCCCATACCGCACTGACACGAAATGCAGAGTCTTCATAAGAATTTTCTACTTCACCTGTATAACGGTTATATGCAGCGCCACCACTTTGGTCACGCCATTTACCCGCAACGCGAACAGCAAATTCGTCTGTTACTGGTATATTTACACCGCCTAAAATTTGTGACTCTTCATATTCTGTTTCATATTTAACGGTAAAGTTACCATTTAGTTCATCACCAATTTCAGGTCGTTTAGTTGCCATGCTTAATGCACCACCAACTGAACTGTTACCGTAAAGTGACACTTGTGGGCCCTTTAACACTTCCACACGCTCCATATCGAAGAAACCTGAACGCTGTTGATTCATACGACCACGGTATACACCGTCTACATATGTTCCTACAGACTGTTCAAATGACTGGTTATCACCTGATGAAACACCACGAAGTGATAAACGTGAATGGTTAGCTAGTTGTGGCTGTTCAAGACCTGGAACAAACTTAGTAAGGTCGTTAACACTGTGTACGCCCATGCCTTCCATATGTTCGCCTGTTACCGCGTTAACACTTGAAGGTACTGTTTGAACTGACTCTACTCTTTTACGAGCTGTTACTTGGATGACTTCTAAGCCAGATTTCTCTTTGGCTTTTTCAGCCTGCTCACCAGCAGCTTCTTCTGCGTACAAGCTGCCTGAAAATAAGAATGAAACCCCGATAGCCGCCGCTAAGCGACTTTTTACAAAAACATTGTTGGTTCTCATAACTTTCCCCGATTGTTAATTTCACTTAAATTTATTGTTATCTTTTATCAATAGTAGAGTCCTTTATGCGAAATTCAGGTCATATTCTGCTATTTAATTGTCTTAAATATAGCTAACGTTTTAAAATTTGATAGAAAAGTAACTAAGTTTTGTAGGCTCATATCCAAAACGACATTCAAGCTAGACCGTTATACATTTGGGGCTTTGATAAGTTTCTTTAGAATCGTTCAATGCTTTATCAAGTAGGTAAAAAGACGTCAAATTAAGCAAAAATAAATTTATAATAAACCAAGTTCTCGTGCTTTTGAGGTAGCTTGATTTCTTCTTTTAACCCCTAATTTTGAAAATAAATTGCTTAAATGCCACTTAACTGTACTTTCTGACAAGCTTAGTAACGCACTAATTTTGCTATTAGTATGGCCTTTATTAATGAGGTGCAATAACTCTTCTTCTCGCTTGGTAAGTGGTTCAATTAGCCTATTATTTACTTCTTCGTATTGCGCCGCGTTAGCTTCAATACCAAAAGCGGCTAATAAAGATGCTATATAAAGTGCTAGTTTAGAGTTATAGTCATCTAAGGTTTGGTATAACTCTTTTAATAGCTCGCTAATCACTTCGCCTTCATCAACAAACGTCCGAACAAACCCTTCATTTTGGCCTTGAGCTACTAATTTAGTTAGCAGCCTTAATGCTTGTCTATGTTCATTGCTCTGCTTTAACGCAACTACTTTTAAAACTTCTAATTTTAATATGCGATAATGGCGATTAGGTTGCGACTGCTCGATTGCATCAGCTATTTGCTTTAACGCTTTCTTGTATTGCTGGTTTGCTAACAAAAGTCGAATGCTGGTAATAGTATCAGCCTCATTGTCTGCAGCGATTGAGCACTGCGCTTTTTTAACCACTAAATTTTCGCTACTAATACGTTCAGCAATGTCGTTTGCTAATATGACCTCACCATTATTAAGGTGGATCCTCACCAGCTCCCACCGCGCAATAGCCGAAAGTCGAGGTAAATGATCGGAATAACCTATCTGTTCAAGTGTCTCAATTACTTTAATAGCATCATTAGTATTATTTTTTGCCAAATGAATTCGCGCCAAGCATAAATAACTTACTGCTAACCATTCTGGTAACGCAAACTGCCTAATTAACGAGAGGTTTCTTGTAAGAATAGTTTCGCAGTCATCTAACTTATTCGTTTCATATAGTAAACTTGTATACGCTGGAAGTACGCCATAAGCATTTGCTGACTCAATAAAGTCTTGCTGATAAAAATCTCTAAGCCCTTGCTCAGCTACTGCGAGTGCTCTTTTAAGTTTTCCTTGCAATAATAGAGCAAAAGCTTGAACGGCATGAGCATAAGTTACGGTAAAAAAAACATTATCTGATGATTTGTTTTTACCCATAAATTGCGTTAACGCCAACGCATTCATACCATCAATTCTTGCATCTTCAAATTTTGCTTGGCTTAAATGGATGTACGCTTGAATATTATAAAAACCAATTCTAACCAATGAATGGTTACTAGGTTGATTATCAGCCAACAATGCTTGTACTACGTTTAGCGTCTCATCATTATTGTCAGACATTATGCTAAACGATATTTTTAAAGACGTAAAAATACGCTGCTGCTCTTTAGTTAACTTATTAGCCTTTTGCCACTCACTAATTTGAGAAATATCCTTCTCAACCAATAATGTGCGTTTATAAAATAAATCAGCCCATGTTTTTGCTAAATACAAATTAATATGTTGATTTAATAACTCAGAAGAAATGCTATTTGTCCAATCAGCTAATGTATTAAACTGCGCTTTTCTTAACATAGGTAGAGCAAAGTCATCCATCATTTGAGCGGCAAGTTCATTGGCATTACCAGCTATAGCATGCTCTATTGCTAATCTTGGCCTGTTATTTTCTTTAAACCACTTTGCCGCTTTAACGTGCAATGGCTCTACCTGTTCTGCATAATCTCGTTTTAATAGTTTAATTAAAAAGCTTGCAAACAATTGGTGATAACTTAACCAAGATTGTTGTTGATTGGTTGACTCAATCAATATCGACTCTTCAAGATCTTCATTTAGCATTGTCGCTGCTCTTCCAGCGGAAAAAGTGTCAGCTAATAAATGCTGGCAAAGTGGCAAATTAAACTCTGACAGAATTGATGTCTTTACTAAAAACTCTTGTTGTTCAGCAGATTTGTGGTTAAAAATGTTTTCAATTAAATAATCATCAAACAGCTCACTGGTAACTTTTCCGTCTACCGTCAGTTGACTAAGTTGCTCTGGTTGTTTGATCAAAAAAGTAGACAGCTTTAATGCTGCAGGCCAGCCATCGGTTAATTCATATAATTTGCATATTTGTTCTTCATTTAGTTGAATATCACCAAAACGAGAAAAATATACTTTAGTTTGCTCAAAGCTAAATTTTAGCTCCGATGTTGAAACCTCTATTAAGTTATCTGCTATTTTCAATTTTGACAAAGCAAGCTTTGGCGCAGTGCGAGAAGCAATAATAATTTGCTGATGACTTTTTAAATGATTAAGGGCGTCACTTAAAATACTTAACGTTGACGGTTCTGTTATTACGTCAAAATTATCAAGAAAAAGATAAAAAGGCTGTTCATTATCAGCAATAGCCGACAACAATACATTTAAGTCGTCAGTATTATGTGGGTTTTCTTTTGTAGCTACTTTACTCGAGCCCGATACTGATGCATTACTAGCTTCACTAACCACTTGCAATAAACGTGATATATCATTGTCAGCTTTTTCTAAATTAATCCAAATTGTGCGGGCTTTTTTTGCTTGTAACCAAGCAAGGTATTGTAAAAGTAAGGTTGTTTTACCATAACCAGCAAGCCCTTGCACTATCGCTACATTACGTAACGGTTTTGCAGTTAAATGCTGAACTAATTCTGTCTGCTCTATTAAATGTTTGGTAATTACTTTAGGAGTAAATTTAGCTGCAGAAATTTGCACAAAGCGCCCTATTATTCATAATTAGTAATGTAGATGCGTCAAAGTAATACGCATATGCTAGCCCTACATTATTGATATTATTATACATTGTAGTTCTTTTTTTAATGAACAGAAACATAGTATAAAGTAATTTTCTAACGAGTATTTTATGTTTACTAGATATAGCCCGCACAGACCATTTTTTTGCTTGTTAAAACCAGCATGCCCTAATCAAAACATCTATAGTTAAAAACTAGGATAGTTTTAATCGGCTATTAATACGCTTTTTAGCTTGATAGAAATATTATAAATGTAGTTTAAATAAAATTCATAAAAACAAGCATATTCAAACTATTGAATAAACTTTTGCTCTATTAACGGACAGGGCAAGATCATACTCTGACTTGCGTTAACTAGCGCATCTGTGATCAAATCTAGCTTTTTAGGCTAGCACAGATGTCATTTATTACCCATTTTGAGTCACTTGAAGATAAACGCTCTCATATCAATAAGAAGCATGACCTACTTGATGTGATTTTTCTCACCGTGGTGGCCATTCTTTCTGGTGCTGAAGGATGGAAAGACATTAAGCAATTTGGGGACAGCAAACTGGATTGGTTGCGTAAGTTCAGGGCCTTTAAAGAGGGTGTACCCGTCGACGATACTATTGCCCGTATTATCAGCTCGCTAGAGCCCAACGCCTTGCTAACGTGCTTCATTAGCTGGGTGAATGAAATCCGTGAAGACCAAGGGCAGCCCGTGATTGCGTTTGATGGTAAAACGCTTCGCCATTCATTCGATGGTGATAGGAAAACCGCCCTTCACAGCGTGTCGGCCTACGCGGTGGAACAAGGTTTAGTCCTCGCACAATGTAAATCGAAGGGTAAGAAAAATGAAGTGTCGACGGTACTGGAATTGATTGAATTACTGGAGTTAAAAGGCAGTATTGTCACTGCCGATGCCATGCATTGTCTGAAGAAGGTCGCTAAAGCCATTAATGCAAAAGGCGGCGACTATGTTCTGCAAGTCAAGAATAACCAAGGTAAACTTGCAACGGAAATAGCGGCTTACTTCCACAAGACACGGCGTGATACTCCACAAGATATCAAGACAAACAGTTTAACCTTAACCAATGATGGTCATGGACGCATCGAGGAGCGTACCTACGTTCAGCTCCCCATTACGCCTTGGTTGACGCAAAGCCAAGGCTGGACGAATATTAAGTCGGTCATTGAAGTCACCCGAAAACGCTACCTTAAAGATAAGGAAACGAGTGAGACCGCTTATTACATCAGTTCCTTGGAGGTTAACTTACCTCAAATTGCAAAAGCCATTCGCAGCCATTGGTCGATAGAAAATGCATCACATTGGGTACTGGATATGACGTATCGAGAGGACGACTCCCGAATCAGACGCGGCGATGCGCCCGAAAATATGGCAACCTTCCGCCGCTTTGCAATGAATTTAGCACGCTTGAGTCCTATTAAAGACAGTATGAAAGGTAAGCTGAAGCAGGCGGCGTGGTCTGATGAAGTCAGGGAAAAACTCTTGTTTGCTTAAATTTCATTCAAGTATGATTTTGCCCTGTATTAACGGACAATTATTTTGAAAATTATTACATCATTAAAAATACTTGCTAGCAGTGCTTTGTTACTCTGTTTAACGACTCCTGTACATGCAACAGAAGATCCTTCACGCCCTAATGTATTAGCGATATGGGGAGATGATATAGGCATGGATAACTTAAGCGCCTATACCATGGGACAAGCAGGTCACTGGACACCAAATATTGACCGTATTGCTAAAGAAGGCGCAATATTTACTGATTACTACGCAGAAAACTCTTGTACTGCTGGTCGCTCTGCATTTATTCATGGCCAACATCCAATGCGTACAGGCTTAACCAAAGTTGGCTTACCTGGTGCTAAAGAAGGCGCTCGTGAAGATGATGTTACATTAGCAGGTTTATTAAAGCCTCTAGGTTACATGACCGCCCAGTTTGGTAAAAATCATTTTGGCGATCAAGACAGTCATTTACCTACAAACCATGGTTTTGACGAATTTTATGGCAACCTGTATCACTTAAATGCCGAAGAAGAGCCTGAACATGAAGACTATAACCGATTCATGACTGCGGAAATGAAGAAGCGTTTTAGCCCTCGCGGCGTTATTCATTCATTTGCTGATGGACGTATTGAAGACTCAGGTCCATTAACCAAAAAGCGTATGGAAACAGCCGACGAAGAGTTTTTAGCAGCCACCATAAAGTTTATGGAAAAAGCGCACAAAGCTAAAAAGCCATTTTTTGCATGGTTTAATGCAACTCGAATGCATATTTGGACACATTTAAAAGATGATGTTAAAGGTATCTCTAAACGTGGCGGCCTATATGGCGACGGCTTGGTAGAGCATGATCGTCACGTAGGACAATTACTCGATAAGCTCGATGAGCTAGGCATCAGTGGCAATACAATCGTTATTTACACAACGGATAATGGCGCAGAAAAGTTTTCTTGGCCTGATGGGGGCACAGTGCGCTTCCGTGGCGAAAAAAATACCACTTGGGAAGGTGGCTTTAGAGCACCTGCCATGGTTCGTTGGCCAAATAAAATAAAATCAGGTCAGATAGTTAACGAACTAACCGCTCATAATGACTGGTTACCAACGGTTATGGCTGCGGTAGGTAATACAAATATTAAAGAACAGTTAAAGAAAGGGGCAATATTTAACGGTCGTCAATATAAAATTCATTTAGACGGTTACAACATATTGCCACAACTAATTGAAGGTAAAAATACTACTGCTGACGATAATACAAACTGGCCTCGTAAAAACTTTATTTATGCAACCGATGGCGGCAAAGTTGCTGCAATTAGAATGGGCGACTGGAAATTATTATTCTTAGAGCAAAAATGTAAGGGTTGGGAAGTATGGGCTTGTCCTTTAGTGGCACGCCGTCTACCTTTAATTTTAAATTTACGCCAAGATCCATATGAAGAAGCACCAATAAATGCGGGAGGCTATGATAGATGGTCGGTAGATCACTTATTTACTGTTGCTCCTGCGGCAACAGAAGTAATAAAATTCTTACAAACATTTAAAGAATTCCCGCCATCACAAGCACCAGCCGACTTTACCTTTTCAACGGTTGTTGAAAAAATGAAAATTTGGGAAAACGTGACATATAAATAAAAATCACAAAAAAAAAAGCAAGAGTTAATACAGCTCTTGCTTTTTCGTTCTACACTAAAATAAAAGCTTAGTTATGTAATTCATTAAAAACCATGTATTTATACACACTTTTGGCATTACAAATAAACTAATAACACCATTACCAATAAAGAATAAATATGGCCGAAAACATATTAGCTCAAATTAAAGCGCTTCAGTCAGAAGTAAACCAGTCAATTTTAGGGCAAGAAAAGCTCGTTAATGCCTTAATAATTGCATTGCTGACCAACGGCAACGTACTGCTTGAAGGATTACCTGGTACCGCTAAAACCCGCTCTATTCGCACCTTGGCTAAAGTGCTTGAAGCTAAGTTGGGGCGTATTCAATTTACGCCCGACTTGTTACCATCAGACGTTACAGGCACAGAAATGTTCCAAGATATCGATGGTAAAACTGATCTCTCCTTTAAAGAAGGGCCTATATTCAATCAATTAGTTCTAGCCGACGAAATCAATAGAGCTCCTGCAAAAGTACAAGCGGCATTGCTTGAAGCAATGGAAGAAAGACAAGTTACTGTGATGGGGAAAAGCTATCAATTACCTGATCTATTTATGGTATTGGCCACACAGAATCCAATAGAGCAAGAAGGTACCTACCCTCTTCCTGAAGCACAAATCGATCGTTTCGCGCTAAAAATTCAAATCGACTACCCTGATGATGAACAAGAATTATCAATAATTCGTTTAGTGCGCTCAGAAGAAGGTAACAAACAACAAGCGCCTATCAAAATACAACAAAGTGTTGTTTTTGATGCTCGTCAACAAGTATTAAACATACACATGAGTGAAGCGGTAGAAAAGTACATTGTCGCAATAGTGATGGCGACTCGTAAACCAGAACGCTACCCAAATAGCAATTTAAAAAACTGGATAGCAGTTGGCGCTAGTCCTCGCGCTAGTATCATTTTAGACAGGTGTTCACGAGCACAAGCATTCTTAAATGAAAAAGACTATGTAGATCCCGATGATGTTAGACAAGTAGTTTGTGACGTCCTCAGACATCGAATAAACCTAAGTTATGAAGCGCAAGCTGACGGAATAACTTCTGACGATGTTATTAACGAAATAATTAAGCAAGTCGCTGTCGTATAAACCAAGCCAATGAAAACAGTTAAAGCAATTGATGAACGCATACAAATAACGCTAAAACAACTTATGCGTTTAAAACACGACGCTCATGGCTTTAGCTTTTTATCTAATCAACCATTAAAAAGTAAATTAATGGGTCGTAAACGCTCTACCATTAGGGGAAGAGGTTTGGACTTCTCCGAGTTAAGAGATTATCGCCCAGGAGACGATATAAGAAATGTTGACTGGCGTGTCACTAATCGTATGGGCAAGCCCTATGTGCGCCTTTATTGTGAAGAAAAAGACCGACCTGTCATGATCATTGTCGATCAACGTTCAAATATGCACTTTGGCAGCCAATGGAAAATGAAGTCAGTTTTAGCAGCTGAACTTAGTGCGTTAATTGCATGGAAGGCATTAGATGAAGGTGATCGTGTTGGCTTTATTATATTGTCAGATCAACGTTACATTGAATGTGAACCAACTAGAAGTCATACAAAGTTTCAACAGTATTTAGCATTAATAGTTAAGTTTAATCAAATAATAAACAGTAACAGTGCCCAAACCAACAAGCCCATTTCAATGGCTGGCTTACTCAAAAAAGCTGAAAAGTTTATTACTCACGATTACTTGCTAATAGTTATTTCAGATTTTATTGACCCGCAGGCATCAATAATACCGAGCCTTGCAAAACTAACTCAGCACAACGACATTATCGCCTGTTACGTTTATGACCAACTAGAGCATGATATTCGCCCGCTAGAAAACCTAGTGTTAGGAGATGGCGAATACCAATTACAACTGTCAGCTAATAAAAAAGGTCTAACAGAAAAGTTTAATCACTATACCGAACAGAAGTTGTCTAACATGCAAACAACGTTTGCTAAACACAATATTCCATTATTGTCTTTTTCAACAGAATTTAACGTTGCTGGACAAGTTCGTAAACACCTAGGGGCAGCTTAATGTTAGATGCCTCATCAACAATCAATCAAAGTTTTGGCAATTTAGCATTGACCAACTTTAATGAGGCTCCAATGCCAGAAACCTTACCAATTTTACCTTTTGCCCCAGGGTGGAGCTACCTTGCAATAATATTTATTACTTGGTTAATAATCTTTATTATTCAAAAATTAATTTATCAAATTAATAACCACTATCGAAAAAGTGCACTATTGGCTTTAGCTGAACTAGCAAACTCTTCGTTAACCGAACAAGCGCGACTATATCAACTAGCAGAGCTAATAAAAGGAACTGCTCTTTATATTTTCCCTCGTGAAATTATTGCGCGACAAACAGGAAAAGATTGGTTTAATTTTTTAAATACTCATAATAAAAAACAAGTATTTGATAGTAATGCCCACCAACTATTAGGTGATAACCTATACCAAGTACCAAAAGAAGCGTGCACAGAGAAACAGTGGCACTCATTAATAGAACAAACCAAACTTTGGATCCAGCAGCATCCTTACGAAGGAGTGAATCCCGTCATAAAACCTTTTAGCTTATTAAACTTAGTTAAGAGCAAGTAACCTAATGCTTGAATTTGTATTCCCTTGGCTATTTCTTCTTCTACCGTTACCTCTGTTGCTACGCTTTCTTCCAGAATACCTACAACAAAATCAAATGGTTAAAGTACCATTTTTCAATAAGCTCATCGAAATATCAGGTGATAAAGCCAAGCTAGGGGCAAAAACACAACAGCCAAGCCGGTTACAAAAGTCTGTTTTGATCATTTCTTGGTTGCTTTTTGTATTAGCTGCTGCAAAACCTCAATGGTTGCAAGATCCAATAGTACAAACAAAATCAGCAAGAGATCTAATGGTTGCTGTTGATGCTTCAGGGTCAATGGCAACAACTGACTTTAAAGTGGCAAGTGATAATACAGTTGACCGACTAACCATGGTTAAGTCAGTGCTAAAATCTCTTGCTATGGAGCGTAAAAACGATCGTTTAGGTTTAATTGTATTTGGCTCTGCAGCCTACCTTCAAATGCCTTTTAGTGAAGACCATGCAACTTGGTTAACTTTACTCAATGAAACTGAAATTGCAATGGCGGGCCAAAGTACGGTAATTGGTGACGCCATAGGTATTGCAATTAAGCACTTTGAAGAAAGTGAAACAAAAAACCGAGTACTTATTTTACTGACCGATGGTAATGATGCAGGCAGCAAAGTACCACCAATAGACGCTGCAAAAATAGCTGCTAGCTACGGCGTTAAAATATATACAATTGCGCTTGGCGACCCAGCAACGATTGGCGAGCGAAAACTCGATAGTAAAACCTTAAAGCGCATCGCTGAGCTAACTGGTGGAAATTTTTATCATGCGATGGACACCAGCCAACTTAGTCAAGCTTACCTAAATATTGCCCAACTTGAACCGCAAACATATGACTCTATATCATTTCGCCCTAAACAAAGTATGCATCATATCCCTTTGATTACCTTAGTTATTATGAATTTATGTATGGTAGTGTATATACGTTCAAGAATAAAAGTTAAGGTGCCCTATGATCAGTGACCTGGCTTACTCGCAACTACTACAAAACTTTCACTTTTTAAGGCCATGGTGGGCATTGTTGATCCCGATACTCTGGTTATTGTTATCGAACAAAAACTCGAAGAAAAATGAAGACCAGCAAGCTAAAAAGGTTTTTGCTCAGCACATTTATCAAGAACTAACAGCAGAAGCTGGAAGTATCAGAAAAATATCTCCCTCAATTGTTGCATGGGTTGTAATGCTGCTAATTACCGTGATTTTAATGGGCCCAAGTTGGCAACGCCAGCCTTCTCCTTTTCTACAAGACAGCTCTGCTCTATTCATATTGCTTGATACCAGTAACTCCATGAATAGTGTTGACATTCAGCCTTCTAGACTTGAGCGAGCTAAACAAAAAGTATCAGATCTTCTCGCTGAACGCCCTGAAGGTTATACCAGCTTAATTGTCTATTCAGGCAGTGCTCACTCAATATTACCGTTAACAAACGATCACAATATATTAAGAAACTACTTGTCAGCTGTTACAACCAAAATAATGCCTCAGCAAGGAAAGTCTGTAGCTAATGCGTTAACTTTAATAAAACAAGCAACCATCAGCGACGATACACCCGTTACCGTTTTACTTATAACCGATGACATCACCGAACAAAGCCAACAGGCATTAACACGCTTTTCTGAACAACACCGCTATCAAATGTTAATTTACGGCATCGGCTCTACGAATGAAGAGCTTAGCGCAAAAGGTTTAACGCTTCCTTCATTAAACAATCAAAAGCTTAGTCGCATTTCAGATGAAATAGACGGTTTTTATCTGTCGGCAACAATTAATAAACAAGACATTCACCAACTAGTCAGTAGAATCAAAAGCTTTTATAACCCAATAAATGACAAACATATCCCTTGGGTTGATAGCGGTTATTGGCTTGTTTTTCCCGCAATGTTACTTTATTTACTGTGGTTTAGACGAGGCTGGACGATTCGCTGGTCAAGTTTTATTGTTGTACTTTGCTTATCACTACCAAGTACTCAAGGCCAAGCTGCTGAAAACAGCTTTGCTAATTTTTGGTTAACTCCTAACCAACAAGGACAACTATATTTTTATTTGAAAGATTATAAAACCGCTGCTGAGCGATTCGAAAATACGATGTGGAAGGCCACCTCTTATTACCTAAACGAAGACTTTGACCTCGCAATAGAATACTTTTCAAGAATAGATAGCAATGATGCCAAATTACGTTTAGCAAACGCCTACGCTCATGCAGAAAAATACTATGCTGCTGAGTCTATTTATCAATCGTTACTTGCCGTTTTCCCTAATAACCAAGCAATCATTGAAAACTTAGCGGCTGTGCAAAAAATAATTAAAGCTCGAGAGTCGTTATCTGAACATCAAAAACAAGAGCAAAATGAACGTTCAGATGATGAAACAAGTGATCAATTTAAACAGGCAAAAGGTAAACAAATAAAAACGAATCAACGTAAGCAAGAAGTTCAGCAATACAGTGCAGAACAAATACTAAAGAATGAGCAACTTGCCAAAATGTGGATGGAAAATCTACAAAAAAATCCGAGTAAATTTTTAGCAAACAAACTGCAAATACAAGTGAATAAGCAAAAACTATTAGGGAGTAGCAATGAGTAAAGCTAAATTACTTGCTCTTTTTTTGCTACTGCTACCTTATTCATTAGCACATGCAGCAACAACTATTGACGATTTAATCAGACAAAATGAGCTACAAGTATCTATTGAAGTTGTAAACGATAGACCTGTGATAGTTGGTCAAGAAGTAACGATAAAACTGCGAATTGCAACATCCACTTGGTTTAAAGGGTCGGTAACATTCACTTTGCCAGAAATTGATAACGCCATTGTTATCCAGCGCAGTAATTTTGGCCTAAATAGTAGCGAACACCTCAATGGTAAACGGTGGACGGTGCATGAAAAAGAGTTTTCGATATTTCCGCAACAAGCAACTAACTATATGGTTCCTGAATTTGAAGTTAGCATGAAAATTCATGTTATTGGTCAAGGTGATATTGAAGGAATCATACTAACTAACCCTATAGTCTTCAGCGCCTTAGTACCAAAGCAATTGCAAAATAGTCTTGATGAAAACAGCCAATGGTGGGCAGCTAATCACTTGGCTATTAAACAAGCTTGGGATAAAGATTTAACACAGTTATTGCCTGGTGATGCTGTCACTCGCACTATCACCATTGAAGCAGACGGCTTACTTGCCATGATGCTACCTGAAATAAACCACAATACCATTCATGGTTTACCTCATTACTTATCGACACCAGAGCTTATCGACAACAACAACCGAGGCAACAAGCTTGCAACGCGCATTCAAAAGTTCACTTATATCGTTGAGCAGCAAGGAAAAGTGGTTATTCCAAAAATCAAACTTGCTTGGTGGGACAATAACGCTCAAACCCTTAAACATGCACAACTTGATTCACAACCAATAGCCATCGGCTCACTTACTGTTGGGCAACAGTTTCAGTTGTATATAACTAAAAACCTAACCATATTTTTTTACCTATTATGTGCTCTATGCTTACTTATTGGTTATTTAGTTTTTATTAGAAAAAGAACTAATAATTCAAATCAAGATAAACACCGAACAAAAAAGATCAAAGCTCAGCTAAAACAAGCGATAAAAAGCAATGACCACAAAAGCTTTATAAAATGGGCTTATATTTACTTAGACACTGTTACTAAGTCTAACAACATAAATCTATTAACTAAGGAACTCAGCAGAGAAGAAAATTCGGCAACTAGTTCATTATTTGAAAGCGTTTTTTCGCCAGTATCTTCAGATAAACAAACTGATCGGCTCTCAAAAAGCTATCTCAAGGCGTTAAATAAAAATAGTAAAGTAATAACAAAACCTAAAACACCAAACATTAACCCTAAGGGTTGATCTATCTACTGAAGTAATAAAGATCATGAACATAACAACGCAATACATCGATTTAAATAGCGGCAAAGTTTTCGTAAAAATATGGACACCAGAATCTATAGAAAATAAAGCGCCTATTGTGCTATTACACGATTCACTTGGTTCAGTAAATCAATGGAAAGACTTCCCTCTTCAACTAGCAACTAAATTATCTAGACAGGTTATTGCCTACGACAGACTTGGTTTTGGGAGTTCAGACGCTAGAGAGCAATTACCATCTCTTAACTTTATAGAAGAAGAAGGCTTAGTTTACTTTCCTCAAATCAAGGCTAAATTAGGTTTAACAGAATATTTAGTACTTGGTCATAGTGTTGGTGGTGCAATGGCTATTAACATTGCCGCACAAGATAAGGAATGTTTATCAATTATAACCATTGCCGCACAAGCATTTGTTGAAGATCTTACAATTAGCGGTATTGAGCAGGCAAAATCTGTCTTTCAACAACCTCAGCATTTCGAGAAACTAGTTAAGTGGCATGGTGATAAAACGCGATGGGTAATAGATGCATGGACAGAAGTTTGGCTAAACCCTGAGTTTCGCACTTGGCAACTAACAGTAGCAAGCAAAATTACTTGTCCAGTACTAGCATTACATGGTGAAAAAGATGAATATGGCTCTGTCGCTTTTCCAAGCTATATAGTTGAACAATCCACAGGTCAAGCTCAACTGAATATTATTCAAAGCTGTGGTCATATGCCCCATAAGACCCACACGAAACAAGTACTATTAGCAATAGATGATTTTATTAATGATCTTTCTTAACTCAAGAAGACGAAGACATTAAAACGAACTCAATATAAAAGCCCTATAGCTCATTAAAGTAACTATAGGGCTTTCTCAATCAGCTGGTTCAAGCAAACTCACGGTTTTAAGCGTTATCTTCTAAAATCATATCTGCTGCTTTTTCACCGATCATAATAGTAGGTGCGTTGGTATTACCTGAGGTTACCGTCGGCATAACAGACGCATCAACAACACGAATACCTTCTAAACCGTGTACACGTAATCGCTCATCAACAACAGCCATATCATCATTACCCATTTTGCATGAGCCAACAGGGTGATAGGCGTGAGAAGCTTCTCTTCTTAGGTATTCTTCAATTTCTTGATCTGTATTGAGCGGTACATCAGGCTTTAATAAACAATCACGATGCTCGTTAAAGCCGTCACTATTAAGTATATCAAGCAAACGCTTCACCCCTTCTCTTAAGTCTTTCATATCATCAGGATGTGATAACAAATTTAACTTAATGTTAGGAGGAGTCATCGGGTTACTGTCTTTTAATGTTAACTCGCCACGACTTTTAGGATTTGATGTATTAATAATTACACTATACCCCCATTTGGTCATGATTTTATAATCACGACAATGATCACGGTAAGCTAACGGCACAACGTGTAATTGCGCATCTGGACGTTCTTTTTCTGGTGAAGTTTTAATAAAGCCACCTGCCGCAGTTGGTGGACTAGCTAACCACCCTTTACCTGCTAACGCATATTTAAACAGAGCGATGGTTGATTTAATTGTTCCCACGAGATTAAGTGCTATACCTGACTTCTTCTTACTTTTCACCACTAAAATAACGTCAGGATGATCATGTAAATTTTTGCCAACACCTGGTAAGTCATGAATAACTTCGATGCCTTTTTCTTCCAGTTCTGCTTTAGGACCTATGCCTGATAGCATCAACATTTGCGGAGAATTAAAAGTACCGCCACAAACTAATACTTCTTTTGCAGCTTTTACGGTAACCAATTTACCGTCTTGCATATATTCAACACCGACCGCTCGTTTGCCTTCAAATAATATACGTTGAACCTGAGCACCTGTTTCAACGGTTAAGTTACTGCGCTCCATTGCAGGATCTATATAACAAGCTTTAACGCCAGCGCGTTTGCCATCTTTCACCGTAAATTGATAATAGCCAATACCTTCTTGATAATCGCCATTAAAGTCTTCATTCATTTTATAGCCTTTTTCAAGGCCTGACTTTATAAAGCCATTATAAACATCAAAACTTTCATCACCATTACTAACTTCTAGCGGACCACCAACACCGTGGTACTTATTTTCACCACGTTCATTGTTTTCTGCTTTTTTAAAGTAAGGTAGTACATCATCATAAGCCCAGCCTTTGTTGCCCAGGCTTTCCCAATGATCGTAATCTTCCTTACAACCACGAATGTACACCATGCCGTTAATACCACTAGAGCCACCTAGCATTTTGCCGCGTGGTTGGTATTGTGTGCGATTATTCATCGACTTATCCGCCAATGTATTATAACGCCAGTTGATGGTATTTATTTTAAAGTCTTGAATAAGTGCAGCAAAAGCACCTGGCGTTGAAACCAACTTATTGTTACCAGCACCACCAGCTTCTAACAAACATACTTTATTGTTCGGATCGGTTGATAAGCGATGTGCTAACACGCCCCCAGCTGAACCGCCACCAATAACAATATAATCAAACATCTTTAATTCCTGTTGTAATAGTGTTGATGATTTACTGACGAAGTAACCATTTTAAAATAGGACGCAAAAAGCCTTTATCGTACGGCGGCGCAGTGAATTTTCCAGGATAAAATTTGCCACGTTTCAGCACTGTTTTCGCCTTGCTCATCGCTTTAAAACCTTCATGACCGTGATAGTGACCAATACCAGAATCACCAACACCGCCAAAAGGTACATCGTCACAAAGTGCATGTGAGACAACTTCATTAATACTCACACCACCCGAATGTGTATGATTTAAAATGTAGTCTTGTGTAGTTTTATCAAAGCTCATGATATAAAGACCAAGCGGACGACCACCTTGATTAATATAACTAACAGCTTCTTCTACTGATTTATAGCCTTTAATTGGTAAAATTGGACCAAAAATTTCTTCCTGCATCACAATCATATCTTCAGTAGCATTCAACACTAAATGCGTCGGCATCATACGAGTTTTTGGATCTGGTTCCTGACCGTTAGCAGATATTACTGTTGCTCCTTTGGCTTTGGCATCAGATAGTATTTCTTGTAAACGTTGAAAATGACGTTCAGAGTGAACACTTGAATGATCTGTTGTAGAGCTAAACGCAGGAAACATCTCTTTGAAACGCTTACAGTATGCATCTACTACAGCTTGCTCTTTACCTTCAGGACATAATATATAATCTGGTGATAAACAAATTTGACCTGAATTAGCACATTTACCATAGATAAATCGACTTACAGCATCGTCAATGTCCATATCTGGACAAACAATCACTGGACACTTACCACCTAACTCTAAAGTTACCGGTACTAAGTTTGCAGAAGCTGCGCGCATAACATGGCGACCTACTGCTGTTGAGCCAGTAAACATTAAATGGTTAAACGGTAATGCAGAAAAGCGAGCAGATGCCTCTGCTTCTCCATCAAAAATTGACACTAGTGAATCATCAAACGCTTCGGCAATAATTTTCTTAGCGACTTTGTTAGTTTCAGGGTTGAACTCAGACATTTTTATCATGGCAGAGTTGCCGGCAGCAAGCGCGGTAACCAAGGGACCAAAAGTAACAATTATAGGGCCATTCCACGCACCAATAATGCCAACTACACCAACTGGTTGATACATTAATTCAACCTTTGCAGGTCGCACTAATAAGTCCGTATGGCGAGTTTCAGTTTTCATCCACTTTTTAAGGCGCTTAACGCAGTAATCAATGTTATTAATGTTAGGTAAAACATCTAACAACAAAGTTTCTTCAGGGCTTCGGCGACCAAAGTCTTTATTTAGTGACTCAATCAACTCATCTTGGTGGGCTAATAAAGACTTCCTTAAACGCTTTAATCGTGCAATACGCTCATCTGCTGAAGGCATAGGATTTGCTAAATAAGCTTGCTGCTGTTTTTTCAGCTGCAATGCAAATTCACAAGCTTGATCTTCAACTACCACTTGCTCTTGGGCTGACATAATATCTCTCCCCTAAACCTTAGCCAACGGCTCTGTCTGAGTTTTCCCAATACTTTTTACGTACATCTTTCCTTAACACCTTACCAACGACAGTAAGTGGTAATTGGTCAACAATTACTATTGATTTTGGTGACTTATAACTACCTAATGACTCTTTAACAAAAGCAATTAGCTCTTGCTCTGACACCTGTTCACCTTCTCTTAGCATAACCTCGGCATGAACAGCCTCACCCCATTCTTCATGAGGAATGCCAACAACTGCTGACATAAAAATTGCGTTATGAGCATTAATTGCCGCTTCAACTTCAGTGGCATAAATATTGAAGCCACCAGAAATGATCATATCTTTTTTACGATCTACTAAGTAAATATAGCCATTTTCATCTTTATAGCCCATATCACCTGATTTCCAATAGCCGTCATAAAACTCTTCTGCTGTTTTTTCAGGGTTGTCTAAGTAGCCTAAACAAACACCACGAGAGCGTAGCCAAAACTCACCTATTTCTCCTCTTTTTACGGGCTCGCCATCATCGTCCATAATTTCAACTTCAACACCAGCAGTTACACGACCTGCTGAAGACAAGTGCTTATCGTCACCATTTTCACATAAATGATCAGATTTACTTAATGAAAGCGCGATAGCAAAATGCTCAGTTGAGCCATAAGCCTGAATAAAAATATTACCGAATTTTTTCTGTAACAGTTTTAGTTTTGCAGGGCTCATCGGCGCAGCGCCATAATACATATTTTGCATGGTTGAAAAGTCAACATCTTGCACTTCTGGGATCTCAAGCATACGATAAAGTATAGTTGGTACAAGAAAAGCGTGAGTTGATTTTTCTGTCTCAATGGTTTGACAATATTTCACCAAATCAGGTTCATTTAAAGTAATGTTACAACCACCACTAAAGAATGTAGGCACTAAGAACATACCACTACCATGACTAATTGGCGCAATATGTTGCATTCTAGTATTGGTATCAAAGCAAGCTTCATCTAACGCATACAAAGTATCGCGTAAACCTAGCCAATTATCAGCACAATACACCGCTGGCTTACCTTTACCTGTCGTACCACCTGTAAAACGAATGATAGATTGATGCTCTCTATCATCAATCTCCATATTTGGATTTTCATCAGATACCTGCGCTAACAGATCCCATAAATAAAACAGGTTGTCATTACCTTCAAACTCAGAAGGAATTGGATCCATACAAACCACTTTAATGCCATGCCCAATTAGCATTTCTAAGTGCGTTGCTAAGTGCATATTCTCTATAAATACAACTTTAGGTTTAGAATATTCTATTTGCCATTCATGCTCAGCAATAGCATCGCGTGAGTTAGTAAAAGCCCCAGTAAAATGTGATTTAAAAATAGTAGGGAAATGAAATAACGCCATGTTGTCGTTATCTAAAATATTAACAAAGCGATCATTTCTTTCCATGCCAAACGTCGTCGAAAGCATGTTCACTATTTTATTAGTTACTAAATGAAATTCTCGATAAGTAAAACGGCGGTCACGTTCTACGTTAACTATTGCTTCCAAGTCTCCCCATTTATCAACAATACTTTGGAATTGGCTGCTAAAATTAACTTTCATCTCTAACTCTCTTAATAATTATAATGTTCTAATTTCATGACTATAAGTAAACTGTCTTTGAGCTCAATTATCAGGTCAAAATTGGCAAACATGCAGTTAAGTATTTACTCTAAAGTAGGCATCTTTTAATACAAAAGAACAAATACAAGAAGATGTAGAATTTTAAAAGGAATAAAAAGAGGCTAAAAGCGAGGACATTCCAAGTCAATTAGCCTACAGAGGAGAAATGCACTTACCAGTGCGAGGTTAAGTATTCGTATTTACTTGTTCAGCGAATTTAAAATTTCTGCTGTATGTTGCCCAACGTTAGGAATTTCACCAATACAAGGCTGGCTAACACTAAACTTAGGCGCAGGTGTTGGCTGTAAATATTGACCTTCACCTGTATAACAGCCACGCGCCTTAATATGCTCATGCTCAGCTGCTTCTGGAATAGATAAAACAGGTGCATAACAAGCATCAGTTCCTTCTAAAATATCGTTGCATTGTGCTTGAGTTTTACTTGCAAAAAATGCCGCCATTTTTGCTCTTGCTTGAGGCCACAACTTTTTATTGTTCTGCTGAGCAAAGTCATCATCATCAGCAAAGCCACACAATGTAACTAATTCTTTATAAAAATTAGGCTCTAACGCTTGAACTGAAACATATTTCCCGTCAGCACATTGATAAGTATTGCACCAATGAGATCCTGCGCCGAAAAAGTCTTGCCCTTTTTCTTCACGTAGCAACCCCTGCGCCCTAATACTGGTTAACAACCCCATGCTATAAATGGTGCCGTCACAAATAGCTGCATCAATCACCTGCCCTTGGCCAGTGTTTTGTGCATATAAAAGCGCTGAAGTTATACCAATGACCAATGGTAAGGTGCCACCACCAATATCGCCCACTAAGGTTGGTGTTGGATATGGTGCATCGTCAGGTAAACCGCCATAATGCAAGGCTCCAGTAATTGATACATAGTTGATGTCATGGCCAGCATTTTTTGCTAAAGGTCCTGTTTGCCCCCAACCAGTCATACGACCATATACGAGTTTTGGGTTGCGCTGATGACAAACCTCCGGTCCAAGCCCCAACTTTTCAGTAATGCCTGGGCGAAACCCTTCAATTAACACGTCTGATTGCTCAACAAGCTTCAATACTGTTTCAACATCATCAGGATTTTTTAAGTCTAGTGCAATCGACTTTTTACCACGCTTAAAAAATGAAGCATCTTTATTGCTATCTAAATCAATACCAGCGTTAGGGTTAGCCGTTTTACGTTCAATTAAAATAACCTCAGCCCCAAAGTCAGCTAGTATCATACCAGCTGCCGGACATGGCCCTAAGCCAGCCAACTCAACAACTTTTATACCGTTTAGTGGTCCCATTTCATTTTCTCCACGTTATAATACCAATTAAATTAAATATTTGATCATTCAGCGAGAGTTAAAAGGCTTAGAGGCAAGGCATTGGTTGCAGGTAATGGTTATTCCCTTATCAAAATCAATAACGCAAGCATATAAGCCTTTTAAACTCGCCCTTCGGGAGCTTGTCAGGAGAGTAATAACTTTACAAATTGCTTTAGTGGAGAATGCTACACCTGCATCAATTTGCTTTGTTCTAACTCCCCTGACACAGCTCTGAACTGACTAAATATTTAATGCAATTGGTATAAAAGCACCTTAAAGGTGCTTTAATAACTTATTAAGAACTTACTTAGCTTGCATCACTGTAGCGCCATCTAATCGGACAATACGACCATTCATATAGCCATTTTCAAATAAGAAAGAACAAGTATGTGCAAACTCTTCCATTTCACCCATACGTTTAGGCGCTTCACACATTTCTACAAGTGAATTAACCACTTTTTCACCTAGCGACTTAACCATAGGCGTACCAAATAAACCTGGTGCAATTGAATTTACACGAATACCGTAACGGGCTAATTCTCGTGCAGCTGGAATATTCATACCATTAACTCCGGCTTTTGAACCTGAATATGCACTTTGACCAATTTGCCCTTCAAAAGCTGCCCCCGATGAAATGTTTATAATCACTCCTCGTTCACCTTTTTCGTCTGGCTCATTCTTTGCCATTTGTTCAGCACATTTAGCCATCACATTAAATACACCACATAAATTAACGTTAATTACCGTAGCGTATTTTTTTAGGCTTGAAGCAATACCTTCTTTATCTAAAATTTTACACGGTAGTGGAATACCAGCCGCATTAACGTCACCGTGAATTGCACCGAACTTATCCATTACAGCAGCAATCGCAGCATCTATACTTTCTTCACTTGTTACATCAGTTTGGCAAAAGATAGCCTTATCTTCCCCAAGCTCAGCCACGGTCGCATTGCCTGCGTCTTCATTTAGGTCAAACAAGGCAACTTTAGCGCCCTTTTCTGCTACTAAATATTCTGCTGTCGCTTTACCTAAGCCAGAAGCGCCACCTGTTATAACAACAACTTTATCTTGCAAATTCATGAACTTTCTCTCAAATTTTTATACACATGCTGGTTAACTTGCAGTAACCAACGATAGAATTATTTAAATGCTTGAATACCTGTTAACAAGCGAGCAATTAACAACTGCTGAATTTCTGTAGTCCCATCAGGAATTGGTCCAACAATCGCTTCACGAGCTAAACGTTCAACAATAAATTCTTTAGTAACACCATTACCACCGTGTATTTGCACAGCATCACGACAAGCAGTAACCGCTATTTCAGTACCGTACCATTTCGCCATTGAGCACTCTTTGTCACAACGAATACCATTATCAATCATGTCAGCAGCACGTAAAGTTAATAGTCGAGCCGCATCAATTTCAGTTGCCATTTTAGCAATTTTAAGTGCAATTAGCTGGTGACCCGCAATCTGTTTGCCATGCTGTGTACGCTCTTGACTATATTTAACAGATTCTTCCAGCGCACGACGAGCAATTGAATAACCCCAAGCCGCCATATGACAACGAGCACGTTCAAACGTTACCAATGTATTTTTTAATCCATCACCTTCTTTGCCAACCGTATTCGCTACAGGCACACGAACATCAGCAAGGAAAATTTGAGAAGTTGACTGGCTGTTTAACGCCATTTTTTCAATTCCCTTAACTTCTAAACCTGGTGTGTCGGCAGGAATAGCAATATGCGTTAATTCACCTTCGCCTGTTTTACAGGTACAAACGAATATATCCATATGTTCGCCATTTGAAATCCAAGTTTTTTCGCCATTAATAACCCACTCATCGCCATCTTTTACCGCACGAGTTTTAACAGCAGCTACATCTGAACCCACATCTGGTTCAGAAATACCAATAGAAATAAACTTCTCACCCGAAATTAAACCTGGTACATACTCATCAATGATATGTTGAGGAGCATTATTAATTAACAAATCAATACCTGCTACGTTAATTAACCCAGTAAGCGCGAGATCTAATGAACCTACCGCAACTTCTTCCCAAATTAAAAGATGCGTTTTCCAGTCCATTCCATAGCCACCACTTTCTTCTGGGTGTGGAGCACTGATATAGCCAAATTCAGATAATTTACTGCTCCACTTTACCAATTGTTCTTTGCTAAAGTGGCTTTCACCGTGAGCTCTAATTTCTGGTTCAATCTCGTTTTGTACGAATTTACGAACCGACTCAACGGCCATTTCTTGTTCTTCAGTCATTTGGAAGTTCATTATTTATTCCTCATTACATTAATCTTTTACAAGGTCGATACTAGCCACTTAATAAAATTAAGCTTTTGCTAAAATGTTAATTGACACAGCGCCTTCTTCAATACCTACTAACCCACCGCTGTTTTCATGTACCGCATGTTTAGCACCAACAACCTGACGAGCACCGGCTTCACCACGAAGTTGAACAACAAGCTCATGAATTTGACCAAGCCCTGTCGCACCTAGCGGATGACCTTTAGACTCTAAGCCACCTGATGGGTTAATTGGAATGCGGCCTCCAATTGTAAAGTCACCATTTTCTGCAGCTGGTCCAGCTTCACCAAAACCAACTAAACCAAGGTTTTCAGCATGTAAAATTTCACCCATTGCTGTTGCATCATGAACTTCAGCCACGTCCATATCTTGTGGACCAACACCCGCTATTTCATAGGCTTCTTTTGCCGCTAAATGCTCACAGTGCTGATCCCACTGATCAGCTGGTCGGCTAGTAGCGCTGCGAATAACAGCAGCAAGTACTCGAACAGCGCGCTTTTCGGCATTTAATTTTTTCAGCCCTTCTTCATTACAAACCACAACCGCTGCCGCACCGTCTGAAATAGGTGCACACATAGGTAAAGTTAAAGGGTAAGTAATTGGTGGAGCTGCCATTACTTCATCAATCGTATAAGGGTCTCTAAATTGCGACAATTCATTATGAACTGAGTGCTGGTGGTTCTTAGCGCTCACTGCCGCTATTTGTCTTTGAGTTGTACCAAATGTTTTCATATGGTTACGACAAAAAGCTGCATATACATCCATAAACACACTATAAGGGCGCTCTGAGGTTGTACCTGGTGGCACTTCAAAACCTTCAGCAGGCTTTAATAAAGTTTTAAGGTTTTGCTCTGGATTGCTCACATCCCATGCACCATCAAATACAGAGAACATCTTAGCTTTGTCGGCTACATTCATCTTCTCTGCGCCAACAACTAGTGCAATATCACATGCACCTGATTTAAGCATTTGGTTGGCTAGATAAAAACCTGAACTACCTGAAGCACAAGCATTCTCAACATTAAAGATAGGGATACCTTCAATACCATTTTTACTTAAGTAAACTTGTCCGGGTACCATACCCTGACCATGTAAATGGCCTTGAGTACAGCCAGTGAAAAATGCCGTTCCAATTTCGTCTTTATCACAACCAGCATCAGCAAGTGCTTTTTCAATTGCTTCGCCAGTCAAACTTTCTAATGTACGTTCGATGTGTCGACCAAACTTAGTCATGCCAACACCTGCGATATAAATATTACTCATGTTCTTGGTTCCTATTATTAGCTTAATTAAGCAACTCTTGCTATTTGCCGATAAATTGCGGTTTACGTTTTTCAGAAAACGCAGTTAAGCCTTCGGTAAAGTCGTATGAACGCATATGCTTTCTTAACAATACTTGCTCATGCTCTAATGCTGCATCTCTCGATTTATCTAAAGCTTGATTAGCCACTTCTTTCATACGACGAAGTGCAATTGGGCTTTTTGAGGCAATTTTGAGTGCAAGTTTTTGTGTTTTATCTTGTAGCTCATCATCATTTGTAACTACGTTAACAAAGCCATATGTTTTCATTTCTTGTGCAGATAAAGTTTCACCAGTAAACAATAAATACTTAGCTACATTGTGAGGGATAATTCGAGGTAATAAGGCTGCCCCTCCAGCGCCAGGGTATACGCCAAAGTTCGCGTGAGCATCACCAATGACTGCACTTTCAGCAGCCACCACTATATCTGCACACATAGCTGTTTCTAGACCGCCCGCCATAGTAATACCATTTAACGCTGCAATTACTGGCTTTGGAAAGTCACGTAGTGGATTAAATACGTTTTCACATAATCGATCTAAAAAGTCTTTCTCTCCAGGAGGTAGCTTTTGTGATGCCAATACTTCTTTTAAGTCTGCCCCTGCACAAAAAGCAGCACCAGTGCCAGTAATAACAACGGCTCTAATTTCATCATTATTAGCTATTTCAGGAATATACTTTTCATAAAGTTCAATGATTTCACCATTGATTGCATTCATTCCTTTCGGGCGGTTTAATGTTAACCAGGCAATACCATCTCGGTTTTCAAAAAGTAAGTTTGCTTCACTCATCACTAATTCCTAATTTTTATTTTGTTAGCCATAAACACGCTAAGTCTTGAGATGGTTCTACTCTAAAAAATAAAAACGCAAAAAAAACCAGCCAAAAGTATGGGTTTAGGAAAAAAGTATGGGAATAGTTAGGAAGGTATATTTAGAAAAACAATAAACAGTTTAAAATTCAATATATTAGAGTGAGATTTTAAAATAAACAAGTTTAGAAAATTGGAAGTTTAAGTATGGGCTCCAAACGAAAGCCCATACTATATTTGTTTAATTTTCAGCTTTAGCTTTTCGATATTCACTTGGTGAGTGCCCCGTCCAACGACGAAATGCACGAGAAAAGTTACTAGTATCAGTAAAGCCTAGTTGATAGGTAATTTGACTAATACTCATTGAGTCTTGCTCAATATATTGAATTGCTAATTGTGAGCGTAAGTCGTCTAAAATTTCTTGGTAACTAGTATCGCGTTGTTCTAGTTTGCCATGCATATTCCTCGGGCTCATATTTAATAATGAAGCAATACGCTCTTTATTACATTCCCCAGTAGGCAATAGCTCAATAATTTTAGTTTCAACTTGGCGTACAATATCAGAGCGATCTAAACGTGCTAAATGCTGAATAACAATTTCATCGTTCACTCGCGCCAATTCAGAACTTGCTGCAGGCAGTTGAACAAACATATCTTCTTTAGCAAAATGTATCGCGTTTAATTTGGAAGAAAACTCAACAGGGCATTTAAATGACTGCTCAAATAACTCTGCCCCAATTTCTGGTTTTTCCCTTACGAGTTGAACTTTTAAAGGGTTAAAGTTAGGGCGGAAAATATGTCGACACATTTGAACAATAGCCATTAACCAGCCTTCAATAGTTTCATCACAAGTTACTGTATTGATAATTTCAATATCCAACACATAATCATCTTTTGTTTCAGTTAACGTATGAATGCCGTTATCACTAAGTAAGCGGAAATAGCGTACTATGCGTTGGCAAAAGTCATTTAAATTGTTACTCGCATATAACGAATAACCAAACGCGTGAAAGCTGCCAGGATGAAAGTTTTTACCAGCTAACAACCCAAAACCTGTTATGCCCGTTGCTTCTACTGCCAGCCTAAAAATTTCCGTAATTTTAACGGTTTCAATACGGTAACTTGGCTCTGATGACGTAACTAAATCAACGCCAGCTTTTTTAAACAAAGCTTGGCTGTCTATCCCTTCAGACTCTAATGCTAACGCAATGGCACTCGCCCAACTGAATATAGTTTTAGGTTCATTATTAGTTGATGTTGTCATAGAAAGTATTAACTCACTAATTTTATTATTATCATTTTTCTATCATAATGATACACGAATAAAACAATGATAGAACCTTTAAATAATTATCATCAAAATGCGTTTAACTAATTTAAAAGTATAATAAAAATTACATTTATCAAGTAACTAAATAGTGACTAAATTTGATATTTATATAGGCCAACACGCAATTTTAATAGAACTGCTGTAATAACAATAGGTTGAGCCAATTTCTAAATGTAATTGGCTTTATGTTGAAGAAGTGAAGAAAAGGAGCTCTAGCTTAAAGAAGGTTGGGTTAATGTAATAGCTAATATCTATAGCCAATACTAAGCATTGGGTATGAGCCGTCATTGTACACATTAAATGTAGCACCAAACGTGTTCTGCGCAACTAAATCAGGACACTTTTCTTAAGGAACTTTGCTCATATTCTATTGGCGACAGATCACCATTAGCGGTATGAAGTCGCTCTAAGTTGTAATAGCGCATATACGCAGTTACATCATTTCTCATATGTTCACGAGTTGGTTGTGGTATTTTCAATAGCCAATCATGTTTTAAGCTGCCGAAGAACCTTTCAACTACCGCATTATCCCAACAAGCACCAACATCACCCATGCTCGCTCTTATACCGAAATTGGCTAGCAATTTACGATAATGCTTACTGGTGTATTGTGAGCCTCTATCCGAGTGAAACACTAAGCCTTTAGGCGGTTGGCGCAAGTTATAAGCCTTCATCATAGCTTTGCTTACTAAGTCAGTCGTCATTCGTTTGTCGATATGCCAACCAACGATGCGGCGTGAATATAAGTCCATAACAATGGCTAAGTACATCCAGCCTTCACCTGTTCTTAAGTAAGTCACATCACCAGCCCAGACCTGATTTGGTGCAACAGGGTTAAAGTTCTGGTTCAACAGGTTATCAGCAACAGCATCACTGTGTTTGCGTTTGGTTGTCACCTTGTATGCCACTCGTTGAGTCACAACTAAGCCAAGTGTTGCCATTAACTTCTGAACGCCATAATCACTGACGTTAAAGCCCTCTCTGCGTAACTTCTTTCTAAGCTCCCGATAACCTAAGCTATTTCTGCTTTTCTCGAAGAAGTGCTTTGCCATTCGATATAAGTTCAGTTGCTCTGCTGTGATGATTTTGACTGGCCGTTTGAGCCAAGCGTAATAAGCACTACGGCTTACTTTCATCACTTTACAGAGCTTAACTACGGGAAATGCCGAAGATAACTGCTTAATCGTTTTAAACGTTACTTGGTTTCCTTTAGCAGGAGGGCGCTGGCCTTTTTTAAAATCTCTTTTTCCATCCTTAGCTCTTTATTTTCCTTACGTAGTTTTAGCAGCTCTGCTCGTTCATCCGCATTTAAACTGGCTCCAGATTGCTCAGCCTCGAATTTAGCTTTCCAGTGATAAAGTAACTTATCTGTGATACCTAAAGACGCTGCTGCTTTTGGTACGCTGTAGCCTTGCTCGGTTACCAATTTGACAGCTTCTTGTTTAAATTCAGCCGTGTAACTTCTGTTTGTTCGTTTTGTCATTTAACACCTCAATAATTGGATTATATTCCATTATTAAAGTGTCCTGTTTGATTAAAGCAGATCAGTTATCTGAACGACCGGTATACGATCAGATAGCTAGTCTACAACGGAGGCTCCTCTAACGTCTGCTATTCGCTCAAAGCGGTCTCAGAAATCGCTTGTCTATATTGCGTTGCACCATCAGATTTATAGCGATGAATTCTTTTTAGCTTAGGCTGGTCGTGGTTACTGAATAGGAGAAAACCATGATTATTGGGTATCAAGTTTTTGAATCATCTGGCCATATCTGGGAACAATATCAGGAGAATTCGGTGTTGAGTGAGGGCCTGGCACTCAAAGTTCATGGGATTGCCAAACAGAGCGAACCCGGGAAGGATTTTTATATCAAGGCTGTACTTCAAGATGAGGTGTCTGATCCTCACTTTTTGCCGAATAGTGATACACCAATTAATTCAGAGAGCGAATTGGGCGCATTGGCCTCAGAGTTCGATGGCGAGGTGATGCTATCTAATCCAACCGATATAGCAACGATGCCGGCAATAGCCGCTGCTCGGCGTCTTACTCAACGCTCTCATTCTACACATACCATAATTGTTCCCGATAATGTTGAGTCTATTTGGTCTGGGGATGGCGCTGGTGAGTGGCTACCGGCCTTGGTATATATCCCTAATATGGAAATTAATCAGCAAGAATTGTGATGTTCGTGAATAATGGGGCAAATGAAAGACTGCCCCGTTATCGAAGGTCCACTAAGGTTGCTATATCAGTTAAAGAGCCAATATATATTTTCCGCTCCTGTTCAGAAAATTGTTTCTCATTACAAATGACAAAGCGATATTCTTGTTGATATTGAAATTTATAGTCTTTGCAAAAAGGCAGATGCTCGCTCTCGATAAGGGTTTTTCCATCAAAATACGGATCGATGTACCTCACGCTCCCTCGCTTTAGTAAGGTATGGTTCGATTGGAATTGCTTTGTGCACACTCGCAATCGGTTATAAAACTCATCTGGTTCATGAATTATGACGACTGCTTCAGCATTCCAATCTGCGATCATTCTATAATTGATGGCATCAGTGAAACAAAGCGTTAAAAAGTCTGGTGACGACACTGTGTATTTGAAACATTTAGCCCCCGATATTTCCGCCTGTTCCTTTTCGCTCAAATAATGAATGAACTGTAGTTGAAGTTCGTCGTCTTTCACAGATAGGTTATCAGAGTGCTTATAGTTTGAAGCACTTTGAAAGAATATGCCGCCGTCTTGGTGAAGCTCATGCATGAATTGGTAGCTACCGAACCGGAACAACTTGTTATCACAATTTTCCTTGAGACAACGATGTATTTTCTGGGCTTTGTATTTCACCGTTTCACTTGGCGCCAACATCGCCGTTGTAGCCTTATCTAGGGGGTATTTAGCTTGGAAATAACCTATTCCCCCTGGGCGAAGTGACATCTCCGCGAGCACATGGCTCAATCTTGCATGCGGATTTAGATCCTCGTTACGAGGTACTACCATACTGACGCTATCAAGCTCGAACGTGTTGTTTAGTAATTGCCATTGACGTTCTGCAAGTTGCTTGTCTGGCACTCCAGACAGATATCTCTTCTTTCGTGAAAGGTAAATCCCTATCACGTCCATCAATGAATTATTGTGTATCAATTCGATGTCCAACTAACGTTTGATGGTGAAGTCTCTCATGCCCAGAGGGCGGCTGTCTCTGCGCTTGATGACGGGTTCTTCTTCAATCAGAGTAAGTAGCCTCTCATGATTGGGATCAGACTTAAACTTGTCGTCATTAATATAACTGTCCAGTTCAGCTTGGGTCGAAAATCGCTCATAATCACAATTATCGCACCTCACATATAGCTCATCTAAATACAGCACGCCGGCATCAGAACAATTCGGACATGCACTGCCAATTTTTGGCATTCTTATCTCCAGCCACGATGGTTCAGATGTTTTCCTCAACAGACTTGCTTGAATGACTGGCTTTCTTAGATTCCATTGCCTCGATTACTCTGACCAAATTTTGATGGCCGGCTGAGCAATAGCTGGCCAGGTATTCTTTCCCTTCAATAATTTTTATTTCAGAGAGACCGATAGGCTGCCTACAGATTCTCCGTGAGGCTGGGAATTTATGTGTACAGATTTGTACTTTTTTCATCTTAGCGCTGCTTCTAGCATAAAAGTATGACCCAACAGTTGCTAAAGTACTGACGCCAGTCATTACTGCCAAAACCGTTTCTACCGGACTGACGCCGGCTGCAACCCATGCTGTTCTTCGAGACCCTGGAGGGGTTACCTCTAATTCCACTCCAGCATATTGACGTTTGGTTAAAGTGCTAAATGAATTGGTTTTATCTTGAATCGAGTTTTTGGGATTTCTAAATGCCTTACGTCGACCGGCTCGATTTATGGCCAACGTTTCATCAAGTGGAAGAAATCCATCTTTTATTTTATACATTTTCAGTTACCATCCCTTAACTTCCCACGTTAATTAACCTTATAAGAATAAATTCTTAGGGTCCAATAAATATCCAACTGTGACAAAAGACGAGAACGATTTACCCGAAGAAAATTGCCAGGTCGTGCTGTATAGCAAATCGCCTACAGCAAGGCTGGACGCGGTATTCAGCAATGGCGTTTTTAAAATTATAGGGCACTGGGCCATAAAAGAATTAAGGCCTGAAGATGTGGAAATATGGGACTACAAAGGACAGGTTGATTAAAAGTTTAGTAATATAAAAGCACTTCAGAAGCAGGACGTCTGGCTTTAGAGGATATCGTCCTGCTCACTTTGAAACGAATTACACGTTTCGCGCTCTTGTATGTGGCCTTTAGTGTTTTGCAATAATGGTTGGACACAAGCACATGGCTAAAATGCGGCCTAATTGAGCTGGAGAGTCTATCAATCTCCATATGTCTTTCTGTTTTAAAGCCTTCAGCTGTATATTGTGTGAAAGTTTGTCCTTGCCCATCTAACGGCAAGTACGGTGGATCTAAATAGCACGACTTCACTCCTGAATACTGAGGTAATTTCATTGTGACCTGTTGGATAAAGTCGACAAAGTCCAATGAGTAAAATTCAGCACTAGCAAACTTTTCTGCGAAATACGTGATTTCAGCAATGGGGAAATACGGATTTTTATAACGTCCCATAGGGGGGTTCTAGGGATTTTCCCCTCTAAAAAGACATAATCCTCTGTAGACCACACCAATAAATGGCTGCGGAGGTGGTT
>NZ_JAGGDM010000026.1:0-47083 GCF_017653625.1 Alteromonas sp. K632G
CAGTTTCCCTTGGTAATTAGCGCTTACGACAGAATCGCTTGGTAATTAAGATACGACAAAGTCGCTTGGTGTTAACAACATAATTTGTACTAGCTCAGACTTGATCTGACAGTTACCTCTCTTTTTAACCTTCTCTACCCCCAAAGATGCATTTCCCTTAGTAGTTTTTCTCTAGGGGAAATCGCAAACGTTCCGCATAGAAAAAAATTGATAATAATCTAGCGCTGAAACCTTCGTATCAGTATTGGATGCTAGCCTACTCTCCACTTCCCCTTCCATTCCGAAAAATTATTACTCTAAAAAATCATTACACTTCCCAAACTAAATACAACGAACACACGAATGACTCACCTTCATCATTTAAGCTTGCAATAAAATACAAAATGATGCTATTTTGTAATTGCAGTTTTCAATATGACTTTTTGGGAGAGTTAATTATGTTGGATAGAAATAAATTTCAAATAGAAAGAGAGCAGTTTTTAGAAGCTTTCTGCGAAAAGATCACGTCCATACTTGGATTAGAAATGAATGCCAAATTCAATGAAACACGATTTTACAGATTTACGGATATAGCGTTTGAACTAGCGAACTTTGGAACTATGGATAACTTTCTAGGGTTTAATGAATTCGATTTAGTGGCGTTCGTCGAAACGATGGAAACTATGTTGCCAACTGTCGCTAACAACATGAACATCGAGGAAGAGTACCCTACTCTCACTACGGCGGTTAGTTGCTTAGGGCTATATTCATCGCTCTACATTGTTGAGGACGAATACGTCGCGAACTACTGCGAAATCACCCATGAAGCCGTGGCTGCTGTTTTGGGTGTTAAGGTCAGCACGCTCAAAAACATGGTTTCTCTTAAATCGCTGGCAGCAATGAATAATCATGAACTACGTCAATACTTAGAGTCACAGGAGCGTTTCAAACCTTTTAAGCAGTACGATAGTGTGTCTCTTGACGCCCCATTGGATTTATCTAGCGTAAGAACCTGCAGTGCGCTCATTTATGCGATAGAGCAACGCGCTATCAAGTATAACCTCGTTGATACCTTGGAAACGGTTTATTCGAAAACAGGTGTTAATGCTGACTCTGATAGCAATATTAAGTTTATCGCTTTATTTTCCCTCTACGGTGACATTGCTCGCAAAATTGGAAGTTTTTTGGGGAAATTGAATCTTGATTTGCCGTCTCTTATTGTGGCAGTGGAGAACGTAGCGCATGAAATGAATTCGGCATTGGCTAATAGCTCTTCATTGGAAAACTACTTACGTCCCTCAGAACAGTCAGGGGATCGTGATACCCTTGAAGCCACTGCCAAACCAAACGTATTTCAAAAACCGAATATTTCTTTCACCGCTGATAATCTCGGCGACTACCTAAAAGTAGAATATGATTTTTCTACTCACCCTGATGACAGGAGCAAAAATAAGAAACTTTTTGCATTAAAAAAAGGCAGCCTGTCGATCGCCATCGAACGAACGAAAACACCGAGTATTTGGGTGACTCACAATATGGCAAAGCGACTCAATTCAAGCGACTTTGAAATAACTTGGTACGAATCTTCTGAAGATGGTGTTGGGAGGCATAGCGGTCTTCATACTTATAAAGAGTTTCATACCGCGGCTATTGCGAAAGTAAAAGTAAAATCATTTGATCATGCAGAACGCCTAATTAGCCAACTTCTGTAAAAAACATTGTTACATAAGGATTTTTCAATGCATTCATCAATAGCTAAGGCACAAGTCAAAGGCACGTTCAGAGTAGCAAATGATGTTCTCGACAAATACAACGCTGAAGCCGAAAAAAGAGTTGGCCAAAATAAACCCTTTTCCAGAAAAAGTATGACCGCTTACGTACAGAATATCTTTGATATGTATGGTGACCTATTGCTATTTCATAGAATAGATAAGCAAAACAGTAGCTGGCACTTCGACTCACTGAATCTTGCAATTAACCCTGACCACGCTGACTTTGGCGAGCTAGGAATATTGCACTGCATAATTTGCGAAAGAGTAATCACACGAAACATAAGAGTTAGAAGGCAGCCTTACCACCACTACTCATCAAAGTGCTATGTACATGAACACTTTTTACAACGGGTGCATCAACGTGCTTCGCCCCTACAAACACAAAACATTAAAAACATGTTGATGAGCATGGTTCTGTGGCTTGACAAGCATCACCGAACGTCCGATAGACAGACAGCCAAACTCTTTTTCGTTAGCGGAAAGCATGTTGTGGTCGCTACATATCATGCAAAGCTTGATGTTTATGTGTTTAACACCGTTCTCTCTAAAGAAATGTTTTCTTTTAAACAAGAGCAGGATTTCCAGCAAGCTTATGTGTTACTCAATCAAAGCGAAAATGATTTCGTGTGCATCAACGAAGCGGGGGAATTAATAGATGCCTTCAAAGCCAGAAACGAGTTATCTCTAGATGAAATATTGTCAAATACCAATTTCTTTAACCTAGACTAAGGACAGAATGATGTTACCCGAACACGGAAAAATAGAATGTAGAGTCTGTTACCAAGGTATAAAGGAAAAAGTATTTGAACCCGCATTGCACTGGCGCATGGTTAACAACCCTGGTGCTTGGGGTTCATCTAACCCGGAATATCTTGTTCTGGGCTTTTCTAAAGGATTTACGCAAGCAAACCTATTTGAACAGGAGCGGTTCGAGGATGTTGCTTTTGCGAAAATGAGAAACCGGTTAACGAAAGCACTGCACGTAGTTGATGTATTAGAGCATGACTGTTGTGTCGACAGCAAAATTGAAGATCCTCATTCGAATATTGCGTTTGGCTCGTTGATTCGCTGTAGCGTATCCAAAGCTGAAATCAAAAACGGATTGAATTGTGGCTATTCGTGCATTGGCCCTGTAATCAACAGAGCTTTTCAAGAAATACCACAGATCATCGAAAATTGTACTGATAGGTATTTGCGAGACCTACCCAAAAGTATTAGAGCAGTAATATTACTCGGTAACAGCGACGCGTACTTAAAATCAATCCGAACCGTATTAAAGCGGCTATTCAGCGATACGTTCAAGCAGATTAATGACGTCAGTATACAAGCTGATGGTTTTTTATGGGTTCACGTCTCTCATCCTTCAGGACTGAACGGACACTTTAACAAGTGGTTGACCAGTGAAAGTAACAGTGGTATCAAGCGTAAACAAGCTATAGAAGGACTTAGTTATATAAGTAACAAAAAGGATTAACTAAACTACTCACTGGTGCTGCTGTAAAGTGCCAATAGCTGGCTTGCATTTTTTCTTGTTTGAGCGGCTGCTGTGAGCGTAAACCGGACCTGGAGCTATTCATTTTTCACCCTAGTGAGCAGCAGATTTACATGAAAATTATCGACACACTGTAATTCCAATTCATAGCAAGGCCAACCAACGCTCCAGCAGTAAGATAAATCTCTTTCTCATTCTAGCATTTAGCCAATCCACTTCAAAAATGCCCTCAGGGCTGTTTTTGAAAGGCTTTGCAAGATACAGCTCATGGCGTTGATTTTTCTTATTCACTGACATAACAAGAGTGATAATGGTGAACCACTATAGCGGTTTATGTGAGAAGGTAACGGAAGAAATAAAAGAAAATCTATCTGACACTTTCCATAGTGCAATGACAATGTAATAAGTAGCCCTGCGCAGCCACACCAACGTGGCTGCTTAAGAACTCACTCTTAGGCCGAAGCCATTTCATTCCATCTGTCAATGCAATTTGTTTTCCCTACCCTCTGTACAAGACGTTTTAGCACAACGAATTAAAAACCCATTGGTGAGCCCTTTGACTTTGCTAGGCATTAGAGGCTTTGAACCGCATTTACAATTTTCTATTGAATGAATATTCATGTGTACCTATTCCGAAATTATTCCCAAAACAGCGGGAACTACTATTGAAATTATAACGATTAAAGGAAAAGACAATATGGAAAATATGGCTAAGCCTGATTGATTCATTTTTCTGTTCTCAGGCACTTTGCTCTCGGAGACTTGTTTAGACTCTGATCTAACTGCTATGTTATGCGCAAAGTTTAAAATCGTAAAAAGCATAAATATCAATGCTACTAGGAATATAATCCCCCCTATAAAGTAACCGCACCAACCCCTATTCTCTAAAACATAAACAGAGCTTGATATTAGTAGGCCGTTAATAGTCAGATTACTGATATAATTCATTAACGTTTCGAAGTTAAGTCCTGTTGGCTCGCCAGATTCGATGAACGCGATGACTCTATCAGAGCGATCTTCATTGAAATGCTTTCGGGAAAACGCTTCTAATTTTTTACCAAAAATATGTGGTAGCCACAAAAGTACAACTGGGATCACAAACAATAAATTTTCCGTTTTACTTTGACCAAAATACTGAAGGAAATAAAGAAAAACAGCAACGACAGCTGTTATTATTAGAAGAAATTTTATTTCCAATAGTTGAAACAGTGGTTGTTTATCATTTTCCATCAGTTAGCCCCTTTTTTATCAATCGTTAAAATTGTAATAATGCTCAGCTGGTCGCGTGGCAGGTTAACTGCCTATTACACGCTAGGGTAGAATCGCAACCATTTTATCCATAAAAAAAATTTTGGCTTTAATAGCTTATTCAACAAATCGTTTAGGCGTCTTACTCTTATATAATGCTTGGCTATTTCATCTAACAAAGACTCAGCCCCTCGGATCCAACGCATTCGTTGCTCTTGATCATTACTGTTAATCCAGTCAAAGATAGGAGAAGAATAAAGCATACGCGTTGTTTCCTGCACCTCAACTTCGGAGTTAAGGTACTCCGAAATGACTTTGGTATGCTCACGCTTTAATTTCCAGAGAGGATTATCATGGCTAGTGTTAGTTGAGGGCATCGAAGTATAAGTTATGACTGGAAAGTAAGCGACATCATTGCTGACCTCGTTGAGAGCCCGTTTTAAAAGATCGTCTATAAGAACGATTTCATGGGGTATTTCGTTTTTATAACCACCATCTTTTAGGGTTTTTAACCATGGCTTGTTCATATGACAATCGGGATATTTTAAAGCCAATTCATCTTGTGTTAATACATGGTGATAACGCTGCATGACGCTATCAATGTCAGCTTTAAAAAATTCAAGATAACTAAGCTTTACGCTTCGCAAGTTATGCACGTAGCGTATGAAAGGGATTAACATTGTACTGAAAATGAGGGCGGCAATCGTGACAAGCATACGCATTATTACAAGTGCGTCGTCTGGATCTACGTTAAAGAGAGTACCGGGTTTATTAACAATGTTAACTGGGGTTGTGCTTACTGACTTTTTGGGCGGTATGGGTAGATTTTCTACTGACTGAGTGGGTTTGTTCGTGGCAACAGAGTTATTGTTAGGCGCTGTTGCCACGACATCTTGCTTAGGCTCGGCAATGGGTTCGCTCTGGGTTTGAGCAAGAGCGTTTGTCGAACTAAAAACAAGCGATAGTATTAGTAAACTTTTGGACCACTTTCTGTTGTTGCACGCATCTGAAATCTCCTTAAAGTTGCATTTTACAATACGTAGTATACAAAAAACTACTCTTTTCCTCAAATATGTCAAACGAAAGTCCTTTCTCTTGGATTTATACACACCACGAATGCATTTGGATTTATAACGTAAAATGCCATCTATAACCACCGTTATCAAACACATAACTAATATAGATAGAAAAAAAAGTACCCCTCTGAAATGTGCTGCGTTATAGAATACCTAACACAAAACCAGCCAAAACACCTACCGCTATTGCATTTTCCATCTGCCTAGTTTCATTAGTGGGTTGTGCAAAACCCGAAACGCAAACAGCTTCACCCTCGCCAGTCAAAGAATCACAAAAAGCCAACTTTTTAAAAACAGGGTTAAGTGAGCGCATTCGCATTGAAAGCCAAAAAGTTGATTATTGGTCTTTAGAACAACGACTGGCGAACTACAAAGCGCCTAGCGTGTCGGTAGCTTTCATGCGAAATTGGCAACTGGCTTGGACCATGGAAAGCGGCGTTAAAGACGTAACTACCGAGCGGGTTGTTGATGAAAAACAGTATTCCAAGCAGGCAGTATTTCAAAACCCGCATTTGCGACAGTACTGATGAAATACCGCCAAGATAACCCGATTAATTTAGATACCGACGTAAATAACTTGCTTACCAGCTGGCAATTGCCCGAACACGAATGGACGGGGCAAGAAGCGGTGTCGTTACGCCGACTATGAAGCCATACCGGGGTACCACAGTGCATGCCTTCCTTGGTTACGCAGCGGGTGAACAGCACCCACGTTGCGCGCATTGATTAAACTCAAGGTCTTTAGCGGCCCATTACCTCTTGTAAAATGCTAGCCCACCTCTCACTCATAGCGGCCGGTACATTAATAGTAAGATTATGAAAAATAGAAGCACTTCTCCTAATCAGCAGTAGAGCAATTGCTATCTTTTAAAGTGACAGTCTCGCCGCTTTCACTGAGCGTCCATTAATTACGTTAACTCAGATACTCTAATACCTTTGTTCATTATTCTGCATTTATCTGCGAGATTCTGCACAGTTGCCCACTACAACCGTTTTATATCCATTTGTTCGTTTATCCCGGACCGACCATCATTGACGCGCGCAGAAAGCAATTAATTCCTCAATTTTTACACTTAAGCTCAAGCTTTATGTTTGCATTGCCACATTTTTTTTAAAATTTACGTAAAACTTAACACACTGTTATGGAATTTAACTGAAAGGAGTAATTCCATGACATCTTATGAATCTAATAGTAAGCAAGTTGAAGTACAAGGCCAACTCTACGATAGCTTGTCCGCAGCAGCCAGAGCCTTCGGATTAAATAGCGACAAAGTGCTTGAACGCGTTCGCTGCGGATGGAACATTTATGAAGCACTTGAAATTGTTGAGCGAAAACTGCCAACGATGAACTATCAAAACCGTATCGAACAATTTGCTGCTCAAGAGGGAATAAAAGCGAGTAGCGTGGGAAAACGTCTATCTTTGAGGCGAAGACGTATTAGAGAGTGGCTTAACCTGCCGGGTCTCTCCCCTACCCGTCATAGCAATGCTTTAATTGTCACAGATTCAGAAGGGCGCACATTTACCAGCTTAAAAGAAGCTTCTGCCGAAAAAGGCATGCATCGCTCAACATTAAAAAGCGGGAGCTTAAAGCTTGTAAAAGTGAAGAAATATGCTTTTGAATCAGAAATGGCTATTTCCGCCGAATCCATTTTACTTTTGTGCGCTCATCCAAACTTGGGTTTAAAAGATAACTTATTTTATTCAAATGGCCACTTCATACTTTTAGATAATCAAGTGCGCCTTCATCTGTTTTTCAGAAATACTGGGGATAATGAATATATTGCATTTGCATCGATTGATGGCGTGACGTTATTCAGTGTTAAGTGCTCGGCAAATGGATACGGCATATCTACAAGCAGCACATTATTTCGCGATACCGCTCTCCTAAAACCTCACGAAAAATCGGCATTGCATTATTTAATTCGTGGTTGTGTGAAGCAGAATAGTGAAATGTTCTTAAGTGACTTTGTTAAATACAAAATGCCATAAGAGAAAAACGCCATGGTTTTTAACGGCAAATAACAAAGGAGTGAAATCTAGATTTGGTCACGAGTGGTCACGAATTGTGACCACTCGTGACCATTCTGACAGTATTTATCTGTTTTTAAAGGAAAAAACGAAAATAAACACAAATCCTGAAAAAACTGCGTAAAACCGATTAGTTCAATACTGTCAATGAGTTAGGAATCTTAAATATTTTTAAAATGACGCTAGAAAAAATTCTTAGGGGAAAAATAGATGGTGCGACTACCCTGATTCGAACAGGGGACCTCTACCATGTCAAGGTAGCGCTCTAACCAACTGAGCTATAGTCGCAAATATACTTCGGCAGAACTGCCTGAAGGACGGCGCGTATCATAGCGATGCGCAGTGCGTCCTGCAAGCTTATTTTGTGTTTAAGGTGTGTGTTTGATTGATTTGCCACCATTTATTGAAAAAGTGAGCAATTTCACACCGAATTAAACGTTCTCACGCTGCATAAATGGCAACGGCTTGATTTTATCAACAATACTGCCATCACTCGAAATTTTCATAAAGTACTCCCCTAACCTATCGGTTTCCTGCAATACCGTTTGCCAGTACTTAATACGGGTAGTGGCATCGAGTTGCTCGAAGTCTTTTCGATCTGGAATTTTACCGTATGGCAGGCTTGCAACGAACTTGGCAGATGGCACTAGCATGACCACATTGTCGTAACTATTTTTATGTGCCACGCGGCGTTTTAAGCCCTTGTCGAACCAACCCGGAATGGGCTTAGGGTAAAAGTGTGGATATAACACTAAACCTTTGTCAGGGCCAAATTCTAGGTCAAAATGATAATCAACTATACCGCCATCGCGATACATAGCTTGCGGAGCCCCCGCAATATCTCTTATTCCTTCTAGCACAACGGGAATTGCACCGGAGGCTAGCAGGGCATTGTGGATATTTTCGTTATTTAATTCGTAATGTTCGGTGGGCAATTGGTACGGGTCTTTAATTGAAAATTCTGTATTTGGCGACGAAAAAATACAGCGTGTGTAATACCTACCCAAGTTCTTTCGCGTGACCGCGTTAGCGGCAGCACTCATCGCAAGGCCCGATAACTGCGAAAACTTATGTTCGCGCCGGGTAGCCCCTAAACACTTCGCCACAAAGATGTGTGCTTTGAATCGCTCGTTGGCCAACACCTCTTTTTTTCCTTCGCTATCCACCATTTCTTTTACTAACGCTTCCGCCTTGCGGGTTATTTCCGCAGGAGTAGGCTTATCGCTGTAAGTAGTGGTTGAATAAGACGTGGCTAGCCGATTTATGGCTGCAAGCGGGTCGTTTTGTACTGCACAAATAGCCCTAAATGCCCCCGCAGAAGACCCTATAACATGTATTTGATGTTCTACATTACTAAACCACTCAGGGAACAGTACTCTGTCTAAACCTGCAAGTGAAAACCATTTTGGACCGCCTGAAGCGCCGAGAAAATAACTAAATATTTCAGGGTGAAAGCCTTGCTGCTTAATGGTATTCATTGCCCCATTGCCGGCATAAATTTCTAGCGGTGCCACGTATTGACTCTACTTATCATGTATGCGCCTAATTTATCAGTAAAAGCCGTAAAATCAATGGGCCGTCCATCACCTTTATGAAACCACAACTATAAGCAGTGCATTTGATGTTGAAGTTTCCACCCGCGTAAACAAATCATCACACATCAATTTTTTATAAGGGCCCTATTCTAGCCACGCAATTGATTTACTTTTTATTAATATTTACGCTACGTAAATAGAAGCGTTTAGCATCAGCAGTATTTGAAAGGTGGGTATGGTGAGTCAATTAACTTATTTGTCGGGTTTTAATAATGAGCATGAAACTGAAGCCTTGCCTAATGCACTACCAAAAGGGCAATTTAGCCCGCAGAAAGTTAATTATAAACTTTACGCTGAGCAGTTCAGCACCAGTGCATTTACCGCGCCTCGGGCTAAAAATAGACGCAGTTGGACTTATCGAATTCGGCCTTCTGTCGCTATGGGCGATTTTTCACCTTATAAAAACACACAGCTTCAAACTGGCCCTGAAACGCAATCGCCGTGCCCGCCAAATGTAATGCGTTGGGATCCTCTCCCCCTAATTGATGAGAGTAGCAACATAGACTTTATTGAAGGTTTAGTGACCATAGCCACGAACGGCGACGCTAATCAGCAAATCGGCATGGGCATTCACTGCTATAGTGCGAATTCGTCTATGGGGAATAAGGTATTTTACTCATCCGACGGTGAGATGCTGTTCGTTCCACAACATGGAAACATGGAAGTAAAAACTGAGTTTGGCAAATTACATCTATCTGCAGGTGAAATTATGGTGATCCCTCGTGGGGTTCGCTTTAGCGTTACTCCTATTGATGGCGCAATTCGAGGGTATATTTGTGAAAACTATGGGCAGTCATTTGTTTTACCTGAGCGAGGCCCCGCAGGCGCAAACGGGTTTGCCAATCAAAGAGACTTTTTGTACCCCACTGCATGGTTTGACGATGTAGACACGCCCCATGTCATCATTAACAAGTTTTGTGGCCATTTATACCAAGCCCCGCTTCCACATTCGCCTTTTGATGTCGTGGCGTGGGTAGGTAATTCAGCGCCTTACAAATATGATCTTAAAAATTTTAACGTAATGAATACCGTTAGTTTTGACCACCCCGACCCTTCCATATTTACGGTGCTAACCTCGCCTTCTGAACTTGAAGGCACTGCCAATGTTGATTTTGTCATTTTCCCCCCACGCTGGATGGTGGCTGAGAATACCTTCCGCCCGCCTTATTTTCATAGAAATGTGATGAGTGAATTTATGGGGTTAATTGAGGGTAGTTATGATGCTAAAGAAAAGGGCTTTGCGCCTGGTGGTATGAGTTTACATAATTGCTTTACCCCTCATGGCCCCGAAGCTTCCGTATTTGAAGCAGCCTCGAATACAGAATTAGCCCCACAGAAATACGAAAATACACTGGCGTTTATGTTTGAGTCTCGCTTTCCTATCGCCCCAACTGAGTTTGCACTTAGTACTCCACTGCGCCAAACAGACTATATCGATTGTTGGAAAGGAATAACGAAGCATTTCGACGGTAAGATATAAGTACTATATAAAAACCATAATAGTAGGGAAATTCTTTGAATGTATGTATTTATGAACATTCCCTAGCTGCCCACAAACAAAAACAAAACGTTTAAATTCATCTGCTTACACCATTAAAAACCAGATTAAATTGCGTTTTTACACAGCTGAAAACTAAACGTTACACTTAATACGCTACAACGGCCCACATCGTGTTTTAACACTCTATTGCCCTTATATTTACCTCACCATTACAATCATCTCTTCTAATTACAATCGCCTTAGCGTGGGTTCAATATCAAAAACTAATTAACTAACGCAAAGGCAGTGACTTCAGTAAGCGAGAAAGAAAATGGCAGACGTATTTGAAAACCCAATTGGGTTAGATGGTTTTGAGTTTTTAGAATTTACCGCGCCTAAAAAGGGTTTATTGGAGCCTATGTTTGAAGCAATGGGGTTCACCCTTGTGGCCAAGCATAAATCAAAAGATGTGGAGCTGTGGCGCCAAGGCGATATCAATCTTTTAAGTAACTATGAAAAAAATTGCCACGCTTCTTACTATGCCGAAGAACACGGCCCTTCAGCGTGTGGCATGGCCTTTCGCGTTAAAGACTCTCAGCACGCCTATTCTGAAGTGCTAAAGCGCGGCGCTCAACCTATGGACACCCACACGGGCCCTATGGAATTGAAACTGCCGGCTATCAGAGGTATCGGCGGCGCCATGCTTTATTTAATCGATCGCTATCAAGGCGAAAACACCATTTATGATATCGATTTCACATGGATTGAAGGGGTAGACAGACACCCTGAAGGTTGTGGCTTCCACACGCTGGATCACCTTACTCACAATGTGTATCGCGGCCGAATGAATCATTGGGCGAAATTCTACGAATCGTTGTTTAACTTTCGCGAAATTCGCTATTTTGACATTAAGGGTGAATACACCGGTTTACTATCTAAAGCCATGACCGCGCCTGATGGCAAAATTCGAATTCCACTTAATGAAGAAGCGGTTGGCGGTGGGGGCCAAATTGAAGAATTCTTAATGCAATACAATGGTGAAGGTATTCAACATATCGCTTTTGCTTGTGACGACCTTATAAGCTGCTTAGATAAACTTAAAGCGAAGGGCATGAAGTTTATGACCCCACCTCCTGATACTTATTACGACATGTTAGAAGAGCGCTTACCCGGCCACGGTGAGCCTGTTGGAGAATTTAAACAACGAGGTATTTTGTTAGACGGCACCACGGAAGGCGAGTCTCCTCGTTTGCTACTGCAAATTTTCTCAGAAACCGTTTTTGGCCCAGTGTTTTTCGAGTTTATTCAGCGCAAAGAAGACGATGGATTTGGAGAAGGCAACTTTAAAGCGTTATTTGAATCGATTGAGCGGGATCAGGTAAATCGCGGCGTATTAAATAAATAGTCGCCCTAATCAATGCTTGCTCAAAAATTTTACACATAGTGGTGTTAGTGATGTCAGCCCCCTTAGCCTGAAGCTGACATCACCCTGTGTATTCCTAACCTTTCCTAATCTTTCCCCTCCTTTCCTCAGCGTGTACTTGCCGTGTTCTGGTAGTGCCCTTTTACTCTTCGCCTTGTTCGTAAAGTGCACAACACGCCCCTGAAGGGTCTTTTATAATACAAAAGCGAGATTTACCATGATGGCGAATATCTCCTATTTGCTGCCCACCAGCGCTTTTAGAAGCGGCTAATGCTGAGTCTAATTCGGCTACCGTGAAATACGGCACCCAACCGCCAGGAATATTACTATTGCAGCCTCGCTTATGGCATATACCGCCAGCTGGGCTTCCGTCTTCTTTCATCATGACATAATCGTTATAGCCACCCATGTCGAAGGCTTCTTTTTTCCAGCCCATCACATTCACATAAAAATCAGCTAGGGCATCAGCGTCTTCAGTGGTGATATCCATCCATAAACTATCGCTCATATCATTCCCCTTTTGAGGTTTGGCATTATTAGGTCATCAAGCCGGTCTGTAAACCTAGTATGTAAACCCAGTATTTAAATATAGTACTCTTTGATAATTGCACAGCCATTGATAAAAAACCACGTGGCGATCCGGTTTATTACGTTGGATAAAAGACAGCAGTGTCAAGACAAGAAATTGCAAAATAAGCAGAACAATTTTTAAATATGTATAGACAGAGGCTGTGGAAAATGCTTGTGAATAGGTAAATGTTATCCACTGACTATTGTTTGTACAGTTTATTTTATTGTTTAATTTCAAGACTTTAAACAAAAGCCCCAAACTACTCAACAAACTTATCCACAGATTAAGTGGATAACACGTAGCACTTAACCACAGATAGTGTTTTAATGTGGATACTTTGATTGAAACCTTTTTTTCCGGTTATTCATGCCAAAACAAACACTCTCAGTACTTCCCCAACCATTTACGATCCACAGCCTAGATGGCGACAGTGCAATTCCTGCAAATGTACTTCAAAGCCCGCTTTTTTTCTTGGGCAAAACAGAAGATGAATTGTCTATTGTTATCCCGTCGAATGTAGATGTAGATTCACTAGATTCTGACGAAGGCTGGCGAGCACTTGAACTGCTCGGCCCGCTGCATTTATCTATGGTAGGTATTATGGCGCAGATAGGCGCGGTGCTTGCCGCCGTGAAAGTCGCTATTTTTGTTGTATCGACATTCGAAACCGATTTTTTCCTTGTGAAAGATAATAAACTTGCTGATGCAACAAAGGCATTAAGAAATGCAGGTTATACGGTTCTTGAGGGCAAGTAGTGTTAATAGAAAAGCAACTGACATCGCCTCCTGAACAGTTTAAAAAAACCATTCCAATCGCATCACCGGTGTCAGGCCAATGTGTGTTACTGCAACACGTTAATGATGATCTAATCAATGTTGGAGCATGGGGGCCAGGTTTAGCGCTTACCACCGCTTCCAGTAAAGTGGTATCCCCATTTAATGCAACAGTAATGAAAATAGATCCCCTCGACTATTCAATTGAAATTAAATCTTCTTTTGGGCTTAAGTGTCGAATCAAATATGGCTTACACACCCAAATGCTGCACGGTGCGCAATTTTTAACTCAGTTAAGACAAGGCGAACAGATTAAAGCCGGTGCTATGTTATTTAGTGTTAATTCCGCGTGGCTAAAACAACAAGGCGTGGAAAATATTTGTATAATGACCTTATTAAATGCCAAAGCATTAATAGGCGTTCTACCAACGCATCAAAAATTTGTTGATGCGGGTAACGACACGCTGTTAACCCTTTATATTTAGGCAAGTTCGAACCCTTTTTGAAAATGTATAATAACGAGCTTATTATGCACTTACACTAACTTCACGCTGTAACGGAGTATCCTTTTGAGTACAACAATGTATGGCATCGCAAATTGCGACACGATCAAAAAAGCCAAAAAATGGCTTACTGAGAACAACATCGAATTTACTTTTCACGATTACAGAAAAGACGGTATAGACGCCAATTTTCTTGCCAACGCTGAAGCCAGTCTTGGTTATGAAGTGATGTTGAACAAACGTGGCACGACTTTTCGCCAACTCGATGACAGTGATAAAACAGATATCACCCGCGAAAAGGCACTCGCTTTGTTACTTGAACACCCTGCGATGGTGAAGCGCCCTATTTTAAACCATAACGGCACGTTTCACATTGGCTTTAAACCTGCGCAGTATGAGGAAATATTTTGTTAAACGATAACGTAATAGACATTGCTAAAAACTTAATGAATAGGCGTTCGGTTACCCCTGAAGATGAGGGTTGCCAAGAAGCCATGAAAGATTTTTTAGGTACCTTGGGGTTTAACAATGAAACTATGGTGTTTGACGATACCACCAACCTGTGGTCACGTCGTGGTAACGAAGGTCCTGTCTTTTGCTTTGCTGGTCACACCGATGTGGTTCCCAGTGGTCCAGAAAGCGCATGGAAAACCCCGCCTTTTACGGCTACTGAAGTAGACGGCTATTTACATGGCCGTGGTGCTGCCGACATGAAAGGCAGTTTGGCCGCAATGTTAGTCGCAACCCGTAAATTTGTAGCCGATTATCCTGATCACAAAGGTAGTATTGCGTATCTTATTACCAGTGACGAAGAAGGCCCGTTTATCAATGGCACTACTCGTGTTATCGATACCCTTGAAGCACGAAATGAAAAAATCACGTGGTGTGTGGTTGGCGAACCATCTTCGACCGATGAAGTGGGCGATATTGTTAAAAATGGCCGACGTGGTTCATTAACTGGCGATCTTACTGTTAAAGGTATTCAAGGCCATGTTGCTTATCCGCACTTAGCAAAAAATCCAGTGCATTGCGCCACACCTGCCTTAACAGAATTGGCTCAGTCTCATTGGGACAATGGCAACGAGTTTTTCCCGCCCACCAGCTTTCAAATTTCAAACATTAATGGCGGCACTGGTGCAGGTAATGTAATTCCTGGCGAGCTTCATGTGTGCTTTAACTTCCGGTTTTCAACCGAAGTGACAGATCAAGAACTCATTAAACGCGTTACGACCATTCTGGATAAGCACGAACTTGACTACGACATAAAGTGGACGTTTAACGGCCAGCCTTTTTTGACAGACTCAGGCCCGCTGCTTACTGCCACTGAAAAAGCAATTGCCGATGTACGTGGCACGCCTACCATTTTATCTACCGCTGGCGGCACATCTGATGGGCGATTTATTGCGCCGACTGGCGCACAAGTTATTGAGCTAGGGCCAGTAAATGCCACCATTCATAAAATAGATGAATGTGTAAAAATGAGTGATTTAGAGTTATTAAGCGACATGTACTACGGTATTTTGGTCAATCTACTCGCATGAAACCAGCTACCTGGTTAGGGCAAGACAATCCTCACCTTGTTGATGCAGGAAATGGACACTTCCTGCATGCCAACGTGCTACCCGCTTTTGTTAATATGCAACAAGCCGCCCGAGATGACGGTATAGATTTGTGCTTAGTAAGCAGCTTTCGTCACTTTGATAAACAGTGTGCTATTTGGAATAGAAAATGGCGTGGCGAAGCGGCGCTGTTGGATAGTGAGGGCACTGTATTAAACCCGAACAGTTTATCCAACGTAGAAAAACTACATGCAATACTGATGTGGTCAGCGTTACCTGGTGGCAGTCGACATCATTGGGGAAGTGACTTTGATGTTTATGACAAGCACGCCGTTGAACAATGGAGCGGTAAGTTTTCGTTAGTTGATAGCGAATATCGAAAAGGTGGGCCTTGTTTTTTGTTAGCTAATTGGCTTAAAGCGAATATGAGCACCTTTGGGTTCTTTCGCCCATTCAATGAAGATAAAGGCGGCGTAGCGTGTGAGCTTTGGCACCTAAGCCACCGGGCTGTTGCCACTGAGTTTGAACAAGCGCTTTCGCTGACGGAACTCACTACTGCCATCAAACACAGTAGCATTGAAGGTAAGGCCGTTGTTCTACAGCATATTGATGAAATTTACTATCGCTACGTGTTAAATCGTGGCGAGAGTTGGGATAGTGAAAGTTGGGCTAGATAAGCTTTCACAACTAAATAGCTTTAACGGAGACAGTGATGGATACGCTTTGGGTTGTCATTATTATCGTTATTGTATTGGGCGTGGTGGTTGGCAATATCACGCTGTTAAAATACAGCGCTAAATTTAAATTTCCAACACCGCTTAAAAAGAAAGACGATAAGCAAAAGAAGAATGGATTTGAAGATGAAGAGGACGACTGGTAAAACAGTCGCCCTGCTGGAAGGCTAACCACATCAAAGCTAATCACATTAAGACTAACCAGATTCAAACTGCTAAAAACTGGGTTTAAGCTGGCATTGAATCAGGCCCTTTGTCTAAATTAGCCTACCTACTACGCGTTAAAGTGGCGACGTTTTTACGGCAGTTCCGCTAATACTCACCATCAACATACTGCCTTTGTCACCAATAACTTGGTAATCAAGATCTATCCCCACAACTGCGTTAGCACCCATACTACGTGCCTCGTGCTCAAGTTCTGTAAACGCTAGCTTTCTTGCTCGCGTTAACTCTTCTTCATATGAACCAGAACGACCACCTACAATGTCACGAATAGAGGCAAATAAATCTTTTACTATATTAGCGCCCATTACGGCTTCGCCAACCACAATGCCATAGTAGGCTTCAATTTTTTGCCCTTCCAGAGTAGGCGTAGTTGAAATTATCATAGGTTGCTCCTTGCTGAGTTGTTTTAAAAATTGAGTTTATACTTTGGTCTTATAGTAGACCATAAGATATTCACGGCAGTGCTAGCCACCTAGCACACGGTTACCCTAGCCTATCAAGACAATGCCTTTTTCAGCACGTCTACCAATGCAGCCGCTTTATCTTCAGGGTAAGCCACAACAGCTTGCGCTCCCCAAATTGGTTTTGGCCATGCGATATCACTTTTATACCGTGCAACATGGTGAATATGCAACTGACTCACTACATTACCCAGTGCCGCGATGTTCAATTTATCCGGTGAAAATTGCGATTGCAGTAAACGGCTCACCTGTGCCGATTCACTTAAAAACTGTTGCTGTTGGGCCTCTGACAACTCAATGATTTCAGTTACCCCGTCTACACGAGGCACTAATATTAACCATGGAAACTGACTATCATTCATTAGTAATACCCTGCAAAGGGGTAAATCGTGAATGAAGAATGTATCAGCTTCTAGCCTTGCATCTAACTTAAACACTAAGTTTCTCCAGCTTTGTAGGGACAACCGTTAGTAAAGCACGTTGGCCTATGGCCACATTAGCATTAGGAAAGACTATCGCTTCTCCGTCTTGCTGCGCAGTATAGGTAGCACCGGTTTCGGTCGCCAATACCGTGCCTTTAGCATAATCAGTAAAATTAGGTGTGTCGTCATCGAAATGCAACGTGAAATCGTTTTGATAGCGATTGATGACTTGATTCACCCGATAAATATCTAGCGAGTCTATATCAACGTCAGGTCTGAAATCATCTTCACAAATTAGTGCAGTAATTGATTGTTTTGCTGCTTCGAAACGGCTCATGTCGTTTTGACCAAATGGCTGCACTTTGCCCAATTCGACGGTAAAGGCATGCGCTTGATGCTGCACAGAAGAAGAGTAACTAAACGTTGTGGTTTCTGACTCAGATAACAAAATGGTTTGAATACCACACGCAGCTAAAAATCCAAGCTGGCTTTTGCTATGCGCTTTACCATGCAAATACGGGTAGACCGCAAACTTTTCATTTTTAGACTCACGAATAGCCGTATGTAAGTCGTAGTGATACTTCTCCTCACCAGAAGCTGCCACAGAGAAGAAATCGGTTATCGCCTCTTCTAGCGCTTTAGCACGTTTGCGCTCACTGTTGTTGCACCCTTCCCCTTTCGAATGGGCGCCATTAAACAACCGATTCATGTTTTCTTCTACAAACCTTTCGGCAATATCCATGGCCGGTAAGTTACCAAATAGAAAAAGTACACGATGGCTAAGCTCAAGCTTATTAGTAAGAATATGCTGTACCAGCTCGTCGCATATTTCGATGGGGGCCGTTTCATTTCCATGAACGCCGCTAGATAGCACAACATGTTTATTGATAGACGTTTTCGCCGTTGGCGTGAAGGCAATAATACCAGGGGCGGCGATAGCAACGTCAGTACCGTTGTCTAACGTAAATTGAATAGAAGAGGTAAATAACTCAGGTTGAGTTCTAGACAAAGAAAGAAAATTTCCTTGCTCGATAAGTTGTTGCATACATAAACCAAAAGTAGCTTGAATAACACTAGTTTAGCGATTCAGCCAAGCGAATGCACGTATTGCCCCTTCGTAACCGAGGGATTTTATTTAGGCACGTAAAGGAGAGTTACCGACTATAATTTCTTGCTGCGCTAGACTAATAAAGTCATTCAGCGGAATGGCTTTTGAAAACAGGTACCCCTGCCCTATCGTTACGCCCACTTCTCGTAATATGTGAAGTTGAGCAATAGTTTCAACACCTTCGGCAATGACATCGCAGTTCTTCGCTTTACCGATAATTTTTGCAGCTTCGATAATGGCGCGATTAACAGGATGATTCGCTAATTCTATAACAAAGGTTTTATCTATTTTAAGCGCGCTTAAATCAAGATCTCGAATGTATGCTAGGTTTGAGTAACCTTTACCAAAGTCATCTACCGAAATGGCGACCCCTAGGGCGCGAAGCTCATCAAGCTGCCTTTTCACCATCAGTGAATTAGACAAGGCCACATCTTCAGTCAGCTCTAACTCTATACGAGTAAGCGGCATGGCGTAAGACTTACTGAGCATCTTCAAGGAAGGGATAAGATGATTATCATACAACTGAGTAGGTGATATGTTGACAGACAAGGTCAGCGACAAACGGTGAAAATCAAAATCAACTAAACTTCTAAATGCTTGCTCTAATGTCCAATAGCCCAACTCATTCATCATGTTATAGGATTCTGCCGCTTCAATAAGCGGGCCTGGGAACAGTACGCCATCTAACGGATGATTCCAGCGAAGTAAGCACTCAGCCCCAATCACTTCAAGGGTTTGAAGGTTAACTTTAGGTTGATAATAAAGCTCTAATTCATTTTGCGATAACGCACGTTTTAAATCAGCTTTTAATGCAAGGCTACGACCCGTATCGGTCTTATCTTGCATATTATACAGGCAAAAGTTTTCGTACTTATTTTCTTTTGCTTGCTTTAGTGCCGCTTCTCCACGAGACACAAATGCCGTAATTTCAAAGGTCTGACCCTCTGATGTCACTACACCTACATTAAAATCGGCGATGAATGCATGGCCATCGTGATGCATGGGTGTTTTGAAATGCTCAACAAGCCGTTCGAACATGTCTCGCATTTGGCCTGAACTTCGCGTACCGAGAAACGCAATACCAAATACATCACCACTTATTCTGCCAAGGCGAATATCACCACCAAACAAAGATTGGATGCGGTTAGCAATTTCTAGCAGAAACCTGTCACCAATATTAATCCCTAAACTGGTGGTTACGTCTGAGAAACGGACTACATCCACTAGCATTAGTGATAATGATGGATGCAATACACCACACTTCGAGACTGTGTCGATAAACGCAAATCGATTGGGAAGTGTAGCCAGCGAATTATGATGTTGGCTCATGACGGTTTCCTTGCACTAAACGGCGGCTAGGTGCTTAAAATAAGCAGACGGTAGTTCAACACGACTTAATACTAAGCGCAACGTGTTATCAGTATATGAATCTATACCTTATTATAGATTGCAGACCTTTTTACATTAAATCGGCTACTTATTGATTTTTAATTTATTTTTATTTTAATTGGATAAATATATCACAACAAAAAGCCCGGAAAGCATAGCATTTCCGGGCTTTTTTTTGAGTCTCTTGAGACTAGTTTTCGATCTTACACGGTGAAAGTTTCCAAATACGTTCTACATAATCTTTAATTGAACGGTCTGAGGTAAACTTACCCATCTTGGCGGTATTGATAATCGCCATTTTAGCCCAGCGCGCTTTGTCTCGGTACGCCTCATCAATAGCAATTTGCGCATCGCAATAACTACGGAAGTCTGCTAGCACCATGTATTGGTCACCATGATCTAACAAGCTTTGCTTAATCGACACTAGCGCACCTGGCTTACCCGGCGTGAAGTAATCGGTTTCAAGCCAATCAAGGACCGCTTTAATTTCAGGATCACGGTAGTAGTAATCGTAAGGCTTGTAGCCGTTATCCTTCAGCTCGTGAACTTCTTCAACGGTTAGGCCAAAGATAAAGATGTTGTCATCGCCTACTTCTTCGGCAATTTCAACGTTAGCCCCATCAAGTGTACCTACGGTAATAGCGCCGTTAAGTGCCAACTTCATGTTACCGGTTCCAGACGCTTCTTTCCCTGCAGTACTAATTTGCTCAGACACGTCTGATGCTGGGATCATTTTCTCAGCAAGCGATACGCGGTAGTTCGGCAAGAACACCACTTTAATTTTATTGTTTACACGTGGGTCGTTATTGATTTTATCAGCCACTTTGTTGATGGCGTAAATAATATCTTTTGCCAACTTGTAACCCGGTGCTGCTTTCGCGCCGAAAATGAATACGCGAGGCACCATATCGTAATCAGGATTTTCTAGCAGTCGACGATACAAGGCCATAATATGAAGCAAGTTCAAATGTTGACGCTTGTATTCGTGAAGGCGTTTAATTTGTACATCGAAAATAGCGTTAACGTCTACTTCAATGTCTAACGACTCTCGAATTTCATCAGCCAGCAATTGCTTGTTGTTAAGCTTCACTTGCATGAATTGCTTTTGGAACGTTTTGTTATCGGCGTACTTTTCTAGTGCTTCAAGTTTGTATAAGTCTTTTGGCCAATCTGTGCCAATTTTCTTATCAATCAATTTAGAAAGTTCAGGGTTACACGCTTTCAACCAACGACGTGGCGTAATACCATTCGTTACATTCGTTAATTTGCCTGGCCATAACGCATCGAACTCTGGGAACAAGTCAGACTTCACTAGTCGAGAGTGCATTTCAGCTACGCCATTTACCGCGAATGAGCCAATAACCGATAAGTGGCCCATACGTACCATTTTCTCGTTGCCTTCTTCTATAATAGAAAGCTTGGCTTTAATGCGGTTGTCGCTTGGCCATTTCTTATCGACTTCTGCCATGAATCTATGGTTAATTTCATAGATGATTTCTAAATGGCGCGGTAAGATTTTTTCAATCATACGTGCAGGCCATTTTTCTAAGGCTTCAGGTAACAACGTATGGTTGGTATAAGCGAACACTTTCGTGCTGATACCCCATGCTTGATCCCAATCTAGTTCAGCGCGGTCGACTAAGATACGCATAAGTTCAGGAATCGCGATAGCTGGGTGTGTATCATTTAATTGAATGACAACCTGATCAGCGAAGCGGCTCCAGTCATCACCATGGGCACGCTTGTAACGGCGAATGATGTCTTTTAAGGAACATGAGCAGAAGAAGTACTGCTGAATTAAACGAAGCTCTTTACCTGCTTGAGTTTCATCGTTTGGATAGAGTACTTTTGAAATGGTTTCTGCTTGTACGTTTTCACGCTGCGCATCTACATAACCACCAGCGTTGAATACATCCCAATTGAAGTAATCAGATGAATCTGACTGCCACAAACGCAACACGTTTACGGTTTTACCTTCATAACCAACGACAGGAATATCCCATGGTATCCCTTTAACAATTGAGCCAGGGTGCCATTCTTTCTGAATACGGCCGCTTTCGCCGTATTTGGTTTCTACATAACCAAATAAAGGCACTTCTTGAATTGACTCTGGGCGGCAGATTTCCCACGGGTTACCGTAATCGCGCCAACTATCAGGGCGTTCTATTTGAGCACCACTCTTAATTTCTTGACGGAAAAGGCCATGTTCATAATGAATACCATAACCAATTGCAGGCAATTCCATCGTGGCAAGTGAGTCGATAAAGCACGCGGCTAAGCGCCCTAACCCGCCATTACCTAGTGCCATGTCTGGCTCTTCTTCCATGATGTCGGTAATTTCAACACCAAGTTCTTTTAATGCGCCACTAGCCACATCGAACAAACCTAAATTTTGAAGGTTGTTCGATAACAATCTACCCATTAAGAATTCAGCAGAAAAATAATGTACTGCACGAGTATCATTGAAGTAGTGACTTTTTTGCGTTTTGCGAAGGCCTTCTAGTACCTGAGCCTGAATGGCTGCACAGGTAGCTTTCCACCATGCGTGGTTATTAGCCTTATTTTCATCCGTACCTAGCGTACAGTGAAGGTGCTTAACAATAGCAGCTTTAAACTCTGTCTTGTCTAGCGGTGAAGAGGGTTGCGTTTTGGCAGCTTTTGCATTCATTTTGCGTCTCACTCTGGTTGATGTGTACTAAAGCACACTCAATATGTAATTTAATTACAGAAAAAATCAACAATATGAGATCAATATAGCAGTGCTTAAACGATTTTGTTGTGATAATTTTGTTAAAATAACAAAAAACCGGATGAAAACGTATGCAATCATCCGGCGTTTAACATTGATTTAACAACCCCCGCCTTGAAGAGGTTGTTTTTTGACCTTATTTGATAATCTTACCCACTAAGGCTTCCGCTTCTTGAATTAATTCTTGTAAGTGAGTTTCACCTTTAAAGCTTTCTGCATAAATTTTGTAGATTTGTTCAGTCCCTGATGGACGTGCTGCAAACCAACCATTTTCTGTAGAAACCTTTACACCACCAATAGCGGCATTGTTACCTGGGGCGTGGGTTTGCACGGCAGTAATGGGCTCACCAGCTAGGGTATCGCTGGTTACTACCGAAGCATCCATAGCAGATAACTTCTGCTTTTGCTCTAAGGTAGCAGCCACATCTACACGGTTATAAACCGGCGATGAAAATTGCTCAGTTAATGCCTGATAGTGTTCACCTGGATCTTTCTTAGTCACCGCAAGAATTTCAGCAGCTAACAAACACAGGATAAAACCGTCTTTATCGGTAGCCCAAGTTTCGCCATTTCGCTGTAAGAAAATACCACCAGCACTTTCTTCACCTGCAAAACCAATTTCACTGTTAGATAAACCATCTACAAACCATTTGAAGCCTACTGGCATTTCGGCAAGGGGTTTGTCTAAGCTATTCGCTACGCGATCGATCATGCTGCTTGAAACCAGTGTTTTACCGATTTTAAGTGACGCTGGCCACTCGGGTCTGTGTGTATATAAATACTGAATGGCCACCGCAAGATAATGATTGGGGTTCATTAAGCCAGCACTTTTGCATACGATACCGTGGCGATCGAAATCTGGGTCGTTGCCCCATGCAAGGTCAAAATCATCTTTTAATTCGATTAAGCCCGCCATGGCGAAAGCACTTGAACAGTCCATGCGTAACTTGCCGTCTTTATCGCGGCGCATGAATCCAAACTGAGGGTCGACAGCAGGGTTTACAACCGTGATGTCTAATCCATATTTATCCGCAATACGAGACCAATAACCGATACCTGCACCGCCAAGGGGGTCAGTACCGAGTTTCAAGCCCGCTTTTGCGATAGCCTGCATATCAATAACCTGAGCTAGGTCATCAATATAAGGTTCCATAAAATCTTCTTCGCGCACTAACTTCTGGGCTCTTACGGAACGGATATCGATGCGTTTAACGTCTTTATTGCCTTCGGCAATAAGCGCGTTCGCACGATTTTGAATTTTGGTCGTCACGTCGCTATCAGCTGGGCCGCCATGAGGAGGGTTATATTTGAACCCACCATCTTCGGGTGGGTTGTGTGATGGGGTTATGACTACCCCGTCAGACTTCGCCGCGTTTTCTCGGTTATAACGAATGATAGTACGGGAAATTACCGGCGTGGGGGTATAACCTAAGCTTTCGTTGTCGCTTCGTTGAATTACCACATCAACACCGTTGGCACTGAGTACTTCGATGGCGGTGATCATGGCAGGTTCAGACAATGCATGGGTGTCTTTACCTATAAATAGCGGCCCGGTAATACCTTCTGCTTCACGATATTCAACCAGTGCTTGGCAGATTGCACTAATATGGGTATCGGTAAAAGTATAGTTCGACGCCGATCCTCTGTGCCCTGAAGTACCAAAACTTACTGCTTCAGTTGGGGCAGCGGCGTCTGGTTTGTAGCTGTAATACTGGCTAACAAGTTGTGCCACATTAATCAGTTGTTCAGGTGCAGCTGGCTTACCAGCCTGCGGATGTAAAGCCATGAAAAGTCCTTATTTTAAGTTAAGCGTTTATTTGCCCTCTGGGGCGAATCGACTTACTACCGTTTCGACGACATCGGGCTGATACCCTAATGTACGCAAAACTTGTTCCAGCATGTTTACTTTCTTCGCGGTATTGTTGTTGGTGACCACCCAAAATGGGCTATCAGGAATGGCTTTTGGATTAGTACTACTGCCATTTTCTAACAACGCCTCTTTGCTTGTAGCAAAATAGGTACGATTTTTACCAATAATCGATTTAACGTTTTCAAAGGTATCGCTATTTAACTTGTGCGCAGCACTTAGAATAAATAAGAATTGGTCGACACGTTTGGTAAAGGTCGATAACGCATCTTGAGATACCATACCCACAATATCATCTTTATTGTGATTTTCTATTTCAGTCACCGTTGGCGCCACTACGTCTTTTTTAACGGGCGCTTTGGCTGCAGTTGTTGATTTTGCAGCGGGTGATTTCGTCACTGGTGCTTTGGCAACGGTTGCTTTAGGTGCCGCTTTGGCCACCGGTTTAGTGGCTGGTTTCGCTTCTGCCTTTTGCGCCGAGGCGTTAGCGGTAGTGGTAGCAGCAACCGGTGCTTTCGCCGATTGTACTGACTCATCAGGTAGAGAGGCGTTGTTTGCACCCTTTATTTCACCGTCTTCAGGCAATAAAAGCCTACGTAAAATTTCTGATGCGCTCTCGCCTATATGTTTTGTTTGGCTGGCGATAAAGGCATACAAATCATCATCTATTTCAATGCTTTTCATAACTACTTCCTTAACAAGATGCCCCATTATAGACAACCGATACGCACAGCGCAGCACTATTTCTAACCTAGCCCTAAATTCGTTAAAACCAACATTAAAATGATGCTTTTAACGTGTTAAATAACCATGCTCATACCTTTGTATGGGTGTCAACTGCTATTTGAGCACTTTAGTTGCTATTATCAATACATAAGGGGTTAAAAAGGTAACGTTTTATCATGCGAAAAGAGATTCAATTAGTGCATGACGCGCTAAGTCAGAAGATTATCGGCAAATCTGAACAGTTAAAACTTGCGGTAACGTGTTTGCTAGCTCATGGTCACCTTCTTATTGAAGATTTACCTGGTATGGGTAAAACCACGCTTTCCCACGCACTTTCCCATGTATTCGGCCTTCAATATTCACGTATTCAATTTACGTCAGATTTACTCCCATCAGACATGCTAGGGGTTAACGTTTATCAAAGTCACAATGGTGAATTTCAATTTAGGCACGGCCCCATTTTTAGCCAAGTTGTTCTTGCCGACGAGCTAAACCGAGCAAGCCCTAAAACCCAAAGTGCCTTGTTAGAAGCGATGGAAGAGCGACAAGTGAGTATTGATGGCACCACCCATGCTTTACCTTCTCCCTTTTTTGTTATCGGCACGCAAAACCCGGGTTATCAATCTGGCACCTATCCGCTACCTGAGTCACAACTAGACCGCTTTTTTATGCGTATTTCCCTGGGCTTTCCGAACTGGGAAGCCGAAAAAGCCATGCTGAAACAATCAACTGACGTTCAGCAACAGATAGCCTCGTGTTTATCGCAGACCGATTTGATCACTATGCAAGATGCGGTTACCCATGTGCATGCTAGCGATGATGTGATTAATTATATATTGCGTTTAGTGACAGAAAGTCGCGCAGAAGGTCGCTACCCTACCCCGTTGTCGCCACGGGCTAGCCGAGCCTTATTGCAGGCCGCTAGGGCTTGGGCTTATATGCACGATAGAACTTTTGTGACGCCAGATGACGTGCAAGCTATATTCGTTGCCGTTACTGAGCATAGGCTTAGTGCAAGTACCCCTGAACATACGGGCACGTCGCTAAGTCAGCATTTACTGGATAGTATCGATCCGCTGGCGGCGTAATCCATGTTTAAAAAGGTATTACATAAGCATTGGCTCGCTTGGCTAGACAAACGTATTCCGCCACATTCTTCACATGCTCTGAATATGCGTTCGGTGTTTATTTTGCCGAGCCGTTTTGGCTGGGGATTTATCGTGATGTGTATGTGCTTGTTTCTATTAGGCACTAACTATCAAAACAACCTTATGCTGTTATTAAGCTATTTGTTACTTAGCGTAATGTTAATCACTTTGTTTTACAGCTATCAAAATTTTGCGGCTATTGCCCTTAGCGCATCCTCCCCCAAAACCGTATTTGCTAATACGTCAGCACACCTTACCCTCAATCGGATTAAGCACTCAGACTATAAAACTACGCCGGAAGGGTTATTACAGCTGCAGTGGCTTCAACTGCCTAGGCGAAAAGATACGAGCACTATCTCCTTTGATATTGGCAATCGAGAACAGCGACTGACTGTTCCTTTATTACTTCACACTAGAGGTGAGCACAGACTCCCTCGAATTACCTTTAAAAGCGCCTACCCCTTCGGTTTGTATCATTGTTGGACTCACTTAGATTTCGACGTAAAAGTCATCGTGTATCCAGAACCCAAAGCTGGACCGGTGTGTGAAGTTGTTCACAACACGGAAGATGCCGTCGGTGGTAAAGAAGATGACCGACAAGGTAATGAAGACTTTTTTGCCCTCACCGATTTCATTGAAGGCGAACCGTTAAACCGCGTAGCGTGGAAGCAAGTCGCTAAAACAGGAAATTGGGTGGTAAAGCAGTTTAGCGAACAAAAAAGCGACGACGTGTATTTAAGTTTGCCGACTAACACCCCGCTAGAAGAAGGATTAAGTGCATTGACTCAAAAAATAGTGTCGATGCAATCGCAAGGTCTGCACTACGGTTTAAAACTAGGTAGTGCAACCTTTACCCCCAATAATTCTATTTCACACATGCATCAATGTCTGAAGGCACTGGCGACTTATCCCAACACACCTTTTGATGCTAGTTCGGCTAAGTCTTCGAGTCATGCATCTATCTCTCCGGCGGCTCCTCTTGCCGCGCAAGCCGCAGACAACAGTGATTTCCAAGGGCTGAGTAAATGAACCATAAAGCAAATATGCTGCTATCCACCTGCTTTATGGTACTAACCCTTAGCCTGCTTACCCCATTGCTAACTTGGGTGATATTACTTGCCATATGCGCGGTTATTATGCAAAGCGCGTTGTATTTTAGGTGGCAAGAATATAACCCAAGTAGCCGCACCGTAAATTTGTTAGCCGTATTATCCTTAATAGCGCTAGGCTGGTTCGGTCTTTCTATTGGTTTGCTCAACAGCATGATTAACCTTTTAGTGATTGCCTGCTCGCTGAAGCTTATGTTGCTTTCAAAAACGAAAGATTTTTTACAGCTATTCTGCTCGTGCATATTTCTGGTCGGCTGTGGTTTTATTTTTGCTTTAGGTATTGAAGCATGGATAGGCTATGTCGCGGTTATCGTTCTTTTGTTCACCGCATTGTCATTGGTATACGCCCCCGCGAGAAGTTTTAGGGGGTCGATGCGTAAATCGTCGATAATACTGCTGCAAGCATTTCCCTTGGCCGCACTGTTATTTGTAGTGATGCCGCAGTTTCCTCCTCTTTGGCAAATGCCTACGTCTAAGTCTAATGAAACAGGGTTATCAGATTCGGTCACGCCAGGGGATATTGCCTCGCTGGCGAGGTCGTCTGATTTAGCGTTCACCGCCACCTTTGAGCAACGCCCACCATTGGCCGAACAGCGGTATTGGCGCGCCATGACGATGGAAGCCTTTGACGGTAAAACGTGGACAATTAGCCCACGACGAAAACAAGCTGAAGCACAGCTTAAAACTATGGGTCGACGTGTCGCGGCGCCTTCAACTGACGCATCGCTTCCCCCCTCAGAAAACTATCAATTGATAGTAGAGCCCAGTAACCAACGCTGGCTGTATTCTCTTGATGTGTCGGCTGAAAACACAAATTTAGACAATCCTGAGATGCGGCGTCAGTTCAATTATGCATTACGTGCAGCGCGTCCAATTGTTGGCAAACGCGCGTTCTATTTAACTTATTATCCAGAAACGCCACGTGTTAGTGAGATATATGACTTTGATTATCAACTTAATATTCAATACCCCATGGACAGCAACGTACGTACTCAAGCGTGGGTAAAGCAGCTAAAAGCAAATGCGCACAGTGAGCGAAGTATTGCCGATGACATTCTACGCCACTTTAAAACCAACGGATTTAGTTACACCTTACAACCTGACGCTATGCCGAACTCGCCCATCGACACCTTTATGTTCGAAGCAAAGGCGGGTTTTTGTGCTCACTATGCCAGCGCCATGGTGTTTGCCCTTCGGGTTGCGGGCATTCCTGCTCGTATGGTGACAGGCTATCAAGGTGGCGAATTATTAAGTGACAACGTAATACAAGTTCGCCAGTACGATGCCCACGCTTGGGTAGAAGCATTAATAGACGGCGTTTGGGTCTCGTACGATCCTACTAGTATGGTGGCACCATCACGCATTACCTTTGGATTAGAACAAGCGTTAGCCGATTTTAATGAAACTCGCAGTGAAGGTATGTTTAAGAATTTAAATTCAGCTGAACTGTTTTTATCTATCAGAGGATGGTTTCGCCAACTTGATTATCAGTGGAGTAGATTAGTTCTGGGTTTTGATAATCAAACTCAAACTGATTTATTAAAAAAGCTTCTTGGCGATTTAACCTCTCAGAAAATGACGTTCTTCTTTTTGAGTCTTCTGGGGATAGTCAGTATTTTTCTGCTTGTGCTGTTCTTTCCTCTTAGAAAGAAGTCGACCGTGCCTGCACATCAACACATTTATTTAAACGCTGTTGAGTTGGTGTCGAATTTTACTAAGGTAGCGCGAGAGAACAAAGGAAGCACTGCATACTTCAAACAAGTGAAACCCTTTTTACCAACAAACGCGGCCTCGCTATTTAACTCGCTCACCCAAGATTTTGAACATGCACTATATCAAAGTGCTACAGATGAAAGTCGCGATAGCCGAAGTCAAAAAGAACGAGCAATGAAAGATACACTTGTCGCGTTAAAAAAAGACTTAAAGCAAACCAAAGCCATATAACGCTAGAGTCAGTCAATAATAAAAAGTGTGAGGTGGAATTTTTTGGTTTATTAACCACCAATTCGGTGCACCCTAGCACTTCATTTGCACCATTGTGGTTTAAAGCTGATCACTCCAATCATTTATTAGTGTAACTAAATAAGAATAACCCAATGATTTAATTGAAGTTATTATTAAAATGCTTTTTTGGCACTATTTTCGCTAATCTTTTAACAGTACGAGTCGGTTTGTAAACTGACTAACACAATCTATCGAATTGGATAAAGACGTCCACAACCTTCTTTGGAAACAGGGAATGGTGTGGACGTTTTTTTTTGTTCGTTTGTTCTATCGATGAAAGCAGTGATGTGGCTCGTTATTTTAAATAAATTACAAATCAGGGTGATTAATTATGGCTTATTTACTTCCCGCCGAGTTTGCTACGAAAATGGTAGATGCCGGTGAATCTAAAATTTACATGTCTACACGAGATACGCTAATCCGCGCATTTATGGCTGGCGCAATATTAGCGTTAGCGGCTGTATTTGCTATTACGATTGCGGTGCAAACCGGCATCTTCTTACTGGGGGCCGTTTTGTTCCCGGTGGGGTTTTGTATGCTGTATTTAATGGGCTTCGACCTATTAACGGGTGTATTTGTATTAACCCCACTTGCTTGGCTTGCTAAGCGACCGGGTGTTACCCCTAAACAAATTTTACGTAACTGGGGCTTAGTATTTTTAGGTAACTTTGGTGGCGCACTGACTGTTGCCTTTATGATGTCTTTTATTTTCACCATGGGTTACAACGTAGATGGTGGTGCTATTGCTGCTAAAGTAGCTAGTATCGGTGAAGCGAGAACATTAGGTTACGCAGAACATGGTACTGCCGGTTGGTTTACTATTTTTATTCGCGGCATGTTGTGTAACTGGATGGTATCACTGGGTGTAGTTGGCGCGATGATCTCTACTCATGTGAGCGGTAAAGTATTGGCCATGTGGATGCCTATCATGCTGTTCTTTTTCATGGGTTTTGAACACTCTGTTGTAAACATGTTCTTATTCCCATTCGGTCTTATCATGGGTGGTGAGTTTTCTATCATGGATTACTTCGTGTGGAATGAAATTCCAACAGCGCTAGGTAACCTTGTTGGTGGTTTAGCGTTTACAGGTTTAACGATTTACAGCACACACGTTAAAACTGCACCTAAGCGTAAAATTGCTGTTGCTGAAAAAGCGCCAGCAAAAGCCGCTACAGTATAAGTTAGCAAGCCCGGTACGTTTCCTCTGTATCGGGCTTTTTTAATATGCAGATTCAATCCTTATCACTTCACTATAGCGAATGCAGTAGCGCCGGCGTTAAGCCAATAAATCAAGACGCTTGCGATGCGTTTATTCCAGCTAGTAACGACCCAGCTTTAACATTAAAAGGCGCCGCCTTTGCACTTGCCGATGGCATAAGTAGCAGCACGGTTAGCCAAATAGCCAGTGATTTAGCAATTAAAGATTTCATAAAACAATACTTTTGTACCCCTGAAACCTGGGGAGTGGTGCAAAGCGCTAAAACCGTTATACAAAGTATTAATGCCACTTTATATACCAAAACCCAGCAAAGCCCTTTTTGCTATACCCCTGATAAGGGCTATGTATGCACTTTTTCTGCAGTTATCGTTAAAGGCGATACGGCACATATATTCCATGTTGGTGATGCTAGAGTCTGTTTGTATTCTGACGATAGGATACAAGTCCTTACCCAATCTCATCGAGTAGACCACTCACAGCATGAGTCTTATCTCGCTAATGCGCTGGGTGTGCATGCGAATGTCGACATTGATTACCTCGCGGTCCCGCTAAAAGCAGGCGATACCCTTATTCTAATGACAGATGGCGTTTATGAATATGTTTCATCCCCTACGCTTGCCTCACTTATATCGCCGATTTATGCGTCTGAGGATGATGCTTCTGCTCATAGCACTTCTAGTCAAAAAACTGCTATTTCAAAAACTTCTATAGCAAAAAAGAGCGCCAAGCCCCTCGCGCAACGCCTTGTAGATCTTGCGTTAGAAAACAACAGTGATGACAACGTTTCTTGCCAATTTATAACAGTAGAGAGCGTGGGCGATGGTAAGTTTTTAACACCGGAATATGCTGTTGATGAAACGTCAGCTCCCATTATTAAGCAGTTGAATGTGGGAGAGACGATAGATGCCTACCGCATTGAGCGACAGCTATACCAGTCGGCTAGAAGCCATGTTTTCCTAGCGTGGGATGAAAATAACAAAGCACATATCGTTATTAAAATACCGTCTACTGAACTGGCACAAGACAGCCACTACCTTGAGCACTTTGCATTAGAAGAATGGCTGGCACGACGAATTAAATCCAACCATGTAATTAACGTACCTACTCGTATTCAGCCGCCTTCATGTATGTATACCATTAGCGAATATATTGAAGGGCAGAACTTAACCCAGTGGCTAACTGATAACCCTAAGCCAGATGTTGAAAAAGTACGAAGTATTATTGAGCAGGTAGCACAAGGCTTAATGGCCATGCACCGAGAAGGACTTCTCCATCAAGACATTCGCCCTGAAAACATCATGATCGAAGCTTCAGGTAACTGCAAAATAATAGATTTAGGTTCTGCCCGTGTTGCTGGCATTAGTGACGCATTATTTGAACACGAGAGTGATATTATGGGCACCGCAGCTTATGTTGCTCCAGAATACTTCTTAGGCGATAGCGGCTGTGATCAATCCGACCTTTATTCTCTTGCCGTACTCACCTATTACTTACTCAGCGACCGCTTTCCTTATGGCACACAAGTAGCTAAAACCCGGACCGTGGCGGCGCAGCACAAACTCAAATATCAATCGGTGCTTGATGATAGACGGCCTATTCCAGCTTGGATAGATGCCACGCTGAAACGAGCATTACAGCCTAATCCTGAAAAGCGTTTTGCTAGCTTATCTGAGTTTACCTATCACCTTCGACACCCTAGCCCCGCTTTTCTTAACCGCGTGACCGCGCCATTAATACAACGTCACCCACTTAAATTCTGGCAGGGACTGTCCCTGCTGTTAGTTATTAGTAATGTAATTACCTTCATACTGCTTTATGGCAACAACTAACTTTTATCAATAACCCGTATCACTCAAAAAAGGAAATGCAATGATTACCAATCGAACTCAAGTTACCGACATGATCCAGTCTTCAAAAATTTCTAAAGGCATTAAATGGAGTGAAATTGCCCAAGCGGTAGGACAATCAAAAGAATGGAGTACCGCCGCGTGTTTAGGGCAAATGGCGATGACTAAAGAACAAGCGACAGCCGTGGGCGAAATGCTAGAACTGAGTGATGAAGCCATTGCTTGGTTACAAATTGCGCCTTATAAAGGTTCGTTGCCGACCGAAGTGCCTACCGACCCGCTTATCTATCGCTGGTACGAATTAGTCAGTGTTTATGGCACAACCTTAAAAGAACTTATTCATGAAGAATTTGGAGACGGCATAATGAGCGCTATCGATTTCTCAATGGATTTGCAACGCGAGAACGATCCTAAAGGTGACCGCGTAAGTGTGGTGATGTCTGGAAAGTTCTTACCCTACAAGATGTATTAATTAGCATTTAGCAACAAAAAAGCCCGTCTGGTATTCCAGACGGGCTTTTATATGCTTAACACTAAGGTAAGCATGAATGCTTACCTAGTTAGTAGCTAATTACTTAGCTGCTTTACGTGCTTTAGCTTCTTCCATTACTTTGTCAGCTACGTTTTGTGGACAAGCTGCGTAGTGTGAGAACTCCATAGAGAACTGACCACGACCAGATGTCATTGTACGTAGTGAACCGATGTAACCGAACATTTCTGATAACGGAACGTCTGCTTTAATGCGAACGCCAGTTAAACCAGCTTCTTGGTCGCTTAGCATACCACGACGACGGTTAAGGTCACCGATTACGTCACCAACGTGATCTTCTGGCGTAAATACGTCAACTTTCATGATTGGCTCAAGAAGTTGTGCACCCGCTTTAGGAATAGATTGGCGGAAAGCGCCTTTAGCAGCGATTTCGAACGCGATTGCTGATGAATCCACTGCGTGGAAGCCACCGTCAAAAAGTTCAACTTCAACGTCTAGTACTGGGAAGCCAGCTAGAACACCTTCGCCCATCATAGACTTGAAGCCTTTCTCAACTGCAGGCCAGAATTCTTTCGGTACGTTACCACCAACAACAGATGATGTGAACGTAAAGCCAGAACCCGCTTCGCCAGGCTTGATGCGGTAGTCGATTTTACCGAACTGACCAGAACCACCTGATTGCTTCTTATGCGTGTAGCTATCTTCAATTTCTTGAGTGATAGTTTCACGGTAAGCAACTTGAGGTTGACCAACAATAAGGTCTACACCGTAAGTACGCTTAAGAATGTCTACTTTGATGTCTAAGTGAAGCTCACCCATACCTTTAAGGATGGTTTCGCCTGAATCTTCATCAGTTTCAACTTGGAACGAAGGATCTTCTGCAATCATTTTACCGATAGCGATACCCATTTTCTCGTTTCCGCCTTTATCTTTAGGCTGAACAGCAATCGAGATTACTGGCGTTGGGAAAACCATTGGCTCTAGTGTTACTGGATCTTTCGGATCACAAAGTGTGTGACCAGTTTGTACGTTCTTCATGCCTACGATAGCAATGATGTCACCCGCTTGTGCGCTAGATAACTCAATACGTTCGTCAGCTTGCATCTCAACCATACGGCCAACACGCTCAGTTTTACCAGTGAATGAATTAAGGATGGTGTCACCCTTGTTCAATTTACCAGAGTAGATACGTACGAATGTTAGTGCACCAAAACGGTCATCCATGATCTTAAATGCTAACGCTTTAAACGTTTCATCAGCAGATACGATTGCATGTTCGCCATTTTCGTTACCTTCTTCATCCATAAGAGGCTGAGGATCAACTTCTGTAGGAGATGGTAAGTAGTCAACAACTGCGTCAAGTACTAATTGAACACCTTTGTTTTTGAATGCAGAACCACAGAATGTAGGGAAGAAAGCAAGGTCACGTGTACCTTTACGGATACAACGCTTGATGTCTTCAACCGAAGGAGTTTCACCTTCCATGTACGCTTCCATTAGGTCATCGTCTTGCTCTACAGCAGTTTCGATAAGCATTTCATGGTATTCATCAACTTTGTCTACCATGTCTGCAGGAACGTCTTTAATTTCGTAGTTTTCAGGAAGACCAGTGTCATCCCAAACGTATGCTTGTTTAGTCAATACGTCTACTACACCTACGAAGTCATCTTCGATACCAATTGGTAACGTCATAACTAGTGGTACAGCACCAAGTACTTTACGTACTTGCTCAGTTACACGGTAAAAATCAGCACCCATACGGTCTAATTTGTTTACGAATATAATACGTGCAACTTCTGATTCGTTAGCATAACGCCAGTTAGTTTCTGATTGCGGTTCAACACCACCAGAACCACAGAATACACCGATACCGCCGTCTAATACTTTTAGTGAACGGTAAACTTCAACTGTGAAGTCAACGTGTCCTGGAGTATCGATAACGTTGAAGCGGTGATCTTTCCAGAAACAGCTTACTGCTGCCGACTGGATAGTAATACCACGCTCAGCTTCCTGTTCCATGAAGTCAGTAGTTGACTCACCGTCGTGTACTTCACCGGTTTTATGGATTTTACCAGTAAGCTTCAAAATACGTTCTGTAGTGGTAGTTTTACCCGCGTCTACGTGGGCGAAAATACCAATGTTTCTGTAAAGGGATAAGTCTGACATTAGTTCACTTTCATTGATTCAGAGTAAAAAAACGGCCGGATTATAAAGGATTTCTGTACAAGAGATACACCTTTATTTAGCACAAACTCTGAAAACGTTTGTGAAAAACCGAGCCACCATTAATTTTTTATTTAAATATCAATAATATAAGAATATTAGATATTTTTTTAAAAATAACAAAAACACACCTCGTTTCACGAAGTGCGTACAATCGTTACTGTAACTTCATCTCTGTCATGATAGAGATGTCTTACCTTGACAGTGAATGCATCGTCTAACGCATTCAATCTGGTCATTAACGTCGACATGGCCTCTATTACGGTTTCATATCGTCGTTTCATGGGTAGCTTTAAATTAAACACCGCATGAGTGGCCCAATGTTTTACCAACCAGTCACCCATCAGCTTTGCTACCCGATCGGGTTGCTCTATCATATCACACACTAGTAAATCTACACGACCAAATTGTGGTCTGTAAGTAAACCCGTCTGCAGCATGGTGTTCAACAAGCCCTGTGCTCATTAAGCTGTCAGCAATAGCCCCATTATCAATCGCTTCAACGTACATTTCACGTTTAACTAGTTGATAAGTCCATCCACCAGGGCATGCACCCAAGTCTACTGCTCTACCGCCAGCGCGAAGTACTTCACGTTGCTCGTTAGCACTTAACATGTTCACCAAGGCATCTTCCAACTTGAGGGTTGAGCGACTTGGTGAATCGGACGGAAATTTTAATCGGCAAATGCCTAAATGGTCATTAGAGCGATATCCAGCAAGACTATAGCCTATGTAGCAAGTTTCAAAAGACTCGAAGAAAACATGCAGTTTAGGCTTATTCTCGTTTTCCTTTGGTGATAACCAGCCCTTCTTTCTTAATGCCTGACGAAGAGGAACGGTAAACTTCCTACAAAATTTCGCAAGGGTTTTACCGTCTTCCGTATCTGGGTATTCAACATCGATGGCACCGAATACACCATGAGCACCAGTAAGCGCTTCGAGCGACACGTCTTCTAGCGCGTCGAGTACTTGCCCTACTCTATCCTCTTTTTCAATATCATTAAGCGTAGCGAACACACCTATTAATTGGCGGGGAAATATAGACTCGCTTACCGCGAACAATGCCAATGCATTACCTAGGCTCGTATTATCGTACAAATTATAATGCACAAAGCCCGTATTCGATTTTGATACCGGATAGCCAAAGTATTCTTTTTCGCCGTACCGAGTAGCCAGTTCATTGGCTGTGTCGTTTTCATAGCCAGGGCGACAATAGGCCAAAATGCTAGTCATTAGTTTTTCCTTTGAATACAGCTACAGCCAATGCTATCCAACCGATAATAAAGCATAGGCCGCCCAAAGGCGTAATGGGGCCAAATAACCCGTTACCGGTGACTGCTAATAAATATAAACTGCCACTGAACAGCGCACAACCAACCACAAAAAGTGCAGCTACCGCGTTAAGCCATTTAGGCGAACCGTATGCCGACAAAGCGGGCAGCGCCACAATGGCTAAACCATGATACATCTGGTAGCGAACACCAATTTCAAATGTAGTCAGTGCCGATGGTGCTAATATCGCTTTTAAACCATGCGCGCCAAAAGCGCCTAGCATAACTGCAGTAGCCGCCAAAAGAATGCCAGCACACAGCCAGAGTTTGTTTAGGCCTTGCTTATTACTTAGGTTCTGATCAACAGACCCTGTGTTATTTATTGCCTTATTCAAAGCACCTGCCCATGTCATTGAGTGTAAGTTAAACCGAAGGTTAAATGGTGGTTCATTATTTATTTACGTGTGCTTTTATAAAATCAGCTGTCGATTTAGCCGCGCATTCTATATGGGTCTCTAACGTAAAGCCACTTTGCTTTCTGGGTTTAAAACTGTGATCGCCGTCTGTTAGGTAAGAAACCGCAATAGTACTCGATAACGCATAGGCACTCACCTCATCCTTCGTCCCGAAGGTATCACGTTCGCCTTGCAGTATAAGCAGTGGTTTTTTGAGCGTTTCTAAATGGGCGGTTCTGAGTTTTTCAGGCTTACCTGGAGGGTGAAATGGATAACCGAATGCTATCGCGCCTACTATTGATTCAGCTTTATCAAGTACCATGGTCGCCATGCGTCCTCCCATGGATTTACCGCCAATAAACGTCGGTACACTAGTTTGGGTTTTAGCCACCTCATCGATAAGCGCCGCAAAATGTGTGAGTAACTTTTCGGCTTTATCTGGCGGCCTACGCTTTCCCGTTTCCATCATGGTTTGCATGTAGGGAAAGTTAAATAATACCACTTCAATATTATGGCCAGTTAACTGAGAAGCCATTGCCTGCATAAAATCGTGGTGCTTACCGGCACCCGCGCCGTGCGCAAGAATAAGGCGTGCTATAGGTGCATTAGTCTTTCCATCCGTATTTACCGAATGAATTTCAATATCAAACATCGACTGACTCATTATCTGTATTATTTTTAAATGTAAAACTTATCACTCTTGCTCTTCTTCAACCAAGCCTAATATCCACTCTCTGAAAGCGGCAATTTTGCCAAGCTCAGCTTGGGATTCTTCGCACACCAAATAAAAAGCATCACGACTTTCTACTTTCTCTTCAAAAGGCATAATTAATCGCCCTGCATCTAATTCTGGACGGGCAAGTACCGTATTACCTAACGCAATCCCCTGCCCTAACGCGGCAGCTTGCAGTACCAGCATAGAGTGGCTGAATACTGGTCCATGGTTAACATTTACCCCTGATACACTCACATGCTTAAGCCAGTTTTTCCACGCCGCGCGGCTTAAGTCGTGAAGTAGCACGTGATGACGTAAATCTGCCAAACTCGATAACGGCTTAGGGCCATTGAAAAGCATAGGGGAACATAATGGTGTTAGGAATTCACGGTGCAGTTTGTCTGCTTGCAACCCACTCCAGCGGCCTTTGCCATAGTAAATAGCAACATCTACGTCATCGTCTAAAAAGCCTTCATCGAAGTCTACCGCTTTTATTCTTACGTCTATGTCCGGTTGCGCCACACTAAATTGACTAATTCGTGGCACTAACCACTGGCTGGCAAAGCTCGGCGGCATGGCAACAGTTATGGCGCCCTTACTGCCTCTTGCGAGTAGTCTTTCCGTCGCTTCTTGCAGGTTTTTAAAGATATCTTTTAATTCAAGGAAGTAAGCCTGGCCTTCCTCGGTTAATAACAAGGTTCTGTTACGACGAATGAATAACTTCATCGATAAGAATTCTTCAAGCGCTTTAATTTGATGACTGACCGCGGCTTGCGTAACAAAAAGCTCATCCGCCGCTTTAGTGAAACTCAAATGCCGGGCAGCCGCTTCAAAGGCTTTTAGCGCATTTAGAGGGGGAAGACGTCGATGCATGTTAAGAAATAAATCCTGTGTGACCTACTCATACTATAGCAGCAGTAATCGCATTAGTTTTGCTAATGATAACCCATACTTTTACTCGTTTTATTTTTGCACGAGTTTTGGCTATTATTTGCGCGAACTTTGGAAAGAGCTTAGAATATCAACTCTTTACAAAGCCTACTTGTTAAGCAATTTAACAAGTGGAAACATATTTTTAAATTATTTTTATTAGGTGTGAAAATGAAAAAACTACTACTAGCTAGTGTATCTGTAATGGCTTTTGCAAGCGCTGCTGCGAATGCTAACGTACAACCAGAAAAGATCAATCTTCAATCATTAATCGCTACTGCGATGACCAGCGTAAACATGGCAGACGTATTGCCTAAAAATGACGCTCACATTATTGTTAAAAAGCAGTCAGCTGCATTACTGGCAGAAGAGACGCAAATTGCGTTACATAAAAACTTACTTGCCATGGCGAAAGAAAAAAATAAAGAATCTACTGTATTAGTTGCTGAAAGCGAATAATACACGCCCACACCTGATACGCATGCCGGTGCGACGCACCGGCATTCGCCATCAGACTTGCCTAGGTATTACTGGTATCTAACGGCTCAAACCCTTTCACCAATTCATCTAACGCTTTCATTTGCGCTAAATACGGCTCAAGTTTTGCCAATGGCAACGCACATGGCCCATCACATTTTGCTTCATCCGGATTAGGATGTGCTTCAATAAACAACCCAGCAAGGCCCAATGCCATTCCGCTTCGCGCTAATTGTGCCGCTTGAGCACGACGACCATCGGCTGATGTTGCTCTACCTCCTGGCATTTGCAGTGCATGGGTAGCATCAAAGATTACCGGTGCGTAGGATTTCATTGCATCCATGCCCAGCATATCAACCACAAGGTTGTTATAGCCAAAGCTACTACCACGTTCACATAAAATGACTTTATCGTTACCCGCTTCACCTAGTTTAGTAATGATATGACGCATTTCATGAGGCGCTAGAAATTGCGGCTTCTTCACATTAATTACGCTACCGGTTTTAGCCATAGCAACCACCAAATCTGTTTGACGGGCTAAAAACGCGGGAAGTTGAATAACATCTACCACTTCAGCAACAGGTGCGGCTTGGTGAGGCTCATGAACATCGGTAATTAATGGCACATTGAAAGTAGATTTAATTTCTTCGAATATACGCAAGCCCTCTTCCATACCTGGACCACGATAAGACGTTACCGATGAGCGGTTTGCTTTATCAAATGAAGCTTTAAAAACATAAGGAATACCCAATTTTTGGGTAACTTCAACATAATGCTCAGCAATGCGCATGGCAAGATCGCGAGACTCTAATACATTCATTCCGCCAAAAAGCACGAAAGGTAAGTGATTAGCAACTTCTACATCGCCAACACGAATGATCTGTTGAGATTCAGACATAATTAATTCGTTATCCGTTAAATGCTAGAATAAGGGTTGTTTGGTAACTGCCACCATCGCAGTTGTCATCAGTACCACGAGCGCGGCAATGAAAAAGGCCCAGCGGCCCACGGTGGTTTTTGCTTTTTTAAGGGCAAATAACCCAAGCACGATATAAGCGATAACGCCAGCTAACTTAAATGTGAGCCATGCATTTACAATGGGATATTGAGACAAAATAACGCAAAGCCAAATAGCACTGGCTAGTAACAACGTATCAATAATATGAGGCACAATTTTAACCCACTTTTTGGTTAAAATTGTGGCGTCGAATTGTGACCAGATAAAGCGAAAAATAAACAGTAAAATACTTAGCCCTACTGCGGTTAAGTGCAGATATTTCGCCATCATATACATACAATAATTCCTATCGTTCTTAAGTTTTGATTATGTAATTATTCGTTATTGTACGTTATTTACGGGCATTCGACTAAGTTAAACATACTCAGGAATATCAGGGTGCTGATGTTGAATGGCCATGAATTTTTCAATGTGGTTCAACAAGTAATCAACTAATAGCGGGTCGAAGTGTCGCCCTTTTTCTTCATTGATAACCTTTTCAACCTTATCTAATGGCCATGCGGTTTTATAAGGGCGAGTATTGATGAGTGCATCAAACACATCTAACAACGTTGCTATGCGACTTTGCTGTAAGATGTCTTGACCTTGAAGCCCTTCAGGATAGCCTTTGCCATCCCATCGCTCGTGGTGTTGTCGTGCCAATGTTGCGGCAAGCTGAATCGTGGGCCTAGAAGAGTCTTTTAAAATCTGATAACCAAATTCGGCATGCTGACGAATGGCAAAAACTTCATCCTCTGTTAAGGGCTCAGTCTTACGTAAAATAGTGACAGGTACCCGAGAGGTACCAACGTCATGAAGCGGTATGGCATGCTTGAGTAATCGCACATCATTTTCATTCATGCCTATGCCACAACCCATAATCTCTGCCATCGCAGTCATTCGCACAATATGGTTGCTACCCTGCCCGTCATGTTCCATGGCTTTGCCTAAGCGCTCAATAATTTCTCTTTGCGTACTTTCTACGTCAATGGTTTTGAGCACATTATCAAACGCTAGTTGGACACTGTTTGAAAAACGCCTAACCAAATGCTTGTCATTTTCGCCAATCCGACGAGGTAAACCTGATAAATACAATAACGCGCCGTTTTGCGTTTTACTGTTGCAATACGCCACTACGTGGTCTTCCGCATACACAATTTCGCGGTCGCGCATGGCGCGCTTGCACAGTTCATATTCTTCAGGTGACACTGCATCTTTTAATAACACACCTTCTTTATCTGAATATTCACCGTTGCCAGCAAAAACGTACAGCTCATTAAGATCGAGTGCATTTGTAGGATTAGGTGATGCATCGGGCGTGGCCGCTACCGCCGTGGTGATGTAGGCAGCATCTTTCGAACAACCTAAAATAGAAGCCAGTTGCTGAATAATGCCTTGCATGAATTTTTCGAGCGAATTGGATGAAAACAAATCCACAGACGCATCAATAATTTTTTCTAAGCCTGCACGGCTTTCTTCGATTACAATAATATCGCGATAAGAACGCAGCGCGGCAATAATAACTGTGAATAACTTTTGTGCGGTTAGTTCTGTTTTCGATTTATAGTCATTGATGTCGTAATTGATAATGACATCTTTTTCAGGCGCTTGTCCTGGCTGTCCAGTTCGAAGAATAATACGCGTAAAATGGTTATCGAGTTCGTTGCGAACATATTCAGCAACCAGTAAGCCCGCATCATCACTTTCCATAACAACATCAAGTAAAACCACTGCTATGTCATCATGCTCTCTGAAACAACGTTTTGCTTCATCGCCGTTATAGGCACTGATAAATTCTAGGGTTTTACCATTTAAGAAAAAGTCATTAAGCGCCAATTTTGTGATGGCATGAACTTCAGGTTCATCATCAACAATCAGAATCTTCCATGTACCTAGCTCTTCTACAACATCTTCTTCACCGTCGTCGATGAAAAGTAAATCGTCGTTCATCTGTAACTTCCTGCTCCCAAAATACTTTTAAAATATTAATGCAATACGTATTTTTAGCAAGTCCCATATAGAAGTAACAAATAGACGTGACAAATTCTTAACCTGTTGTAGATAGGTAACCGTAAGTGACTCGGTCATTCCCACCATAGTCTTTTGCGGTGCTCACGTTCACAAAGCCTCGGGCGTGTAACAGGTCGCCAACCGCTTTTGCTTGGTCAAAACCATGCTCAAAAGCCAGTAAGCCACCTTCTAATAAATGGGCGGGTGCAAGTGCGATAATGTGTTTTATATCATCAAGCCCATCGGCGCCTGATGTAAGCGCTGATGCAGGCTCAAAGCGCACATCACCTTGCTGAAGAAAAGGGCTGGATATTTCTATATAAGGTGGGTTGGAAACGATAACGTGAAATTTTTCATTCGCTAAATTGTCAAACCAACTACTTTGCTTAAATTGCGCATTAGTAATGCTATTAAGCGCCGCATTGCTAGTGGCGAGTTGAACAGCCTCATGCAGTAAATCTACACCTGTAATATTTGCAGTGGGCAATTCAGAGGCCAGCGCGAGGGCAATTGCCCCTGTACCTGTACCTAAATCACAAATGGCTAGCTTATTATCTTCTACCTCAAGGGCAAATTCTGCTGACGCTATACAAGAAAGAGTTTGCTCTACTAATACTTCGGTATCGGGGCGAGGAATAAGGGTATGGGGCGAGGTTGCTAAACGTAAGGTCCAAAAGTCACGGCTACCCGTTAGGTACGCCACAGGAATACCTTGGGCGCGTTTGGCCACCAGAGTTTTGTATTGAGAAATAGCGTCGACGCTTAAGGTTTTGTCTGGCCATGTAAAAAGATAAACCTGAGGTTTATCTAATACATGGCTTAACAATACTTTTGCATCAACAGCTGGCGATTCGCCTTCATGTAACTCGGCTACCGCCCACGCTAATGCGGCGTCTATACGCATGGTATTAGTCGTCTGACAACGAGGCTAACAGGTCAGCTTGATGTTCTTGCATAATAGGGTCGAGAAGCTGCTTCAAGTCACCTTCTATTACTTCATCTAAACGGTATATCGTTAAGTTGATGCGGTGATCAGTTACGCGGCCTTGCGGGAAGTTATAGGTACGGATGCGCTCTGAACGATCACCACTTCCGACTAGACTCTTACGCGTAGAGGCTTCTTCTGCCGCACGCTTTTCTTCTTCAATGTTATTCAAACGCGCTTGCAAAACCGACATGGCTTTCGCACGGTTTTTATGTTGCGAACGCTCGTCCTGACACTCAACCACTAACCCTGACGGCAAGTGAGTAATCCGAATAGCAGAGTCGGTTTTGTTAACGTGCTGACCACCTGCACCCGATGCTCTAAAAGTATCGATGCGAAGATCCGCTGGGTTAATATCAATAGCTTCTGATTCTGGAATTTCAGGTAATACAGCCACGGTACAGGCAGACGTATGAATACGACCTTGTGATTCTGTATCGGGTACACGCTGCACACGGTGACCGCCAGATTCGAATTTCAAAATACCGTAAACGCCGTCACCACTAATATTCGCGACTACTTCTTTATAACCGCCATGCTCACCCTCATTGGCGTTAATTAATTCTACGCGCCAACCTTTGGTTTCAGCATAACGGCTGTACATACGGAATAAATCGCCTGCAAATATTGCGGCTTCGTCACCACCAGCACCAGCACGTACTTCTAAGAAGCAGTTGCTGTCATCGTTAGGATCTTTAGGTAACAATAAAACCTGAAGCTCAGTTTCTAGGCGTTCAATATCGGCTTTCGCAATTTTTAATTCTTCTTGCGCCATTTCACGCATTTCTGCGTCATCTTCTTTCAACATCTCATTCGCTGAATCAAGATTTTCTTGCGCTTGTTGATAAGCATTAAAGCCCCCAACTACGCTTTCTAGCTGGCTAAACTCTTTTGACAAATTACGAAACTTATCTTGATTGCCGATTACTTGCGGATCGCCTAATAAAGCCTGCACTTCTTCAAAGCGTTCCACCAAGTTTTCGAGTTTTCTGACAACCGAGTCTTTCATATTTTTATGTTTACCTTATTTTTTGATATCTGACGTAGTGTCGGATAACGATAATGCTTGCCCCAACCACCGACTCAACGCCGGGTCATCATGCATGGCAGCTTCTCTAAGTGCCAGGGTTGTGGGGTGCAGCAATGTATTGGTTAGCTTGTAGGCCATTTCACTAAGTACCGTTTCGGCGTCTTTACCTTCGGTTAACTGCGCCAATGCTTTTTCTACCACGTCGTCGCGCTGTTCCATGCCCTTTTGACGATACTGCCTAACTAAATCGATAGATTGTTGAGACTGCTTCCAGCTCATGTAATCGCCAGCTTGCTTTTCAATTAGCTTTTCAGCTTCAAGTGCTGCTTGCTCACGATTTTGTAAATTCTTTTGAACGATGTGCTGCAAATCATCTACGGTGTATAAATAAGCATCACCCAATTCGTTCACTTGAGCTTCAATGTCACGAGGTACCGCTAAATCCACTAAAAACATGGGCATATTTCTACGTTGTTTCAACGCCTTTTCTACCATGCCCTTGCCTATTAAAGGTAGCTGACTGGCGGTAGAGCTGATCACTATATCGAAATCTTTTAGATGTTCCGGTACCTGTGAAAGGGTATACACACTGGCATCCAATGTTTCAGCCAAGGCTTCTGCACGAGAAATAGTTCGGTTGGCAACAGCTAAGCAGGTAACACCTTGCTCTTTTAAGTGCTGTGCCACTAACTCAATGGTTTCACCCGCACCCACCAGTAGCACCGAGCGCTTGGGTAGCTCAGCAAATATATGCTTCGCTAATTGCACTGCAGCATAAGCTACGCTGACGGCATTTGCGCCAATTTCAGTTTCGCTGCGTACCCGCTTAGCCACAGAAAAGGTATGCTGAAATAGTTTATCAAACTCGGTATTAATCATACCTGAGTGTTTGGCATCGCCAAAGGCTTGCTTTACCTGCCCTAATATCTGCGGTTCACCAAGAATGAGCGAATCTAATCCACTTGCCACTCGCATAATATGTTTAACCGCATCATCTGCGGCAAGCACATAACTGTTGTTGGCAATTTCATCAACTTCAACATGGTGGAAGTTTGATAACCACGCTAATAATGCAGTAGCACTTTCATGCTGGGTGTTCACGTAAAGCTCTGTGCGATTGCACGTTGATACAATCACCGACTCATCTACGCCATCCACCTTTCTTAATGACGCAAGTGCTTCCACCAGAGAATCTGGTGTAAAAGCCACTTTTTCACGCAATGCGACAGGGGCGGTTTTGTGATTAATACCAAGGGCGAGTAGAGTCATTCAAATCTGTGCTGGCAACGTCGGACGCGCATTGTACGAAAAACCCAAAATGATTGAAAGTGTTGGTAGAACTGTGTTCACATAAAGTATGCACTTTACCTAAGACGACACCCAATGATTCGCTTCATTTTTATACTTGTACTGGTTACCCTATTTATCAGCGCCTGTACCACACTACCTGATGGTCCTGAAGACGCCGTAAACCTTAGCACCCAGCTTAAAAAGGTGGCACAAGTAGATGCTTGGCAATTGCGCGGAAAAATAGCCTTTAGACAAGAAAAAGAAGGGGCTAGCGCTAACCTTTTGTGGAAAACCGATGATGCCGATTTTCATTTCCGATTAACCAATTTACTTGGTGTAACCATGGTTGATTTGAATGTGAACGGCGATAAAGCCATTTTAAAAGCGGGTAACGAGGTATATGAAGACGCCGATCCTGAACCATTAATTTATTATACTACGGGCATGGATATCCCCGTCGAACCCTTGCTTTCGTGGATTAAAGGGCTTCCTCTTGCTGATGACACGTTTACCCTTACCGACAAGGGACTACTCAATACTCTTGAAAGCAACTGTAGTGCATGTAAGGGGTGGCAAGTCAGTTATGCTAACTATGGCAATGTGACTACCCCCGAAGGCAATAATGTGTGGCTGCCCCACGCTATTAATTTGGTTCAACCCAACCCGCCATCAACGCAATTAAAAATAAAAATATATGAATGGACGCTGCTTTAATGACAAATTCAGAAGTAACGAATTCACATGAGATAAGCCTAGATTGGTGGCCTTCTCCTGCCAAACTTAATCTTTTTCTACATATTAATGGTCGATACCCAAATGGCTATCACCAATTGCAAAGCTTATTTCAAATGCTTGATTACGGCGACAAGCTTGCTTTTGACATTAATGATTCGGGTGTTATTTCTATGGCGACCCCGCTAAAAGGGGTAAAAGATGAAGATAACCTTATTGTTCGTGCCGCCAAACTGCTAGCTGAACATGCTCACATTAATAAAGGTGTAAGCATCAGTTTAGAAAAATGCTTGCCCATGGGCGGCGGTATTGGCGGCGGTTCATCAAATGCAGCCACCACCCTAGTCGCACTAAATCAGTTATGGGACGTTAAACTATCAGAAGATGAACTTGCTGAGCTTGGGCTTAAATTAGGTGCAGATGTACCCATTTTTGTACGCGGACTTACCGCTTTCGCATCAGGGGTAGGTGAAGAAATCACCCCTGCCCCGCAAGAAGAAAAATGGTATTTGGTGGCGAACCCCAATGTGCATATTAGTACTGCCGAGGTATTTACAGCTGAACAATTGACCAGAAATACGCCAATTATGCAGTGGGAAGACTACCAATTCGAAAAAACTCGCAATGATTGTCAGCAATTAGTCGTTAATCGCTATCCCGAAGTTGCAAATTTATTACAGTGGTTGGTACACTACGCACCGTCGCGAATGACGGGCACAGGTGCCTGCGTATTTGCCACCTTTTCTGACGACGTTTGCGCCAAACAAGTTCAGGCTAAACTGCCTGCTGCTTGGCAAAGTTTTGTTGCAAAAGGTGTGAATCGCTCACCGCTATTACAAAAATTAAAAAAATCAGAGCACGTGTACGCCACATCGGACAAGAAATAAAAAATTGGGGTATAGCCAAGTTGGTAAGGCAGCGGGTTTTGATCCCGCCATTCGTAGGTTCGAGTCCTGCTACCCCAGCCA
>NZ_JAGGDM010000027.1:0-46388 GCF_017653625.1 Alteromonas sp. K632G
GTCTCACTCATGCCTAACTTCCGCACCCTGTCTAATACTATGAAAAACTGAGGCGACAACTATCCTGACACAGGGGGAAATCCTTGTAGGGTTTGAGCTGCTTTCAACTCACTAAAGTAAACAATGAGCAAATTTATATGGCTTTTGCATAATTCTTTAATGGTAGTAGTATTGATAACGTGGAAAATAAAAAGAAAAGGATATCGTATGACCACCGTCCATAACCCTGATCAGTATATGTATGACTTTAAACATATTTTGACTCATGGAAAAAAGAAGATCGGTATACTAATAGGAGCAGGAGCACCAGTTAGCATAAACGTTAGTCCAGATGAGGGAAGCTGGCAATCGCTTATACCCGACATTACAGGCCTCACAAAGGAAGTAAAACAGAAACTAATCCCCATCGAATTAGAAGTCTACGAGTCTCTAGAAAAAGAAATTGAAAATAGTAATTTAGAGTTAATTCTATCCAGAGTAAGGTCATTATCTGAGGTAATTGGTTCGTTCAAGGTTAACGGTTTTGACTCTCAGCAATACCATGAGTTTGGTAGCAAAATATGCTCAATCATAAAAGATGTCGTTTCAAAAAAGCTTCCTGAAGGCGAAAATCCGTTTAGTAACCTTGTCTCTTGGATAAACGGAATAAACAGAGAACACGCAGTTGAAGTTTTTACTACAAATTATGACCTGCTGCTTGAAGAAGCTATGGAAAATGCCAAAACTCCATACTTCGATGGTTTCACCGGTTCTCGAATTGCGTTTTTTGACCCTTCTACAATTTCAAGCAATGACCTACCCGCTCGCTGGATAAGACTTTGGAAACTACATGGGTCAATAAATTGGACAAAGAACGATGCAGGAGAAGTAACACGATCGGTTGGTGGCAACGACGGTACAATGGTATACCCCTCTCACATTAAATATGACCAGACTCAGTCTGCACCATTCTCCGCCCTATTCGATAGACTGAAATCATTCCTACTTGAACCTGATACAATATTGCTAACAACAGGATTTTCGTTTGCAGATGCGCACATTTCCGCCAAGCTTGATGAGTGTCTATCTGAGAATCCATCAGCAGCTTTATTAGCCTTTCAGTACAAGTCTCTCGCAAATGAGCCGCAAGCCAAGGAGCTGGCGCTTCGCCGACCAAATCTAAGTGTTTATTGTCAAGATGGCGCTGTAATTAATGGCATAGAGGCTGAATGGAAAATTGGTGAGGAACCGGCAAAAAATTGGAAAACAATACGCCAAGAATATTGGGACTCGAATAAGTATGTACTTGGCGACTTTGCTCTATTTGCAAGATTCTTGGCTAATTCCAATGGTGATAAAATGTACGATTCAGTTGTGGCGGTAGAAGAGATCAATATTGATGGATAATAGTCACACATATTTGGGCAAAATCACATCAGTGTCTGGCTCATCAATCAGTGTAGAACTCACCCCTTCTGTAAAGTCTGGTTTGATGATGATAGAAGGAAAAGCACATAAGATTGGGCAGGTTGGCAGCTTCATTCGAATCCCTCAAGGTTACAATAACCTCTACGGGATAATTTCAGAGACTACTGGAACTAGTGATAATAAAAGCGAAAATAATGAGGAAAAACGAACCGTTAGAGTAGAGCTAGTAGGGGAATCCATAGGGATAGACTTTGAAAGAGGTATTAGCCAATTCCCAAGTATCGGCGATGAAGCTCATCTAGTTACGGAAAGAGATCTATTCAACATTTATGGTCGTCAAGCTAACGGACAAATCAGTATAGGCAGATTATCCAGTGCTGATAGTATACAAGTTAGTGTAGATTTAGATGCACTCGTAAACAAACACTCAGCACTACTTGGCTCGACTGGTTCGGGTAAATCTACTAGCGTTGCTAGTTTGCTCAGGTCTATAGTAACTAACCATAATCAAGGTGAAGTTGCATTCCCCTCCGCAAGAATTGTACTTTTTGACTTGCACGGGGAGTATTCCACAGCTCTCTCTGACATTTCGACTACTTATTCAATTACACCAGATGATGATGGTGTAGAAAAGTTTATTATTCCTTTCTGGTGTGTTTCACCAGATAGCCTCATAGATTTTTTATGCGGTGGCAATGAAAGCCTTAAAAATCGCTTTATAGATTATCTAATAAACGAAAAAGTTGCATACGTAACAAACAATCCACATTTAAATATCAGTCCCGATCTTGTCACCCAATATACTCCAGTACCTTTTCGGCTCAATTATATTTGGTACATGTTGTGCTTCGAAGATACGGTTACTTGGGAAGAAAACACACAAGAAACACCAGCATTTGAACAAGAAGGGGATTTTCAGAAGTTAATAGCACCTAAGTTTACTCCCCCAGGAACAGGCAACAAGGCACCATTTAAAGATGGTAAAGGACTATGGAAAAAGCAATTAGATCTTATGAAAGCGAGGCTTTTAGATAGCCAATATTCGTTTTTCTTAAAACCTGATGATTGGGAACCTGACGCCAATAATGTTATTAAGAAAGACTTGAAAGACTTGATTTTTGGTTGGATAGGAAACGAAAAACCTATAACCATTTTAGACCTTTCAGGTATGCCGTCATCAAGGTTGGACTTACTTCTCGGTTCAATAATTGATGTCATGTTTGAATCTGCCATTTGGAGCAGGAATCTCGATATTGGCCTCAAAAACTTTCCATTGTTAATGGTTATGGAAGAAGCTCATCGATATCTATCTAAAAATAATAATGGTATGGCAAAGGATATGGTGAGAAGAGTAGCAAAAGAAGGCAGGAAGTTTGGAGTTGGTTCAATGTTAATAAGCCAACGTCCTTCAGAGATTGACGATACAATTCTCTCGCAGTGCGGGACATTGTTTGCAATGCGAATAAACAATGCAACAGATAGAGCACAGGTGAAGTCTGCAATGACCGATGGCCTTGCAAGCATGATAGATTCTTTACCTATATTGAGGACTGGAGAAGCGATTGTAACTGGTGAGGCAACAAAGTTGCCCATGCGCTTCCGTTTTCGTCTACCTTCGGCTGGTCAATTCCCAGATAGTCATGATCCTAACGTGACTGGCAAGTGGGCCGAATCTTATTCGAAACCTGACTTTGCAAAGATAATCGATGCTTGGAGAAAGCAACGACCATTAAAAACATAGCGAGTTATTACATATGGAAAGAGTACCAGTTAGTTCGAGCAACGTTAATTCTGTTGGGTATGATGAGGACACGTCTACTCTTGAGATAGAATTTTATAGCGGGACATACCATTACTATGATGTACCTAGGCATGTTTTCGAAGAATTGGTTTCCTCATCGTCTGTTGGCTCATATATTCATCACCACATAAAAGGCTCGTATTCGTATGAGCAAGTCTAGTTTTGTTCGGAAACGTCTTGGCATAACCTCACTCATTGCCAGAGGCATAAAGTATTAGAAATGACGATGATTTTTATTTCTAACTAAGTTTTTGAAAAAGTGTGTTGAGGCACTGTAACCCGCTTATGGCTGAAATCGGGAGTTTAAATTTAAAGCCTGAGCGTTCGCTCTTTGTCTATAGGTGGCCTTTACACAGTGGCGCTGATAAGTTCGTTAAGCGACTATTGAAGCCTCAATCATTTTTGGCGTGATTTTTAGCGATGTAAATCGAGCCAAAAATCATGATCGCGAGCGGCAATAAAAAAAGCCTATTTGCATTCTAAGGTTGGAAATCAGTTTTTCTGCCAAAGTAATGAGGAAGCGCTGCTGGTTGGAATCTAAAATATGAGGGGCGGCATTGTACGTAAAGCAGACATTTTACCTTTCCCATGAAAATACGGAGTATGTTTCTTCAAGGGAAACGGGTGTTACTATGAATTCAATCCAATAAGCTATTATGTTTCAAGGAAAGTTGAGTGAAGGTATTCTTAGTAGCCGCGCTGGCGCTATCACTAGCAATTAATGTATATCAGCTTACGTTCATCCCAAAAGCTGCGAACTTAGTCATAGCCAATTCGTCACAAGCGGAATGCATTAAACAATTACGCTCGTCGTCTAGTGAGACAAATGTTATTGGCCCTAACTTTCTTTCCGGATATTTAGCACTAGACCTTAACCTCAACTCCAATACCTCTTTCAGTAAAGAAGTATCTGGTTGTTATTTTGACAGTTACATAGAAAACGTTACTGTAGAGAACCTAGCTGAAAATGTTCAGCTTTTACGCTCAACGGGCAGTAGTAGCGTTACATTTTTCAAAGACGCAACTTCTGACAAGTTCACTGTATACGGCCGGAGTGAATGAAACATACAAACAAATTATGGCGCCCGCCGAGGCGGGCTGGGACGCTAACACGCAGGCGGCTTCGCCATTTTCGCCAGCGCGTCCGCGCCCCATATTTGGGTGTTGATATGATTCCCGCTGTCAATAAGCATGACGACATACCCGCAGACTTCTTTCATTAGCGTTGTGGATCTGACTGGCGCTTGATACCCCATGGTTTCAGGGGCACGTTGGCTCGGTCAGACGATGAGTTGGTAGCAAACCCAGAAAATCATGCCTACCTGAGCGAGGAAAAACGTGGCACGTAACAGCACAAACGCTGGCGCGGTGCTGATGAGGTGTACTAGGCTCTGCCCCACACGCGCGGCCAGGATAAAGGCCGCAAGGCCATCCACAACGGGACTCTTACCCATTAGCGCAGCGATCACCACGACGGCAGCGAAGAGCGGAAAGTTTTCCACGCAGTTGAGATGTGCGCCTTTGACGCGGACCATAAAGGGTGGGTCGCGGTTGACTTCAGCGCGCTCCCAGTCCGCGAAGTTGCGATCCCCGAACAGCGCCATCGGCACGCGGGGAAACGCGTAAGCCAGCATCAGCAGTTGCATCCACACTACGTAAAACAGCACAGCGATAAAACCGGTCATTGGGCATTCTCCATAGGTTGGATTGAGACAATCCTTGAACACTAAGCCCGCTAACAGATGCGGGAATCGCGACTACAGCTGCCAATCTATCATAAAATGCGCTTGTGTTGGAAGCGGAACAATCGGGGTTAGTCCAATTTGTGGTGCTCTCCCCCAACAACGTAATGCAAGTGACTCACTGGGTCGTTCGCTTTTTTCAGCGGTACACTTGCGTTATCGTTGTTTGCGCTGTTCGAATCCCGTCTCACTCAGGGCGTTGCCCCCTGAACACAGCGTTGAACGTCTGCTGATTGTCTTTAGGCGACCTTGACTATCAAACCAGTTTCTACCAAGTTTTGCACAAATCGGAAATGTCGCTATCTGGATGAAATTTCAATATCCAACCTTAGAATGCAAATAGCCTAAAAAAATAACTTCTGCTGGCATGAATCGCTCCTATTTTTTAGAGTTTCTCAGGATGTTTGATGATGTAAACAGCGACTGCAACGATAAAACCGAAGATGATTGCCATCGGCAACAGCGTCACGATTGAGTCTATAAAATTTGACATAAATCAGATTACTTCTTTTTTAGATGATTAATCAATAAGCCTAAAACAGCTATACCGCCAATGGCGACAAAAATTCCGAGTATTTGAATTTCGTTCATCACGCTTTCTGCTCATTATTCCTTCTACTATAGCTTAATTAAAATTTCGCACTTGCAAAGTTTTCCATTAACTATTGTACGCCTAACGGCTTATTTCCTATATTTCAAAAAAGCACTCCTATCCTCTAGAAACAAAACTGTGTTTCTAGAGGATAGAAAAAACATGTTTACTTTCGTTCTTAGCTGTCTTTTCGGTGAGGTTTCAGCCTGTTTATTGAATTATTCAAATATGCACTGCTATGCGCAATTCTCTTCTCCAGCGGTCAAGCGTGCTTACACTTATGTTATGCCGTTTTGCTAGTTGTGAACGAGAAATACTGAGGGTGTTTAGTTGTTTAACTATTTGAATACGCTTATCAAGTGCGTACTTATATCGTTCACCCCCTTGCTCGACAAGCTCCCTCGTCTCAAGCTCGTCATGAAATCGTGGTTCAATACCTTCGAATATATTGTGCCATTGTGGCTTCTCCGACATGACAAAGTAACTAATATTCTCGCGGCAATTAGGTGAGGCCGTTGTTATTCTCTCCACTTTGCGCCAAATATTTCTAAAGATAGCTTCGGAGCGACAAACAAAGATTTGCTCTACATTTTCGAAGTCTGGATATACGATATTGCCGGTATCATCTGCATCTACTAACTCTCGAAATAAGTCTCTAAGAGAGTCTGAATAACAATCTTCTTTCTGATATTTTTCCGCAAAAACATCTAACCAGTGCGTCAAGCTACCTGCGTGTTGTGATATGCCCCTACTTGAATTCTCAATTTCGATGATGAGTAGCGTCATATCAGTCGTTATAGCCAAAATATCGGGAATGCACTGAAAAATTGTGTTGGCAGTATTTTTCACTGCCTGAATCTCATGCTCGGATTTAATACAGTTGATTATGTGATTACCAAATTCGATTTGTTCCGATTGCAATGCGATAAGAAATTCGTTGGCTAAGTGACGATGGTACTGATGTTCGAAGTTACTTAAGAAGCCGCTGGATTTATAAAAAGTCGAAATTTTTTCTAACAAGTCGCTTCTTTTATCATTCTTGAGCAATGAGGCCCCTCGGCGTGAGAGTGCGAAAGCTTTTACGCCAGGAGAGCCACTATAAGTTTCTGTCCAAATAAGTTTGTCTGCCACCATACGCCTGAGTACATGTCGTATTGTTTGAACGCTGATTTCGCAATACATGGCAAGCTGGCTTTGGCTAAGCCACCCAAATTTTCCCAATGCGAAAAGAATATTTAATTGATTTTCTTCACCTAAGAAGATTTGTTTCGCTGCTGCTCCACTTAACTTTTTGCGGTTTTGCATATTTTTACTTTCCTAGTTATTTGTCGACTGAAAAATAACTAGGCTTTTGTTGTGCAAACTCTGGCTACACCCTCACATAAGCGAGGGTGTAGCCAGACAAGAGCGCGATATCTTCGGGCTGGACGCCCTGCAATATCTTTGGTTTTCGGGCTTTTAGCTCTCCGCTGCTGGACGCAGCTACATTCTAAAAGCGCACGAAAAGCCGCCCTACGTCGCATGCGCGACTCCGAGCAACCACTACTTTCAGTGAATTGGCGTTGTACGGGGCGAGGTTGCACCTCTTCGCACGAACTGACAATTCATCTTTCAAGTCGAGGTTGCTCGGAATCGCTGCGCATCCTCGGGCGGGGGCTAGCCCCCACAATTTTTGCGTTGCTGGGGCAACTTCTTAACGCTAGGGCGTACGAAAAAATTGCGGCTCCCCCAACTTTGTCGCTGAACGCGCCTCAGTTTAAAGAAAAAAGCCGCTCGATGTTAGATAATAAATGCTCACGTTATACCTAGGCACTGCTTAGCAAAAATTCTTACTTTTAAAGTCAATGCACCAAACTTTGCGTTTATTGTGAGTAGATAACACCCAAGTGTCTCGAGCATCAATTAGTTCGATGAATTAAACATTATCTAAAGCAAGTGTGAGAAATTTTTGCATGGCAGGTGCATATATAAAGATAGAACACTAGGTAACTGCTGTTCCGTCAGGTCTCTCAAAAAATCGAGAGCTACGTAAATAAAAGTCTGGCTTTGTTAACGTAGCGAGAGAGATGCCTCTAGGCAGATATAGAGGTACTGATTGCAAAACCATTCCTTGCTAGTTTCGTTCTGCAACAGCATATTGACGTCTTTTGGATTTTTACAAAAGAGAAAAGAGCACTTCGTAAGAAGTGCTCTTTTTATAGCAAAATTTCACTTCATTTCAATGCAGTCTGCTGACTCTTATTAAAAAATAGTTGCTTATGAAAACTCAATCATTAATGTATTTATTCAATAAATATTGTGTGCAGAATTCATATGGATGAGTCAAAAGCAATGAAGTGTGTACTGGCTGTTTTGAGTGCAGTTACAGCAGTGTGTATGCCGATATTTTTGTACTACGTGAGCATAGATTTACTTGAGTTTGCATGTATTTTCGCACTTATCAACATGGGTGTATTTTGGAAGCTTTATTTGGGGGCAAAAAGGTACTTTAAGCAGCAAGAACTCGGCTTAAATGAGCCTTCAGGTAAAAGATTACTGAGCTATGCTCTTTTTGAGTTCTACTAGCAATTTAAAAGTAGTGACTATCTAAGTGTTCTGACAAAAAAGTTTATGTCCTCTCGGCCAAGGATGGCCGAAATCCCCGTTTGAAGCGCCTATGTAATATGGATTAAGACAAAAAGGAAAATCTGATGAGATCATCAAAACGTGCAGTGATTGATATTGTCGCACAGGCGGTAATGGAACTCTTAAGGGCATTTGCTTATTGTGCTGTGATTGTATTTGTACTGAATACTATTTTTGAAATTGAATTAAACAAAGCAATAACGGTAGGACCTGGTTTTATATTGTGGACGGGCCTGGCGGCATTTTTGTCCTCGACAGCTATAAAAATCTACCTCCTGAGGGACCCAAACAGAATGCATAGCTGACGCAGTTTAACGCCCGAGAGGGCGTTTTTTATTACGTTAAGGCCAGTATTTCAATGCAAAAAAATATCTTTAAAAAAGAAAAAATTAACGTTTAAAACACCTCACAAAAGTAAGTCGTCGTAGTCAGCCAGATAACCCTTAATTCATTCTCTACTTTAGTATATAGTTTGGGCAGTAGACTTGTTAAACAGGGAACGTTGTATGGTGTTCACAAGTAATTTCGAATTTCTAAAACCGCATGGAGCTTGGTTTTATAATCTTGCTGCTAGTGCAGAGCGTAATTTTTCTTCCGACCCAAACACAACACTTATCAAAATGCGCCAACTTGGCGAGGCCATTGCTCAAAATATTGCTGCACGAGTCGGCGTTGAGTATGGCAACGATGTGAAGCAAGTTGATTTACTCCGCGATATTGACTATTCCCTCAGACTGGATGACAACGTTCGAGACGCCTTTCATACCTTAAGAAAGTTAGGGAATACAGCGACGCACGAGTTTGATAGCAGTAGCCATCGTGACGCGCTTAAGTCGATGATGGTAGGCCATGCGCTATCAATGTGGTTTCACAGCACATTTGGGGGAGATAAAGCAAAAGGCTTTAAAGTAACTAAATTTGTTAAACCAGAAGATCCGTCCGCTTACGTTAGGGAAATAGAAGAACAACTAGAACAACTAAAGACCGAATCTCAACGCACATCAGACCGCATAAAAATTGCTGAAAAGCTTAGCCAAATTGAGCATGAAAAAGCTGAGGCTGAACGCCTTCGTGCAGAGCGAATGGCTGAAGAGCGTGAGATATGGGAACAATTGGCGCATGAGCAAGAAGAAGCGCTTGCCAACTATCGAGCTGAAGTTGAACGTGAAAATAAAGACAACTTCAACTACTTCAAAGCGCAACCAAAAGAGCAGCAAGCCGCTGAGCTTCAGCGCATTGAAAAGTCCCACTTTGAAATGGATGAGGCGGAGACCCGTGTCATCATTGATCAGCAACTTATTGATGCAGGTTGGGAAGCTGATACTGAAAACTTACGCTATTCTAAAGGCGCTCGCCCTGAGCCTAACAAGAATCGTGCTATTGCCGAGTGGCCCACAGATTCTGGGCCAGCTGACTACGCACTTTTTATCGGCACAACGTTAGTGGCTGTTATCGAAGCAAAGAAAAATGCCAAGAATGTATATGGCGCTATCGACCAAGCTAAACGCTACGCGAAGGGCATTACATCGTTAACTGACGATATAGAAGTGACAGAATACGGTGAATTTAAAGTACCGCTAACGTTAGCTACTAATGGCCGTGCTTATCTTAAGCAAATGGAGCAAGAAAGCGGTATCTGGTTTTTAGACGTTCGTGATACCACTAATCGCCGCAAAGCATTGAAAGGCTGGTACTCTCCTCAAGAAATAAAAACTTACTTGCGCCAAACACCTCAAAAAGCCAATTCACAACTAGATGACATGGGCTTCGAGTACGAACTTCAGTTACGTGACTATCAGAAGCAAGCCATTCTCAGCGTAGAACAGGCCATTAAGGATGAGAAAGAGCGTGCGCTTGTAGCGATGGCAACCGGAACAGGTAAAACCAAAACCTGTATTGCGCTGGTATACCGCCTTTTAAAAGCTGAACGATTCCGCAGAATTCTGTTTTTGGTAGACCGCAGCGCTCTAGGCGTTCAGGCTACCGTCGATTTTGGTGAAGTGCGTATGGAAAATCTCAATACGTTTGCGGATACTTTTGATGTACTTGGAATGGAACCAGAAAAAAATCCAAAACCAACGCCCGATGACGACACAAAAGTGCATGTGGCTACAGTGCAAGGTTTGGTTAAGCGTATTATGTACCCGTCAGAAGATGCGACTAAGCCAGGAGTAGGGCAGTATGACTGCATTGTTGTGGATGAGTGCCACCGTGGTTACCTGTTAGACCGAGAGCTTAGTGAAACCGAGGTAAAGTTTAGAGATCAGCAAGATTATGTTTCGAAATATCGCGCCGTAATAGACTACTTCGATGCATTCAAAATTGGGTTAACAGCAACGCCTGCTATTCATACTACCGATATCTTTGGCGATCCAGTTTACTCATATAGCTATACAGAAGCGGTAATAGATGGCTACCTAGTTGACCACCTACCACCAGTAAGAATTCATACCAAACTTAATACTGATGGCATTCACTACAATGTGAATGAGGAAGTGCAGGTTTACGACCCACAAACTAATCAACTTGAACTCATTCACACCCCCGATGAACTCGACTTTGATGTCGCGCAATTCAACAGAAAAGTAATAGCGCCAGAGTTTACCAAAGCGATAGCGAAGTGGTTGATAGAAAGTGATTCAATTAACCCATACTCTCAAGAGAAAACACTTATATTTTGTGTAACCGACAAACATGCTGATGAGATGGTAGAGGCGCTCAAAGAAGCATGTGAGCAATATCATGGTGCGGTTGATGACGATGCCATTATGAAAATAACGGGTGCATCTGATAAGCCGCTACAGCTTATCAGGCGTTATAAGAATGACCGTCTCCCCAACATTGTAGTCACGGTAGACCTGTTGACCACGGGTGTAGACGTACCCTCTATCTGCAACCTTGTATTCATGCGCCGCGTGAACAGTCGTATTCTTTACGAACAGATGTTAGGCCGTGCTACGCGTCGCTGTGACGACATCGCTAAAGAGCGGTTTCGTATTTACGATGCTGTAGACATTTACAAGCAGCTCGAAAAAGTGAACACCATGAAACCCGTGGTCACGAACGTAGACATTACCTTTAGCAAACTAGAAAGCGAGATTAAAGAGGGTAAAGACAGCAAACTTCAAGAACTCGCGAAAGACCAATTTTTGAGTAAGCTTCAAAGTAAGAAGCGCTACCTTACTGAAACCCAGCAAAGCGAATTCGAGCGCATTGTTGGAAAGCCGCCACAAGAATTTGCGCAAGAATTAAAAGCAAAGCCTGTTCAAGAAGTCGCCGACTGGTTCTTAGATAACCCTGGCTTGGGTGAATTACTCGATATGAGAGTAAAAGGCGCAGGTGGGTTTAATCGTATTGTACTGTCTGAGTATGAAGATGAGGTAATAGATACCTCAACAGGCTATGGCAGCGGCCAAAAACCGGAAGATTACTTAACTGCCTTTAATGACTTTGTGAATGCAAATAGTAACCGCATGGTTGCTATTCAAACAGTTATTCAACGCCCGTGGGAATTAACCCGTGAAAGCTTGAAACAATTAGCATTAGAGCTTGAAAAAAACGAGTTTAGAGAAGAAGATCTCAAGGCGGCATGGAAAGAGGTGCGAAATGAAGATATCGCTGCCAGAATTATTGGTTACATTCGCCAAGCCGCTATAGGTGAAGCCCTTATCCCATACGAAGAACGAGTAGATAGAGCATTAGATAGAATACTTGCAAGCCAGCCGTGGAAAACACCGCAGCGGGACTGGTTAAGCACCATCGCTAAACAAATGAAAGCCAACATTATCGTCGATGAAGCCAACTTAAATGAAGGTATTTTCAAGCAGCGGCTTGGTGGCATCAATCGCGCTAACAAACTTTTCGACCAGCCCATTACCGATATCCTTGCGCAATTTAATCGCGCACTTTGGACGAATGATGATAACGGCGGCTACACAGATGACAAAGCAACAGCCTAATTTCAAGCTGTGCAACGAACGAAATAAGAGACAGTAGTATGAGCACACAAGATTTAATCAGTAAGTTATGGAATTTATGCCACGTATTGCGTGATGACGGCGTAACTTACCACGAGTACCTGAACGAACTAACTTACTTAATATTCCTGAAAATGGTCGAAGAAACAGGGCAAGATAGCCTCATTCCCGAAAATTATCGCTGGAGCGATATTGAAAACTTCAATGCAGCGACACGCTTAGAAGAATACAAAAAGCTACTTATACACCTTGGTTCACATGGCTCATTAATTACCAAAGCGATTTTCGCTGATGCAGCAACGTGTATTCGTAAACCAGCAACACTGAATAAGTTGGTAACCGAAATCGACAAGCTAGACTGGTACTCAGCCAAAGTAGAAGGCTTAGGTGACATGTATGAGGGCTTGTTGGAAATTAATGCGAGTGAGAAGAAGTCTGGCGCAGGCCAATACTTCACGCCAAGGGTGCTTATTGATGCCATGGTAGAATTAATGCGCCCAACGCTAGACGATGTTGTAGTGGACCCAACAGCAGGCACAGGCGGGTTTATCATCGCCGCTCATAAATATCTAGAAGAACATAACGACATATCAAGCCTTTCGGAAACAGCGTACGACAAGTATCAGCATAAAACCTTCTTCGGCATGGAATTAGTGCCCGATACGCGCCGCTTGGCAATGATGAACCTAATGCTACACGACTTAGCTATTGACGATGACAACGCAGGTGTGCTCTATGGCGATACCTTATCAAATGAGGGTAAAGCTCTACCGAAAGCCTCCCTTATTCTAGCCAATCCGCCTTTTGGCACAAAGCAGGGCGGTGGCGTTCCAACCCGTGATGACCTGGTACATTACACCAGTAATAAGCAGTTAGCCTTTCTTCATGCCATGTACCAAACCATGCTTAAGCCTGGAGGGCGAGTAGCAGTAGTGTTACCTGATAACGTATTGTTCGAAGGCTCTACAGGCCGCAAGATACGTAACGATTTGATGGAAAAGTGTAACCTGCATACCATCCTTCGTTTACCGACAGGGATTTTTTACGCGGCGGGCGTAAAAACAAATGTGCTGTTTTTCGATAAGCCCAAAGATGTGAATCAAGACACGGCCAACACCCAAAATGTGTGGGTTTATGACATGCGAGCAAACATGCCGCAATTCGGTAAACGTACAGTGTTAACCAAAGCCCATTTCGATGAATTCTATGAGGCAGTAGGTAGCGACCTTACTCAGGTTGATGAAGCCCAGCGACAAGCCTTTATCGACAATCATCAAAACGGCAGTGATGTGGGTGATGTCGATACTTGTCGCCTGCGTAAATTCACTCGTGAAGAAATTGCAGCGAAAGAAGATTCTTTAGATTTGGCTTGGATTCGAGACGATAGCGTAGAAGACGCTTCTAAACTGCCTGAGCCAGATGTTCTGATTAACGAGGCAATTGAAGAGTTAGCAGGCGCTATCACCGATTTACAGTCGATTCTTGTAGAGTTGGATATGGCAGAGGCTTCGGAAGAGGTCGTGCTATGAGTGAATTGCCTAAGGGATGGGAGTCCAAACAACTAAAGGAGCTTTTTTCATTTGTTCTGGGTGGTGATTGGGGGAAAGACCCTGAATATCCAGATGCTGACTTCGAGACTGTTTATTGTATCCGAGGGACTGAGTTTCGTAACTGGAAGAAAGAGAAAGGTCTAACGAGTGTTGAAAGAAAGGTTAAAAGTAGCAGTGTCGAAAAAAGGAAACTGCAAGAAGGCGATATACTAATTGAAATCTCTGGTGGAGGCCCTGACCAACCCGTAGGTCGAACTATATTGATAGACGAACAAGCACTCAACGTTCACGAAAATACGCCTCTTGTATGTACAAACTTTATTCGCTTGGCAAGGCCGCAAGATTCAGTTTCATCAAGGTATTTAAATTACTACCTTCAATCATTTTATTTAAGTGGTGAGGTTACTAAGTACCAAGGCGGAAGCAACAATTTACGCAACCTGAAGTTCAAAGAGTATGAAAAAATAGAAGTTCCTATAGCTCCATTAGAAGAACAAAAACGCATCGCAGACAAACTCGATAGCGTGCTCGCGAAAGTCGAAGCCGCCCAGGCCCGCCTCGACAAAATCCCCGCCATCTTAAAACGCTTCCGCCAGTCTGTGCTTGCTGCTGCTACATCGGGGGAGTTGACGAAGGAGTTGAGAGCTAATAAAGAGTTCGGGAAAGTGGTATGTATAGGAGATCTTACTAGTGACATTAGATACGGTACATCGAAAAAGTGCGATTACGATAATGAATTGACCCCAGTTTTACGAATTCCAAACATATCAAATGGTGGTATTGACCCTAACGATATGAAGTATGCTAAATTTGACGACAAGGAGTTTGAGAAACTTAGCCTAAAAACTGGGGATATACTTGTTATCCGGTCAAACGGGAGCGTAGACCTTGTAGGCAAATCTGCTTTAGTTTCAGAAGAATATGAAGGGTATTTATATGCTGGGTATCTGATACGGTTGCGTCTCCCACATTCCGACTACGCTCTACCAGCATATATCGATATGGCTTTAAAAAGTCCGCAGGTTAGGAAAGTCATAGAGTTAAATGCCCGTTCCACATCTGGAGTTAACAATATTAATAGTAAAGAGTTGGCGTCACTTTCCTTTCCTTTACCTGATGTTCAAGAGCAGAAGGAAATTATTACTAAAGTTTCAGAGCTATTTGGAAAAGCTGAGAAAATGGAAAGAAAGTATCTATCAGGAAAAGCTAGTTTGGACGCCTTAACGCAATCAATTTTAACAAAAGCATTTAGTGGCAAACTTTCATGAGGCTGAAAGCTTTAGAACTTGTCGGGAAATTTAAATCTATAGTTGGAACCAACGATAGGCCATTTTTTTATAAGTTTTTACAGACTAAAAAAGGTTTCAATCCTCTTTGTTTAGTTGGCTTGAATGGTTCGGGTAAATCTAATTTTATAGAATTAATAGCTGATATATTCAATTACGCAGATCGCTTTTATAATCAACAATTCCTATCAAGAAATGAGTTAAACTATAATTTTTCATTGACCTACAACATTGAATGTGAGGGTTTAGAAGTTGACGTTTGCTTACGTTGTAGAGAGGGATACTTATTTCTTGATTATGATGAAAAGCAAGTATCTGTTTCAAATCCTCATGAACTACTTCCAAGAAATATCATTGCGTATTCTTCTGGACAGAATCAGGGGCTAAGTTCAGTTTTTGCTAAGAACCAATTTCAGTATTTTGATTTGATAAGACGCCAAGGCGTATTTTTTAGAGAGTATACTGCAAAACGTAATGTGGCTTTAGAGAGAGCCTCTGTTGATAGCGATGCAGAAAGCGAAGAAATGTGGACTGAGCTATCTCAATATGTAAAAGGGAAGCTTGAGTCCTGGGGAAACCTGTTTGAAGTGCCAAGGTTTGCTCGCAATGACGAAGAATACTATCTTCAAATACCAGATGAACCTTTGGAAGCTAAAGAGCTAAATCTGCCAATAGGACTCTTTACCGATCATTCATTGAATAATTTAATATTTGTCTATTTGATGGTTTGCCAGGGTATCAATAAAGAAAAGTCTGAATCCTTCAAGAAATTTGTGAAAAAGGAAACAAAAATTTATGGAGTCAGTAGCTTTGAGATCGACTTAAGATTAAGTGAATATCGAGACTTTGAAAAAGTAGGAAGTATAGTAGATAGACTATTTGAGCTAAGTATTGATTCTCAAAAAAATTCGGAAGAAACGACTTCTCTTAAATTTAACTCTGAGACATTGAATGGAAGGCTTACTTTTCATATCAACGACGACTTTTACGACAGTTTTAGTAGATTGTATCTCGATGAAAGCTATTTCTTCGAGCATTTGATTTCATTACACCATCTTGTCGCTAAAAGATGGAGTCATGATGAAAAGCGCGTTTTAAAGTTAGATCAACATGAGCGAAATGTTCCAAATCTATCTGGTGGATTAATGCCAATCCGATTTACTAACATAAAAATAAAGTATGGTGTTAATGAAATCGAAAGTACCTACGATAGGGTGAGTGATGGAGAGCACCAGCTTATTCAAATTATAGGAAGCTTATTAGTTTTTTCTTCCGAGCAAACATTGTTTATTTTAGATGAGCCAGAAAGCCATTTTAATCCTGAGTGGCGAACAGAGTTTCTAGATCTTATTGAGAAGTATGTCGACACTTCTAAGATGGAGTTGCTGATATCGACGCATTCACCTTTTCTATTATCAGCTTGTGAATCAAACAGAGTTCTCTGTTTTAAGAAAAATGACAACCATGAGGTAGAAATCGACTCTCTTGAATTACAGACCTACGGAGCAGCTTTTGATGCGCTGTTGACATCCGTTTTTGACATGGATGTTTTAATCTCACAAAAGCCACTCAATGAAATTCGACGACGGCTAAAAGATTATGATGAGGGCATAACTGACGCTGCGGCTACATTAAAAGAATTAGAGAAGTTCGGTGAGTCTTTTGAACTGAATTATAGGATAAATAAGCTGAAGCAAGAGCTACAAAAGCAAGGAGAGCGAAATAGCTGATGTTATGGAGTGTAGAGAAACCAGAAAATTCAGGACTGTATTGGCTTGACATAGTTTACAAGAACTTTTATGTGGAGCTTTTTGAAAATACTGATTTTAAGGATTGTTTCTGTGAAGAGTTTCATGATGTTCTAGCTAAAAGTGCAAAAACAAACACCATGTTTACGGCTGTGTATGCTGAATATCATCGATTGGATGGTTTATTACAACAAGAGGTGCGAAGCATATTTGCTAACCATATGGATTATAAACAGTGTTTTTCTTCAACAGGTATTATTATTAAAACGCCAAGCGCTGGAATATCCGATTTCTGGAATAACGTTAAGAGCTTAGCGACTTATTTATATTCGACAACTATTGGATTAGTTTGCTTTCATAATGCATGTAAGGAAGAAGCTGACATAGATGTCCATTATCAAGAGTATAAAGATCTTAATGGGATTGTCTGTTGCTTTTGTGGCACTGAAGAAATGATGGAGGAGAGAGAAATTGAGCCTGAGGGTGGGGCTTGTACTACTGAAGAAAAGCAATGGAGAGCTTCTTATGACCATTACCTACCTAAGAAACTATATCCATTTCTTTCCGTTGATTTTGACAATTTAATTCCTTGTTGCCAAAAATGTAATGAAAAGGCTAAGGGAGAAGTAGATGTGCTAACTGCAAATGGTGTAAGGACATTAGCGTTTTATCCGTATGAAGATGAGCGTACAGTTAAGCTTGAGGCTTCTCTAGTTCGAATTGATGAAAAGCTCGATATGTCCGTTAATATAATAAATATTGACGATGAGTTAAATCTAAAGGCAATAAGTTGGAATAGGGTTTTTAAGGTTATCCCTAGAGTTAACAAAAGATTAAAAAACTTCAACCGCTCTTGGTTGGCTCCACTTTTTAATGGTGTTACTAGGGTTGATGATATTCGAGAAGTTTTAAGGAAAGAAATCGCTCGTTGTGACAAAGTAATGAAGGATGAACGCGAAGCTTTTTTCAAAAGTCTATGCTTTAGTGAAGTTGCGAGAAAAACAGATGAAGAGATTCAAGCACTTATGCACACAGTTCAAGAGGTCTATTCAGGAAGAAGTTTAGGATAAAAGTAATGATTAGTCGTCCGAAGATGATTATTGACACACTAAAAGACAATAAGGATAAAAAATTCACTGCAAGAGAGCTTGCTAAGCTTTTTGTGGAGCGCTATCCCGACGAGTTAGCTAAAAAGAGAAGCAATCCTCGATACGATTCGGAAGACAAATTTATTGCACAACTTGCTGCTGAAATTGGCGGCGAAAGGACATTGCGAGCAAAGCAACAGTGTCCGAACGTTTCAACTCGTGAGAAGCCGCGTCCACGTTTATAGTATTGGTCTGATATCCCGAATTCGATTATTGAAGACAATGAAGATTAGGACAAAGAACTAGAAAGCTATGCACCTGGCTTTTTAGAGCAAATATGTAAACAGACAGTCAGTGTTTATGAACGAAGTTCAGACTCAGGCATACCGATTAAAGGTCGCTTAAATATCTTCCCGATAGCCTTTCATGGGTCTAGTTTTGATGCACCCACTCGCACTATTGATGGTTTTCCGTCCCTATTATTTCGAGAGGGTAGCTCAGTCCCATATACCAAAGGTCGGTGTGGCCGAGTGAAAAAATTCTCTAGTTAAACGAAGCTAAAATTGTGGAGTATAACGGCACAACTAAAAGAAGTTTGAAGTAAGCGGGGCAAGTGACGCTGTGCATTGCCCACATTTTTCACATAATCTTTAATTTCGGTTCTCTCGATTTACTTTGCAACCACTGCTATTAGCATACCAAGCATAATCAGCTTTTAATTAAAAAATTTTTTTGTAGGAGAATGCTCATGTCGGGTCTGACTTCTTAAGTAGAAGTCGCGAACTTTAACTAGCACATGAAGAGTAAATAGAAAATATGAATTAGAAATGCAACAGGGTTTCAGTAACTGAGAACTGACTGGTTTTGCGTAGCCGCTAACGCTTATAGAATGAAGACTCGACATCTTTAATTTGCTAACGAATTGCGATAACAACAACTTCACTATTGGCAGAGGAACAAATTTGCAACAGGAGAATCTTTCATTAATGCATTATCGAAGCCCTCAACAAGCAAGAGGGCGTCACAATGTCATTATTAAGCTTTAACTATTCGGACACTGCTAAGGAAGCAGTGAAGGGCTATTATTTTAGCTCCTGACGGTAATGAGTTTGATAAACTTGAAGTAGTCAAGACTACTTGATTGAGTTAAGGCTAAATCAAATTACTTCCTCTAACGTACAATTTAGTTTCCAAAGAGATAGTTTATGATTCTCGAGAATAACCTCGCTTTTTTGCGGGGCTGAGTTGGATCTAAGTGATCGTAATGAATGCTCGTTGTTCGTGATGACGGACTTTGAACTACGTCGGGGTGTTTGTTTTGAGACGATGTCTTTCTCTGCGATATATAATGTTTAAGAAACTTTTTAGTCTTTTCTGCGTTTAGATTACTGATGTCACTCATTAACGCTGAAATTTCATTAGGTGTTACCGTTAAGCCATGATTCGATAAGTAGGTTAAAACCCTTTTTTCGGAGATTACGTCGCTTACATTAAGGCTTCTACCGCGAAAGCTTCCCGTTTTAAATTCCACCCAGTTGGCTCTATTAATTGACCATTCGTCAGTCTGCAATACTCCGTCCTCTACCAAAGACAAGACTTCATTGGCTTTTTTATTCCAATTTTCTATTACATCATCATTAGGCGCTAGCGCAGCCCTAGCGTTATTTTCAGTAATATCTCTGCGACCCTGCTCGAAACGCTCCAGCATGCGATCATATTCATCCCATCTTGACATATTTCTATACCCTTCAACTATTTCGGTCGAACGCTTCGCGGCCTGAGTCATTCAACAACTTTTCATCAGTCCTGCCCAGCTTGAATAGTACATTGTTTGATTTTGAAGTTATCACGTTCTGAGTTTAAGTTCCTGTGTTAGAGCCTATCTGTCAAGGCCAAGGGCTTTTAATGTCATTATCATGTCGCAAGGACAAAGCGTTGTTTTGTTTCATACTTACTAATAGATCAATAAAAGGGGTAAATGCAGAATAAGTGTGCTTAATCTGCGTAAGGCAAACATATAAATAGTCGACCGTCGATGCCTATCTCGAAAGGTCTAAAGCATCCCAGCTTGCATACGATTAATTTGCGTTATCAAATTTAAATTGTTCGAAACTCTGTGGGCACACAAATTTGTGTAAATACGCGTAATAGTTGAATGTTCGCGATGACCCGTGAAAGATGCCACGATCGCAACAGAAAGCCCCAACTCTAGCATACGGCAAATGCCCTCAGTTCTTAAGTCGTGTAATGACAGGCCTTCAATTCCTGCACTTTTCGCTATTTTAGTGAAGCTCGTAGACATAGTTTTGGCTTTTATATGAAAAACCGGATCTTTTAAAGAGGCGTTTTTAGGGCGAAGTTTTAAAAAAAGTTGTCTTGTTTTATCAAGCATCGGCAATGATTTTACTGAGCCTGTGCGCTTTCCTCTTTGCTTGAGCACAACAACGTTTATTGTCGAATTTTCAAAGTCTATATCTCCCCAGGTGAGAGACAAAAGCTCTGAGCAGCGCAATGCTGTACTTATATATAGTCGAAGTATAAGTGTATAGTCTCGTCTTAGCTGTTGAGATTTTTTATGTTTATATAGTTCCCGTAGCAATCGCTTCCATTCACCAGACATTAGCCTTCGGTCTTTTTCACCAGAGGCTTTAATGAGTCCGTTTTTGCGGAGAAGTCGTCTAGCTTTTAGTAGAGAGCTGTCATCGAACGTGATATCAAGCTGTGCATTAACATCACTAATAACGCGACTGATTGCAGACATGTCGATATTTAGTGTGCTGGCGGTAGGTGTGGTACTAGATTGAGCACGCTGCATCATGTAGTGATATAGAATTGAGTAATTTAATTTATCGACTGGTGTTCTAACAATATCGTATTTGAGCATGTGTTTTAGACATGCGATGGTACTTGTAGCGGGTTTGACGGGAACATCGCGAATAGCTCTAAGCCAAAATGCAATGTACTCTTTGAACTGTGATGAGGCTGAGATTACATTTTCATTTCCTTCCAAGAAAATGTTTTTTTGGGCGGGGCCTTTGTTTTTTATGACTCCGTATGTGGTAATCATCTTCGACCGCCACACGATAGCGTCTTTTTCGCAATCGAATTTAGCTTCTCTATCTATCTGATGTTCAGTGTTTCTATAACGACAAACGTACCTATTATTTTTAAAGCGAATCGCTGGTCGAATATTGTGTTGAACTAACTTATCTAAAAGCATTGCTGACATTATTTAAACTGAATTATTGTCTTTGGTTTACGCAATGTTCTTATTCTTTATTATAAAAATCAATAGTTTGAGATTTTCGCTTTTCTGTGAAACGGTGAGTTTTGTTTCACGGTTTTGGTGGCAGTTTAGGCAATTTTTTTTGAGTGTTTTTACTCTCGATTTTAAAATCCCAGGTTTTACATTGTTTTATTCAGCATATATAACGAAGTCGCACGGCAATTATTGTTACAATAAATGCCGTGACGTATGCTTTTTAATCTATTATAGGTCTCTTTTTGAACTATATCTATTTGATATATAGTTATTCTAACTTGCATCAATGCCGTCGATGAACTAACTGTTTTTTAAAAGATCAGTCCCACGTGCTAGTGAAGCCGACAGGTTAAACAGCTTTACGCTCTAAAAAATGCTGGGGTCTGATATTTACGTAAACACGCCACAACACATTCAAGTCGCGGTGTCCTGTGACCCGCGCTGTCTCTTCGACTGAATAACCCATCTCAATCAGTCGACTTGCTCCTTCACGCCGCAGGTCGTGATAGCGAAGATCGGGGATATTTAGCTTTTGTCGTGTTCGCCGAAAGCCAGATGTTATCGAGCGGGCATTGAAAGGGAATATGCGCTCGTCAGTCTGGTGCTGTCTTAATATGATACCAAGCGCATCGCCGAGAAGTGGTAGAATGCAGTGGTTGCCGATGCTGCCGTTCGGGTTTTTTCTATCTCTCACTAAAATTGTCTTTTGCTTAATATCTAAATCTCGCCATTTGAGTTTGCATACTTCGCTTATCCGGCAACAAGTGAGTATCGATATGAGAAACAAGTCGTGGTAAGGAATCAGACAGCAGTGATGCTGTTGTTTCAATTTAAGTGCATCTAAGAGTATTTCAAACTCATTTTCTTCTAATCTACGCTCTCTTTCGTTACTTCGCGAAATCAGCTTTAAGTCGTGTAGCGCTGGGTAAGCATTAACGATTGGGCGATCGTCAACGTTTATACCAAACATACTTTTACCCACACGAAAAACTTTCCTAATACAGCTAACGTCGACCGAAAGAGTAGAGGGTGAAGGCGATGAGTCAGACTTTTTGCGTTCAAGACAGAAGCTAACAACGTCGTTGGCGTTTACCTTAGAGACAAGCATTTTACCAAAGGTGCTTTTGGCTATATTTTGTAGGGTGTAGAAGGCAGTTCTACCGATAGGTTTATTACTATTTTGCTTCGCGTCTAGGTATTTTTGAATAAGTTCACCGACTGTACAATCAACTAATCCCATTTCAATATCAATGAGTTGCCGTTCAACTTTATGAACCATGTTTTTTGCCCATTTACTGGCGGATGATTTACTGTGAAAAGTTTTTGATGTTGAAAAAGTCACTACTCCAGACTCTTTATTTCTAACCCTCGCACAGTAAACAGTTTGATTTTTCCTAACTCTCTTTGAAATGCTATAATGCGCCATCAAATTATTCCTTAATAAAAAAAGCAGTTCCCCCGAAGAAGCTTTTCAGTTCCCCCGAAAGAGTGAAAATAAGGAATTAAAGGGATAAATACCGCACTTGGTCTTTACTCAAGAAATTAGATATTATCAATACAAAACAAAGGCTTAAATTGAATACCACCGTTCAAACTCTCGACCGCCGCTTCTCTGTCGCTCCAATGCTGGATTGGACTGATAGCCATTGTCGATACTTTCTTCGGCTGCTCTCAAAGCACTCATTGCTTTATACCGAAATGGTAACTACTGGCGCGATTATTTATGGCAAAGGCGACTACCTTGGATTTAACCAAGAAGAACACCCTGTAGCGCTGCAACTTGGCGGTAGTAACCCAGAGCATATGGCGAAATGTGCAGTACTTGCCCAAGAACGCGGTTACGATGAAGTGAATATCAATGTGGGTTGCCCTTCTGATAGAGTGAAAAATGGCAGCTTTGGCGCATGTTTAATGGCGCAACCTGAGGTGGTTGCTGACAATGTTAAAGCTATGCAGGCTGAAGTTGATATACCTGTTACCGTAAAATGCCGCATTGGTATTGACGACATGGACGAGTATAAAGATTTTGCTCGTTTTATTGATATCGTCGCTACCGCTGGGTGCGATACTTTTATTGTGCATGCAAGAAAAGCTTGGCTGCAAGGGTTGAGTCCAAAAGAAAACAGAGATATTCCGCCGCTAAATTACCCTAGAGTACATATGCTAAAAGAATCTCATCCAGAGCTCTCAATTAGTATAAATGGGGGGATAAAATCGCTTGCTGATGCTCAAGAGCAGTTAAAATATGTAGATGGAGTAATGATTGGAAGGGAGGTTTATGCCAATCCTTATATTCTGTCTACCGTTGATGCCGAAATTTTTGGCGATAATTCAGTTCAACCCATTAGCCGCCGCGATGTCGTATTAAAGATGCAGCAATATATAGAAAAGTGTATTGCGCGCCAAGACGACCCTTATTTCAAGCCTTGGCACGTAGCGAGGCATATGCTTGGCTTGTATCAAGGTCAAGCGGGTGGGCGTATATGGCGTCGTTATCTTAGCCAAAATGGTACCGGAAAGTCTCCAGATCCTCATTTATTAATGAATGCGCTTGAAGCTGTTGAGTCAGCGCAGCAAGAAATCAATGACTACAATGCGCAAAAAGCGGCGAATAATATTTCTTAAATGAACGGTAAGGTACTGAGTGGTCAAATACACTAAGCGAATTAATTAATTTGACCAAACCTTGGTGTTGTACGAAAAGTGGCCGAAATGTCGCGGGTGTCGTGATTTCTAATATCTTATATTAATTCAGTAGCTTACCTATAATTTTCCTAGATGGCACGAGTTTAGCTATCTATTAATCAAAGCAATAGCGAAGGGCTGTTGCAGTGATTACCATCAAGGGAAATTATGAAAACTTCACTTTTAGCAGCATCAATCGTTTCTATCACTTTATTTAGCGCTGGCGCCAATGCGCAAGAATCAATCCTTCAGTCAATATTGACGAATATGGTTGATCACGCCGTGAGTATCACTACCAACGAAGTAAAAGCAAATGTGTACCAAACGGTGGCGAATACGGCATATCACTTTGAGTTAGAAGGTGAAGCTACAACGGGTAAAGTAGAAGTTACCGATATCGCAGCAACATCAACTGCCGATACTGAAAAAGCTAGCTCTAGTGCTGAGTAAGCCATCGACGGTTCTACCCTATTTATGAAAAACGACCTAATAAGGTCGTTTTTTTTTGCCTTAATTTTTAAACGTAACGCTGATTTTGTCACTGGTTAAATTGACGAATAGTGAGTGGTTAAATTTGCTAAAAAGTTGGTTTATAGGAAAGCGGCGGAGCACCAGTTATTTTTATTTTTAAGTTTTAATTAATAAAAACAGCACCTTACTGATTTGGCACGCCAATTGTAATGTATTTGATAAGCAAAGAGATGTAAGCGACAAGATTGGTGTCAGCATAGTTAATCGCCAACCGTAGCATGGCCACTGCCTAGTCTACGTTATTAATCACACTGAAACGGAGCAATAACAATGGGTATGTTTTCAAGAATAAATGACATTGTGCAATCAAACTTAAACGCCATGCTAGATAAGGCTGAAGATCCTGAAAAAATCATTCGTCTAATTATCCAAGAAATGGAAGAGACCTTGGTTGAAGTACGCACTGATGCAGCACGTTACTTAGCCGACCAGAAAACCTTAGCTCGCCATATGGCTTCAGCAGAAAAAGATATCAACGGTTGGCAGGATAAAGCGCAGCTTGCCATGAATAACGACAAAGAAGGTTTGGCTAAAGCCGCGTTGGTAGAAAAGCAGAAATATGTTGCCAAGCTAAGTCAGCTAGAGCAACAGCAGGTACAACTGGCTGAAATTATCGAAAAGATTCAGGTTGATACAGGCCGTTTAAATAGCAAGCTAAATGAAGCGAAGCAAAAGCAAAAGTCGCTTGTTAGCCGCAAACAAACGTTAGAAACGCGCCTTAAAGTAAAAAGCGTGGATAACAGCAACAAAATCGATGATGCCATGATGCGTTTTGAGCATTACGAGCAGCGCATTGACACACTAGAAGCGCAGGTTGATGCCTACGATCTAACGAAGGATAGCGGCAGTGTTAGCTCTTTAGCCGCAGAGTTCGACGCCCTAGAAGCCGATGAAACGATAGAGAATGAACTGGCTGCGCTTAAGAAAAAAAAGGTAGCGTAAATATTAAGTGGAGTGCGGCGTAGGCTAGTACCTGCGCACTCTCACCGTACAGCCCTAAGTAAATCTGAAATGAATTGAGGAAATGAAAATGAAAATGCCATCACAAAAACGTATTTATAGAGATTTAGACAGCGCGGTTATTTCAGGTGTTTGCGCAGGCGTTGCACGGCACTTAGAGGTAGATCCAATTTGGGTTCGCGTTGGCGCAGCAACGGCGCTTATCTTTATGCCAGCTATCGCCGTAGTCTCTTATTTCGCGGCAGTCATGCTATTGCCAAGGGCAGTGTAATGAAAAACTTTCTTATCGCTATTGTGTTAGCTGTGATCTTGGTTAATTGTTTAGGCGGTGTTATTGACGACTGGTTTGGTATGCATATCGTAATGTCAGATGAATTACTTAGTCCTTGGGAAAACCTTGCTGCACTATCTGTGATAGGGGTTCTGTTAGCGGTAGTCGGTTTTGTCGTGGCAGTCAGTGTTCTTGGCACGCTATTGTTGGCTGCTGGTGCGGTGTTCTTAGCATTACTTGCTGCAGGTATTGGCGCGTTTTGGCCAATCGTTGTTTTAGCTATACTTATCTATGCATTTAAGGACAAATCCAAGCGTGATCAACACCTAAATCGTCCTGTATGATGATTATAAGTTTATTTAAGTTGTGTTATTAGGCCGTTAAATGGTGATATAACTGCAACCGTCATAAAGGTTTAGTAATTCTCGCGTATTTATAATTAGTTATACATTGCCGGTTAAGTCCGGCTTTGTGTCATTTGAAAGGAAGGTTGGCATTGATATGAGAAAATCAATTAGCACAAAACGAGTAGCCATTGTCATTGCAGTGTTGTTTCTGATTTTTTGGTTAATAGGTCTGTACTGGAGCATGGCACCAGACGCCTACGACGTTAAAAAGCGGGTGGCGCAACAAGCACAAAATATTAATCCAGAAGACGTGGCCGGCTATACGCTTACTGCAACTATGATTGATGTCTCTGAAACCTTGCTAGATAAACCGGGTGGTTACCTGTCGAATGATGTAATGCCGCCGGGTGTTTTCTTAGATAATATGCCGTCTTTCGAATTTGGCGCGCTGGAAATGATTCGAGACCTTGCGCTTTCTATGCGTAAAGACTTTAGCCGTTCGCAATCTCAATCGTTAGAAAACCCTTATCTGACTAAAGCGCATCCTAAATTTAATATGGATCATAAGAGCTGGATGTTTCCGTCGTCTGAGTCTAGTTACCGAGACGGCATAGAGCTTCTAAAACTTTATCGCGATCAGCTTGCGAACCCGCAAAATTCTGACAGTCAATTTTATACTCGTGCTGATAATTTACGTGAGTGGCTTAAGCAAGTTGAAAAGCGTTTAGGCAGCTATTCTCAGCGGTTAAGTGCCAGTGTTGGTTCTGCAAGAATTAATACAGATTTAGCGGGCGATTCGAAAGCGAAGCAATCTACCTCGGTAGCGCAGCAGCGTACGGTTAAAACCAGTTGGTTTAAGCTAGACAATAATTTCCATGAAGCGCGCGGCGCGACGTGGGCGCTACTACACTTTCTTAAAGCGGTAGAAGTTGAATTCTACGATGTATTAGAAGATAAAAACGCATTGGTTAGCTTACAGCAGATAATTCGTGAGCTTGAAGCAACTCAGCAGTCTGTGTTCAGTCCTGTTATTCTAAATGGCAGTGGCTTTGGTATGCTGGCTAACCATTCTTTAGTGATGGCGAACTATATTTCTCGCGCTAACGCTGCTTTAATTGAACTTTCAGAACTTCTCAGTCAAGGATAACAAATGAAAAAGTGTCTATTGGCAACCCTAGTGGGTTGTGCTCTTTTCTCCGCATCTTCGCATGCAGACACAATTGCAGGAGTGTACGCAGGTGCACATGTTTGGCAGACGGATACAACAGGTGGTTTCGCCGATAGTTCGTCTACTGCTGATTTCAATTTTGATGATGAAACAAATACTGCGTTATACGTTGCATTTGAGCACCCGTTGCCATTTGTGCCTAACGTGAAGATAGGGCATACCACCCTTGATAACTCGGGCACGACTACGCTAAATACTAACTTTACCTTCGATGGCGATTTGTACACTGCCGATAGTCAAGTGGACACCATTGTTGAGTTAGACGCTACAGACATTATTTTGTATTACGAACTGTTCGATAACGATTTAATTAGCTTCGATGTAGGTTTAAATGCCAAGTATATCGACGGCGCGTTCTCAGTTTACGATACCGCTAGCGACACACAGGGCTCAGGTGATTTTTCTGGTGTTGTACCAATGCTGTATTCGAAAGTACAAGTAGGCTTGCCGTTTACGGGGTTAGCGGCTTACGCTGAAGGTAGCTACTTGTCGTTTGACGATCACGAACTAAGCGATTACCAAGTAGCAGTGACTTACTCATTTATAGAAAGTCTCGCGGTTGATATGACCCTTCAGGTGGGCTATCGCAAAGTGACGGTGGATATTGAAGATCTTGACGATATCTATGCAGATATGGAATTTGATGGCGCGTTTGCAGGGTTAGAAGTCCACTTCTAATTGTTGCCGACATCTATCTGATAAACAAAAAAACCGACATGTGTCGGTTTTTTTGCTTTTTTATATTAGTACTATTGCACTAGTGGCCAAATTTAACTCTTATTCCTGCATTGGCAATGAAGCCATCGTTGCGAGACCATATATCAGTAGTCCACTGCCCACTAGCCGCTCGGCTAGGTAAAAGTAGAGGATGTTCGTCGTGCTCTGCATGCTCGTCATGTTTTTGTTCCTCAATGTCATCTTTGTGCCGCTCTTGATTCAATGGCACATCTGAGTGCTTAAATGTGTTGTCATGACTAGATGAAATTGCGCTAAGAAAGAACAGAATGATTAACGAAGTGGTTGATCTAAAAAACGGAAGTTGGGACATAATGTAGCAATTAGAAAATTTGATTGATTACAACATATTTCCACATGCTAGTCTTTGTGAATTTAAGCATAAAGCCCTTTATTTATTAATTGCTTAGGTGCTTTTTCTTTTCCTTCAGAAAGTTAGCTTACACCTTAAAATTTGCTTAAAACACTTTAGGTTTGTGCTTAATTTTAGGCGCTGATATCTAAAATTTTTTTAGGGAAGCTACCAAAAATCAACTTTACTGGTAGTGTTATCATCGAAAATAGCGTGTTTATACTCCAAAACACACTCTTAATCACTTTCAGTAATAAAAAAGTCTCATTTATTCTTTTCTCTTCTTCTAGAAAGCCGTTAGCCTTATGCCCATCGAATTAAGGCTAAAGAATTATGTCACAACAATCGAACAATCCATCGGCTACTGGTGCCGTACTAAACGAACAACAGTTCAATGCAATTACCCAAGCGATATCTGGGTTAAACCGCGACCAACTGACTTGGATCAGTGGCTATGCTGCCGGTATGGCCGCAGCACAAGGCGGCGCCGTTGCGCCAACTGCAGCCGGTGCAGTAGCACCAGCGCAGACTGATGCTCCCACGCTTACCATTTTATTCGGTTCACAAACCGGTAATGCGAAAGGCGTGGCTCAACAGTGTCAGGCTAAAGCGGAAGAAGCGGGCTTTAACTCTAAGTTAGTTAGCATGGCAGATTACAAGCCTCGTTCGCTTAAAGCTGAAACCCATGTTGCGCTTTTTGTTAGCACCCATGGTGAAGGCGATGCGCCAGATGATGCCATCGAGTTGCATGAGTTTGTTAGCGGCAAGAAAGCACCTAAGTTAAGCAGCACCAAGTATGCGGTGTTAGGATTAGGTGATAGTAGTTACGAATTCTTCTGTCAAACGGGCAAAGACTTCGATGAACGCTTAGGCAAACTTGGTGGTACCGAGCTAGTGGCCCGTGCCGATTGCGATGTTGATTATGAAGCGCAAGCTGAGGCGTGGCTGAATGACTTAATCGCTTCTCTTAAAGATGACTTTACAGCGTCAGCGCCTGTTGCCCAAGCAGTGCAAACTGGCTCAGCCGTGCAAGGCGCACCTGAACAAGCGTATACCAAAAAAGCGCCGTTTACGGCAACCTTGCTTGATGCTCAAAAAATTACTGGTCGTGATTCAGTAAAAGACATTCGCCATATTGAAATTAGCCTTGAAGATTCTGGTATTACCTACAAAGCGGGTGATGCATTAGGCGTGTGGTTTAAAAACGCGCCAAGTCTTGTTAATGCGTTCATAGATACACTTTCTCTTGATGGCGATGCAGAAGTGAAGGTTGCTGATGCAACGCTGACGTTGCGAGAAGCATTAACCAGCAAGCTTGAGCTTACGCTTAGCTATCCTAACTTCATTAAAGCCTATCAAGTAGCTACCGGCTCTGAAAGCTTGGCAGCGATGATGGAAGATAAAGCAAAACTGCGCACTTACATGGCCGAGCGTCAATTGATTGATATTGTGCGTGACCATCCGGGCAGTATAACTGCTCAGCAACTAGTAGAAGCGTTTCGACCGCTAACACCGCGCTTATACTCTATTGCGTCTAGCCAAACCGAAGTTGAAGACGAAGTTCACCTAACGGTAGCTCACGTAGACTATGAAGCCTTTGGTCATCGCCACCAAGGCGGGGCATCTGGTTTCTTATGTGAATATTTAGAAGAAAACGGTGAAGTAGACGTGTTTGTTGAAAACAACGATCACTTCCGTTTACCTGAAGATGGAAATACACCGGTTATCATGGTTGGCCCAGGTACGGGTATTGCCCCTTTCAGAGCCTTTATGCAAGAGCGTGATGCTCAAGAGGCTGAAGGTAAGAACTGGTTGTTCTTCGGTAACCCGCATTTCACCCAAGACTTCTTGTATCAAGTGGAATGGCAAGGCTACGTGAAAGACGGCCTACTAGATAAGATTACTTTGGCTTTCTCTCGCGACCAAGAAGAGAAAGTTTATGTGCAACACCGTTTGCTTGAGCATGGTAAAGAAGTGTACGAATGGCTTCAGCAAGGTGCACATTTTTATGTGTGTGGCGATGCAACCTACATGGCAAAAGATGTGGAAAATGCACTGATTAGTATTGTGCAACAGTACGGCGAAAAATCAGAAGCCGATGCTAAAGCGTACTTAGTTGAATTACGCAAAGCGAAACGTTACCAGAAGGATGTCTATTAATGAGCAATGAAAAATCACCATTTATCGTTGAGGGCAAACTGGCTGACAACGAGCGCTTAAAGCGTGAAAGTAATAACTTACGCGGCACAATCGAAACCGATTTAAAAGACGATTTAACCGGTGGGTTCACGGCAGATAACTTCCAACTTATACGCTTCCACGGTATGTATCAGCAAGACGATCGTGATATTCGCGCCGAGCGTGCTAAGCAAAAACTAGAGCCATTGCACAACGTAATGCTACGTGCCCGTTTACCGGGTGGCGTGATTACCCCTGACCAATGGTTAGCTATCGACAAGTTTGCCGCCGATCACACTATGTACGGCAGCATTCGTCTTACTACCCGTCAAACGTTCCAGTTTCACGGTGTATTAAAGCCGAAAATCAAGTCGATGCACCAAATGCTGAATAAAGCAGGAATCGACTCTATTGCCACCGCTGGTGACGTAAACCGAAACGTACTTTGTACCTCTAATCCGGTTGAGTCTGCTTTGCACGTTGAGGCCTATGAATGGGCTAAGAAGATAAGCGAGCACTTACTTCCAAAAACCCGTGCTTATGCTGAAATTTGGTTAGACGGTGAAAGAGTAGAAACTACTGAAAAGCCAGTAGAGCCAATATTAGGTGACAATTACTTACCCCGTAAGTTTAAAACCACCGTGGTTATTCCACCACAAAACGATGTAGATGTTCACGCGAACGATCTTAACTTTGTAGCTATTGCCGAAAACGGCAAGCTTATTGGTTTTAACGTACTAGTAGGCGGTGGCCTTGCCATGACACATGGCGATAAGAGCACTTTCCCACGTAAAGCCAGTGACTTTGGTTTTATTGGTTTGGATGACACGTTAGCCGTAGCTGCAGCAGTGGTAACTACTCAGCGTGATTGGGGTAACCGTGTTAACCGTAAAAACGCTAAAACCAAATACACGTTAGAACGAGTTGGCGTAGATAACTTTAAAGCCGAAGTAGAGAAGCGTGCAGGCGTGACCTTTGGCGACACTCGTCCATATGAATTCACAACCCGTGGCGATAGCTTCGGTTGGGTTGAAGGTATTGACGGTAAATACCACTTAACGTTATTTATTGAAAACGGCCGAATTTTAGATTATCCGGGCAAAACCTTGAAAACAGGGTGTGCTGAAATTGCAAAAATTCATACTGGCGACTTCCGCTTAACCGCGAATCAAAACCTGATTGTTGCGGGTGTACCAGCAGAAGATAAAGAAAAGATTGAAGCCTTGGCCCGTGAGCACGGACTTATTGCGCCAGAGACTTCAAATCAGCGTCTTGATTCTATGGCTTGTGTTGCCTTGCCAACCTGCCCATTAGCAATGGCAGAAGCAGAGCGCTATTTGCCTGATGCGGTAACGGAACTTGAAGGTTTGCTAGCGAAGCATGGTTTAGCGGACGACAGTATTATTTTCCGTGTAACGGGCTGCCCGAATGGGTGTGGTCGTGCCATGTTGGCCGAAGTTGGTTTAGTGGGTAAAGGCCCAGGTAAATATAACTTCCACTTAGGTGGCGATCGTGAAGGAACCCGTATTCCTAAGATGTATCGTGAAAACATCAGTGAAGAAGAAATTATGGCCGAACTTGATTCATTAATTGGCAAGTGGGCGAAAGAGCGTAGCGGTAACGAATCGTTCGGTGATTATGTTATTCGCGCTGAAATTGTCGCGCCCGTTGTCGATTCAGCTAGAGACTTTTATGAGTAATTCGACGCTAATTAATAGCAGTCCGTTAGCATTTGATATCAGCAAGGAAGCCCTTGCCGATATCAATGTTGAACTAGAAGAGATGAGTGCTCAAGCCCGCGTTGCGTGGGCGCTTGAAAACTTACCTGACAGTCACATTGTGTCATCAAGCTTTGGTGCTCAATCTGCGGTTATGCTTCACATGCTTACTCAAGCTAAGCCAGATATCCCTGTGGTATTAACGGATACTGGCTATTTGTTTCCTGAAACTTACAAGTTTATTGACGAGCTGAAAGACGCATTGAATCTAAACTTGCACGTGTATAACGCAGATATTTCATCTGCGTGGCAAGAAGCTCGCTTTGGTCGATTGTGGGAACAAGGTGTTGAAGGCATTGAGCAGTACAACCGAATGAACAAGGTTGAACCTATGCAGCGTGCTTTGAAAGAACTTAACGCAGGTACATGGTTTGCCGGTTTACGCCGCAGCCAATCTGATACCCGCGGCAAATTACCTGTGCTTCAAAAGGTAGGCAGTCAGTTTAAGCTCTATCCTATTATTGATTGGAGCAACAAAGATCTGCACTACTATTTGAAAGAGCATGGTCTGTCTTATCATCCTTTGTGGGATGAAGGCTATGTATCTATTGGCGATTGGCATACCACGCAATCATTGCAAGAAGGCATGAGTGAACAAGATACTCGTTTCTTCGGGCTTAAGCGAGAGTGTGGATTGCACGAGTTTGGTGACGGTATTTAAGCTGTCACCCGCTCGTCTAGCATACAGAAACCGCTAGATGAAAAGCAGGTCTGAAAAAAAGCGGTGCTAATACGACGGGTTAATGAATATTGAAGACTTCGCTTAATACGTCCTTAAGAGCCGATAGGTAAGTAGGGTTTTGTTTTCTTGGTACGAGCTTATAAAGTTCGCCACCTACCGCGGTAAACTTAAAATATACTAAGGCCACACCTGGCTGCTTGCTTTCTAATGTGAACTGCTCGGCACCACAGCGCCATCTTGTTTGTTGGCCTTCTGTATATTCACCGCTTTCTATCTCGCTAGCATAAAGTAGCTTCATATCTTGAAGGGCCAGCAAATCGGGGTAGGAAAGGCCGACAGAGGCTAAGTTGAGCTGTTCCGGCACCGCACGTTTGAAAAAAGACAGTATGCCTTTTTTTCTATGAAAGCCGACTAATATACGAGGGATAGTATCGTGTTGCCGTCTACTGGCAATACTGACAGCCTTCGCAAATACTTTTGCGTCTCTGTGAGTAAGCAATTTCAGCATTTGTAAGCTACGAAGAGAAAAGCTGCCGGGTTTACTTACCTCAACGGCAAAAATTTTGCCCCAAAGTCCCTGCATTCCCGGGCTGTGGATCTCTTCTGCCATGTTGCTGAAGGCAAAAAACCAATCTGGATCAAGTCCATCGTTTTCAGATTCGGTTATGTTGACATTTAGTGCTATATTTAATACAGCTTGGAGGTTTGCAGCTTTTTGTAATTCTATTATCTGCTTTCTTCGTTCTAACGTGTTGCGTTGGCTTTTAGGATCTTTCGCCATTGAAGGAGAAATGCCGACACGAGAGAACCAAGAGAGTATCTTTTGCCGTACAAAATGCGTCGGTGTATCTTGTTGCACATTTTGAGTCGCACTTTGGTTTGGATTGTCGTTACGGCTAGCCGGCGTTGGTTCAGTAGGGCGCTTGGTCTTAGGAAGTGAACTAGTATAAGGATCAGGGGTTATCTTCATTTTAATATGTAGATTGCCATTCAAAGCATGAACAATAGGTTACCACTATTGCATTGCAGTATCGATTTAGCAATTCTGATAAACAGCATACAGGCAAAAAAGTATGTATGAATCAGTGACGAGGGTATAAGCAGTTATGTCGGCAACGGATTACGATAACGATGAACTTATCTTCTTAGATGATGATGGAAGTTCTGATATCGATACTACTTTTTATAAAGAATGGAATATTCTTATTGTCGATGACGATGAGGAAATTCATACCGTTACGCGACTCGCACTCTCCGACCTTATTGTTAATGATAGAAAACTTAATTTCCTTCATGCTTATTCGGCTAAAGAAGCCAAAACACTTCTGCACGATTACGGTAAAACGATAGCTATCATTTTATTGGATGTTGTCATGGAAACTGATGACGCCGGTTTCGATGTAGTGCGTTATATCCGGGAATCCATGGGGCTAACCGAACCACGTATTGTTTTAAGAACAGGGCAACCTGGTTATGCACCTGAAGAAGAGGTGATTAAGCTTTACGACATTAACGATTACAAAACAAAGACAGAGCTTACCCGCGCCAAACTGATGACGACGGTTATCTCTTCTCTGCGCTCTTATCAGCAAATAATGACAATCAATCAAAACCGTATTGGTTTAGAAAAAATCATTACATCGTCGGCCAATTTATTTGAAGAGCATTCGGTAAAAGGGTTTTGCGAAGGGGTTGTTACTCAAATTAGCTCGTTGATTGGATTAGATGCTGAGGGCCTTGTTTGTGCTAGAGCTGGTTCGGTTCTCGATAAAGACGACAACGGTGTGTATATCTTAGGGGCCGCAGGCGAATATGCTTCTTTTATTAATGAGTCTATCGATAACATTAATAACAGTGAAATTGTCGAGCAAGTAGGTCGCTGTCTTCGCCTTAAACGTCATATTTTCGAATCTGATTCATCTGTGCTGTATATAAACCGTTCTGGGTTTGAAGCGGCAGTTTACGTAAATATGGTAAGTGAAATTACTAACCTAGATAAAAGCTTGTTAGAAGTGTTTTTATCCAGTATTTCGGTAGGCTACGAAAACGTAAACTTGTTTCACCAACTAAGAAACGCAGCCTTTAGGGATTGGCTTACGAGACTTCCCAATCGTAATGAATTTATCAATATGCTCGATAAGCCGCATATTTTTGCCTGCGAAAACTGCTCAGTTGCGCTTATTGATGTAAATCATTTTTCAGACATCAACGATGGTTTAGGCCAAGAAGCTGGAAATGAGCTATTGCGTGCTATCAGTGATAGGTTTCAAGCGTGCTTCGATGACTCAGTTAAAATTGGGCGCATTGGCGCGGATGTGTTTGGGCTTATTGGCCCTTCGAGTGTGGTTAACCCCGACAATATTAATTCATTGTTTCAATCGTCGTTTAAGGTGAGCGACCACACCTTGCCTGTCAGCGTGACGATGGGGCTATGTCAACTCGATGACAAACGAAATATTGGCTTAGAAATTTTAAAGCGCATTAATATTGCCCTAAATCGCGCGAAAAAGAACATAAGCGACAACTTCGAGTATTTTGCTAAAGATATTGAAGACAAAACCACGTGGCGCCTAGAAATGATACGCCGCTTACGCAGCGACTTCATGGCACGTAAGCTAGAGTTGTGGTTCCAACCGCAAGTAGATTTGGTCAGTGAAAAAGTCGTTGGCATGGAAGGTTTGCTACGTTGGCCTGATGGGAACAACGGCTATATTTCCCCCGCGGTGTTTGTGCCTCTGGCAGAGTATTCAGGTCTTATTGTTGATATTGGTGAATGGGTTCTTGAAGAAGCCTGCCACCGATTGAGAGATTTAAAAGAGGCAAACTTCGGCGACTTAAGGGTGGCGGTAAATATATCAATGCCTCAGTTTAGAGATAGGTCGTTTGTTAATAAAGTGCTTGGCACTATTAGCACATCTAAATGCGATCCAAGTTTACTCGAGTTAGAAATAACAGAAAGCGTGGTGATGGATGAACCGCAAATTGTGATAGATGCTCTTAGAACGTTAAAAGAGCATGGTGTTGCCATAGCAATAGACGACTTCGGTACGGGGTTTTCGTCTATGAGTTACTTGCAGCAACTTCCATTAGACAGGCTTAAAGTAGATCGCTCGTTTATTCGTGATATTGAGCCCGGTAAAAGCGCTGTGCTTGCTGAGACTATTGTTACCTTAGGAAACAAACTAGGGCTACTCACTATTGCTGAAGGGATTGAAACCAAAGAGCAAGCTGAGTATATGATTGAATTAGGATGTAATGAAGCGCAAGGCTTCTTTTATGCTAAACCCATGCCATTTAATGAATTGATGGATTACCTCGTGTCCCAAAAAGACGTGAACTAACGTTTCACTCAAGTAGTGGTGTTAAGCGCTCTACCACGTGGGGTAAATATTCAGTTTCAAACCAAGGATGCTGTGCAAGCCAGCGGTTGTTTCTACCAGACGGGTGGGGCAGCACAGCAAACTTCTCGTCACAATTGTTCTTTATAGCGTCTGTTAATGTTCGGTACTTAGGTAAGTAGTATTGCTGAGCATATCTACCGACAAGTAGAATTAATTCTGGTTGAATGGCGTGTAACATCTTCTCGTGCCAAGTGGGCGCGCATTCTTTTCTAGGCGGCGCATCGGCCCCATTTTTGTAGCCTGGAAAGCAAAACCCCATAGGCATAATGGCTAATTTGTTTTCATCATAAAACGTTGTAGTATCGATGTGTAACCACTGCCTTAGCCTTTCACCACTTTTATCGCTGAAGGCTTTTGTGTTTTGATGTGCGATCAGGCCGGGCGCTTGACCAATTAGCACAACTTTTGCCTGTGGCCCAATTGAGAAAATTGGGTTCACGCCATAGGGAAGGTGTTCAATACACAATGAACACTGTTTCGCCTCTTTTACTAAATCCTCAAAAATAATTGGCAAATTTCTCATAATATTTCACTTTGTAATATTGCTGTCATATTTACGTGATCCGATTTGACATTAAAACGTATATACATTATTATTGGATCATCGCAGTAATGAACTGCTGAACAGGAGAAAAACCATGCGTAAAGTAGTACTAGGATTAACCTTAATGTCCGTCTTTGGTATTGCGCATGCGGGCTCTGGCGAAAACCAGCTTTTCGATTGTATGGACGCAAAATCGTTCGAATTGAATAATGAATGTATAGCTGAGAACATCAACAACAACATTCATTTCCGTGATGCACAAACTGATTTGGTCAACGTTGCCAGCGAAAGTCTTGGAGACTACGCAATTGCAACAATGACATTCGACCAAGAAAAGATGCAGATCGATATCGTAGCACATAGAGATGCGCTTTCAGCGCTAAATACTCTGGCTGCAAACCGAGATTAATCGCACTAAAAAAAACCGGCATCAAGTGCCGGTTTTTTTGTGCCCAAATTTCCTTAAAATATCCTATTTAGTCCATTTATTGCTGCTACGCGATAAGCTTCGGCCATGGTGGGATAATTAAAGGTTGTATTAACAAAGTAGTCGATGGTATTTCCTTCGCCTTTTTGCTGCATAATCGCCTGCCCAATGTGCACAATTTCAGATGCACGTTCTCCAAAACAATGAATACCTAAAACTTTCTTCGTTTCTCTGTGAAACAGAATTTTTAAGCTACCCACCTGTGTTGACGCAATCTGCGCACGAGCCAAATGCTTAAACTGGGCTCTACCCACTTCGTAAGGCACTTTTGCGGCGGTAAGCTCTTGTTCTGTTTTACCCACCGAACTAATCTCTGGAATGGTATAAATGCCAGTGGGAATGTCAGCCACTAATGCGGTGTGTGTGGTTGCCCCTAACATGGCTTCAGCGGCAAATCGGCCCTGATTGTATGCGGCAGACGCCAAGCTTGGGTATCCGATAACATCCCCTACAGCGAAAACGTTATCTACTTGGGTTTGGTATTTCTCATTCACACTGAGTTGCCCGCGATTATCTGCTTTTAAGCCAATGGCTTCTAAACCCAGCATGTCAGTGTTACCGGTACGACCGTTGGCAAATAACAAGCAATCAGCTTTCATTCGTTTACCAGACTCTAAGTTCAACACTACGCTGTCTTCTTTACCTTCCACCGACTTATAAGTTTCGTTATGCCTAATAAGTACGCCGTTGTTCCAAAGGTGGTAACTTAGCGCATCTGAAATTTCGGTATCAAGGAAAGACAGAAGTCTGTCTCGCATATTCACGAGGTCAACTTTTACGCCCATGCCGCGAAAGATACTGGCATATTCCGATCCAATAACCCCAGCGCCGTAAATAATGATGGATTTAGGATCGTGATCAAGAGATAAAATCGTGTCGGAGTTATAAATACGAGGGTGACCAAAATCGATATCGGGTGGCGTGTAAGGGCGAGAGCCAGTAGCGATTGCAATCTGTGCTGCTGTTAAAATATCTTTCGAACCATCATCACGGACAATTTGTAAGGTGTTGGCATCAAGGAAACTGGCTTCACCATGATACAAGTTAACGCGGTTTCTATCATAAAATGACGATCTAAGACGAGTCTGACTTTTTACGACCCCACTGGCATGACGCATTATTTCTGCAAATGTGAGGCTTCTGCTTACATGGTTATCAGCAAAAAGGGGAGAGCTATTATATTCAATTAAGCGGCTTACTGAATGCCTTAACGCTTTAGATGGAATAGTGCCCCAATGCGTACACCCACCTCCCACGGCTTCGTACCTTTCTATTACGGCGACTTTTTTGCCAGCTTTAGCCAATTGCATGGCTACACCTTCGCCTCCAGGTCCTGTACCTATAACAATGGCATCGTATTGGTAAGAAGGGGTTGCTGGTTTATCTTTTTGCTTTGTCGCCATAACTACATCCTATTTTTGAGTGGCCGCGCTTGTCGTAAAATAACAATGACTAATATTCTACGTTACTGGGTTTGTAACTCTAACTCTAGTGCTAATCGCCAAATAAACAAAACCCACATGAGCAAAGCGCATGTGGGTTTTTAAAATAGTATAGAGGGTGTGGACCTTTACTGTACATCAAATGTCAGTAGTCCCTAAGCTGGAGCCAACAATTTATGCGGCTTGAAGCGATAGACTCTGTAACTGAAGCCACTTTTCTTTTTGTACAGCGAACGCATGCTTAAGCTCTTTATACTTATAGGTAAGCTCTAAGCCTTCTATGGTACGTTTGAGTGATTTTTGTTTTACTTTCATCAAACGCTTTTTCGCCGCGTAGTAATCAGACATACGTTGCATAAGTAGCTCATACTCTTGCTCAATGGTGTGCATGAGCTCTTCTGCATTCGGTAATACAGAGACCTGTTCGCTAGCACGTTGCAGTTGCATCGCCGCTCTCGCTTTTTCAATACGCTCTTCAGGTACACGACGCAGGTTGTGCGTAAGCCCCACGTAAGAAAGCCCGCGGATTAACCATTTTGTTGGATCAAACTGATACCAACGAATACCGTTACGATAGTCGTATTCAAAAATATGGTGGTAGTTATGATAACCCTCGCCGAAAGTGAAGAATGCTAGTACACCGTTATCTCTGGCCGTATTTGCATCAGTATACGGCTGGTTTCCCCAGAAGTGCGCGAGGGAATTAATGAAGAAAGTAACATGGTGAACAAGTACTAAGCGTAGTACACCAGCCACTAAAATCATGCCTAGGATGTCGCCATTTAACCAGCCCAAAAAGCCAGTAACGCCAAAGTTAGCAGCAAGAACGATTGGCAGGTAGTAGTTGTGTTGCCACATAACCACTTTATCTTTCTGCAAGTCTTTACAGTTTCTGTAGTCGTCATATCGCTTTTCTTGATACTCGCGAAGCATCCAACCAATGTGTGCAAACCACAAACCGCGCTTTGCTGAATAAGGGTCTTTGTCGTTGTCATCTACGTGACGGTGGTGAATTCTATGATCTGAGCTCCAGTGCAAAATACTATTTTGCAATGCCATTGCGCCGCCGATGGCAAGTATTACGCGCACGACAATATTCGCATCATAGGTTTTATGTGACCAAAGACGATGGTAACCGGCAGTAATTGACATACCAGTGAAATAAAATAAGAAGATCGCAGTGCCTATTTCGGCCCAATCAATTCCATGATTGATAACCCATACAGGTACGCCAATAAAGGCGATGGCGCCGGTAATTATGAACACTAAGACATTCGTCAGGATAAGAGGTGGTTTTTTCATTTTCTACAACTCAGCTTACAACTGTGCGCTAATTTATCGTTTTATTGCTCATCAGGCAAGCAGAATGGACAGAAGTTCTGCTTACGTGTGTAAACTTTAATTATAGTAAGCTTCAAGAAATTGCCTACTACACTTTATGCTTAGGGAGCCTTATCGCTGTTTATAAAGGAAATTATTGAATTACTAATATCGGTAGCCGCTTCAAGTTGGGGACTGTGACCCATATCTGGCAGTCTTACAGTATTTTGCTTCGTGAGGATTGCGTCATAACGATTGCTTCATATTGTTGAACTCTACCTGGTGCCAGTTAGTTTAATTGTCCACTTCATTCATCTTGTGAACTACCTACTGCTTGGCGAATGTCATGCATTGCTTTATCAATAGGGGCTACTTTATGCAGGGTAAGGTTTTGTCGAATGACATCTTCTATAACGAATAACCTATCTTGGCCCCATACCTGAATATCTTTATATCTGAAAACGGGCACACCCCAGCTGCCGTTTTGGTAAATGTCCGATTGGTTTGCAGTGACCTCATTTTTCCAGTCAGTATTGGCTAAGTGTCGCTTTGCCTCCTGCCAAGATAGCCCAGCGTCTTCTACTATTTTTTCCATTCCGCTGTCTGTATCTGCTCTAACACCGTGTGCATTTACCGACTTCGCAAACGAGAGTAAATAATCTAGGTATTTATTATTCGCCCGAGCATAGGCTAGCAACGCATAGCATCGCTCTACACCTTCACCTAACGGATCAGCTAGAAACCCATAATTAATCCCCAGTTTCTGTGCCTCGCGTTTTGTGTCTAGAAAAATATAAATGGCTTTTTTAGGGGGAACATATAACCCACGCATCATCATCGGCAATACAGGTTTTACTTCAATGGGGATGCCATAGTGTGTGGTTAGTTTTACGGCCTGCAGCAACGCAATATAAGAATAGGGGCTACGGGCAGACCAAAACAGGGTTAAGGGCTCACTGTATTTTTCCTTCTCTTGAGTAAAGTTGAGAGGCTGTAATAGCGAAGTATAGGTTTTATCAAATTCGATTTGAGGGTTGGGTTGTATGCCATAGCCTTCATCAATAAGTCGACGTTCTAAGTGATCAAGCCTATCTACACCCCAATACCATTCACCATCGTAAAAAATCGTGGCGGGCAGATAGTGACCTTTCGAGGAAAGCTGATGTAGGTGTGCTTCAAAGCGTTTTTCCAATGCCGCCTCATCAATGCTAGACGAGGCATCAATATGGTCACCTTTCCAATAGGCAAGTAGCAATTCAGCAATGCCTGTCCATGAAGCGCCTTCATCTATTTTTTGCTGAACGGCACAGGACGCAGTAAAAACTGAGCGAGCTTCGTGGGTAATCTCAGTAGCAGAGCACGGAAAATGAAGATGGTAAACGTTGGCTAAATGCATCGCATCATTAATTGAATGCTTATTCCACATAGTTAATTCAGGAAACATCACGGGATCTGAATTGATAATGACGCGAGCTGTAATGGCTACGCGATACTTTTTTTCGAGTGTCGGTAATGCTTGAACAAGTAGGAATGAGTAGGGGTCATCTACTTTTATGAAAATTTCTAATTTAGGTACACCACGCTTAAAAAAGCGTGCACAAGTATAATAGCGGCGTTTAATACTTAGTAGCGTGTTACTCGAAATGAACCGTAGCACGTAGGGCTGAATACTTTTTTTCATTATTGGGTCAGCTATTTTTGTTCATGTAGGCCGATAGTCCTATAACCCCATAGTCCATCATTCCCACAGGAAATAATGAGATAAATTAATTCTGGCTATTCACTCTGATAAAGTCCCAGTAATGCCTTACAGGAGAATAGCGGCTACATAGTTAACAACTTGTTAAGAGTTGAATGTACAGTAACAACAGTTACTATAAAACGCTATGGAGATAATAATGAGTAAGTGCTAATAGCGTTTATGCCTAGAGCCGAATTAATTTAAGCTTCTCCCCATAGGCACTCATGCGATAGACTAGTGAAGACTAACAAACTGGTACTATTGTGACTCGTCAGGAACAAAAGCTTAAAACCCGCCAAAATATCATTCATGCGGCATTCCTATTACTGGATGAAAATCGCAGTTTGTCTGCTATTAGTTTACGTGAAGTTGCTCGAGAAGCAGGCATTGCGCCAACGTCCTTCTACCGACACTTTAAAGACATGGATGAATTAGGGCTCACGCTGGTGGATGAAGCTGGGTTAGCTCTTCGCCAGTTAATGCGCCAGGCTCGCCGTAGAATTGCTTCAGGTGGCGGCGTAATTCACACGTCAGTTGAAACCTTCATGGAGTTCATCTCTGCTAACAAAAATGTATTTCGATTATTGTTGCGGGAACATACAGGCACGTCAGCTGCATACCGAATGGCGGTTTTTCGCGAAATTCAGCATTTTATTGAAGAGCTAACCGATTACATCATCGAGCAACAAGGCGTGGAGTACAATATTGCGCAGCTTCAAGCTGATGCGATGGTTAGATTGGTATTCAGTGCTGGTGCAGAAGCGTTAGAAGCTGATACTAAGTTGAAGATAGAAATTGGCGAAAGGGTTAAAGCCCAATTACGTTTCGTGCAATTGGGCGCAATGTCGAAGCTTGCATCACAGACATCTTCCGACGCATCTTAAGCGTTAAAATCTAAAGTTGCTGCAAATCCATTTGCAAAATACAGCTCGTTACTTTTTAGTAAGTAACACACCTGCTTCTATATGGTGGGTGAATGGGAATTGATCGAACAGCGCCGCATTTGCTACTTCGTGAGTTTCACAAAGCAGGCTTAAGTTTTCAGCTAAGGTTTCAGGGTTACAAGAAATATAGATAATATTATCGTACCCTTGAATCATCTTTAGTGAATCTACGTCTAACCCTGCTCGAGGTGGGTCAACCAATACAGTGGTAAAATTGTATTCAGTTAAGTTAATACCTTCTAGACGAGAGAAGGTTCGTTCCCCGTTCATTGCTTCGGTAAACTCTTCAGCCGACAACCTCACAATTTTCACGTTATCTAAGTGGTTTGCCGCAATATTGTATTGCGCCGCTTGTACCGATGGCTTTGCTATTTCGGTTCCTATCACATTGTCAAAGTGAACCGCCAATGGCATCGAGAAGTTTCCGGCGCCACAATACATTTCGAGTAAATCCCCAGTTAGGGGAGCAGAGCATTCAAGTGACCATTCAATCATGCTGCAATTTACTTCTGCATTAGGTTGGGTAAAGCTATTTTCAATATGTTTGAATTCAAACTCACGGCCGTTAATAGGTAGTCGCTCTATAATAAAGTCGTTCCCTACAATGCGCTTTTGCTTTCGAGCTCGCCCAATAATACTCACAGCCGTAAATTGGGTAGCTAAAAAGGTGCGAAGTAGTTCAGCTTGTGCTTGCCATTCGTCATCTAGTGGCTTGTGATACAGCAAGCTAATAACCAATTCACCGGATAATCCAGTTAGATAATCAATTTGAAACAATTTTTTACGCAGCAGCTCGTTTGGCTTTAAATAATCAATTAATTGCTGCATTGCCTTGTTAATGGTTTCACTAGCCGGTGGAAATGTATCTACGCGGTACTTCTCTTTAGAACCTTGATCGAACATGATGTGATAAAGATCGTCACCGTCGTGCCATACACGAAACTCAGCCCGCATACGGTAGTTTTCAGGTTTAGACGGATACACCGACAGACTCGGTGCGTTAAACGGGGTAAGAAGAGTACCTAACCGATCCACTTTCTCATCGAGTTGAGCTTGATAGTCTTTTGCAGTGGTGGTTGTCATGTGGTTCTCCGAACATCATTTAAATAAGGCTGCGAATTGTAGTGCCTTATATTATATGTGCAACGGATAAAACTCACAGAAGCAAAAATTTCGTATTAAAATTAAACAATACGTGATTGGTGCCGATAACTTGATTGAGGATAGTGAGGATCAAATTATGAACGTGAGTCAAATTAAGGCTTTCATGGGCGACCAGAAAGTGGATGAAAAGGCATCGGTTCACCCGAATGAAGCTATAAAGAAGCAGCTTCAACAGGAAGGCTTACAGCAAGCAGCCGAGTTTACCAAACAGCATTCAGCAACGGTCACCGTGAATAGCACGCAGACCAGTATCGGCTTAAAGGTCTTCAGTGGTAGCTTAAGTCAAAATGTGGTTGTTGATGGTAAGCGCCCTAATGAAAGCAAGCAGTCTGAAGACGGCGAAGAAAATAAAAGCTTATTCGATTTCGAAAAAGTTGCCCGTAATGTACTTGGGTTCGTGACCGGAGTCATTCAAGGTGCCGCTGATGGTGGTGCGGATGACGATACCCTAAAAGGGTTATTTGGTCAGGCCCGTGAAGGCGTAAGTCGTGGCTTCGCTATGGCTGAAAAAGATCTCGAAGGTTTTATGAATGATGAGATTGAAGAAGGTGTTACTCGTAGCCGTGAAATGATAGACGGCGGCATTAACGATTTAGAACAGAATATCTTCAATCCGAATCCAGTGAGTGTGAGCGAGCTTAACGCGGTATCTGCATCTGATGCTAAATCAGGAAGCTTGCTCATTCGAACCAAAGATGGGGATGAAGTAAACCTTAGCTTTGAAAGTATCAGACAGTTTAGTGCTGCTAGTCAGGCTTCGCTATATATACCCGCGAATGACGATGCTGAAGCGTCTAGTTCGAATACAGATTCAGTTGTGGCGCAGCAGTCATCTCAATATGAATACTTTGAGCGAAGTGGCATCAGCTTTTCGTTAAAGGGTGAAATAGACGAAGATGAAATGACAGCTATTGCAAACCTTGTGGGTGAAGCACAAGACTTAGCCGATACCTTTTATAGCGGGGATATGGATAAGGCGTTCGAACAAGCGTTGAATTTAGGTTTCGATGACAAAGAGTTAGTTGGGTATGCGTTGCAGTTAAACCGCACTACACAAACCGAAATGGTCAAGGCTTATGAGAACGTAAAGCACTACAGTGAAGAAGGTGAGGCTGAAAACCAATACGGTAATGTAGTAAGCCCAATAGCACAGTATCTAGAAAAGATGATGTCTACGTTCGAAAATGCCGAGAATACCTTAGGCGCTGGAGATGACTACAATACATTGCTTGCAGGTATTATTAGTGAAATGAAAGATGTACAAATACCTGATTTAGTTTCAGCTATAAATCGTTTCCATACGTTTAACCAAAACTTATTAAACGCGATGCCACAGCAAGCGGCTTCAGAATAGAGTAAAAAAAACCTGGGTCATGCCCAGGTTTTTTAATTTATACTTGTTCTACTTTGTCTTTAGCTGGTCTAACTTTTAATGTTCGCTCTTGGAACACTGAGTCGTTAGTCTTCGCTATTACTGGGTCAAGGTCGCTAGTTATCACTTCAATAAAGCCATAACCTTTTCGCTTGCCAGTTTTTCTATCCTTCATGAGTCGGACAGACTGTACTTCGACAAAACTACCAAAATACTCTTTAACCGCAGATTCGTTTGCACGATACGGTAGATTACCCACATAGAGTGTTTCAGTGGTTGTGCTGCTGGTGGAGGGCGCAGCTGTTTCAGAGGGGGAATTGTTAAGGAGTGAAGCTAGCCACGGGGTTAATATACCGCTTATTAATAAAGACGCTGAAACCGTTAACGGAACGTGCGCTTCTATACTAGCTGATGAAAACAACAGATATCCTGCGATTGCAAAGATAGCACTAATAACAGTGCATTGAATAAAGCCTACTTTCATATACCTACCTTTCTAGTGTTTATTATCATAATAATGAAGGCTGGTTATAGTTTACTCATTTGTAACAATTAGAACAATAAAATGTGAAAGAACTATCCTAAAGTCCAATGGAATACACCTAAATGATGTAAAAATAAGCGTTTGAGGGTGAAAGTGTTATTAAATGCAAATAAGTGCCAAATAACGGTTGATCTTTTACGCCACCTATCTATAATGCGCTCCACGTTTTGAGGGGGCTTCAGGCATTCACAAGACACAGTGCGCAACCTTGAATTAAGACTGATTAAAAAGTTAAAAATCTAGGTTGACATCGTAACTTAACGATGTAGAATGCGCGCCTCGCTTCAAGGAGTTGGTAACAACACTGGAAAAGCAGTTTTCATTAACTCTTTGGAGTTAACAGCGCTTCGAAAAGAAATTTACGAAAAACGTTGACACTGAAAACGAAACGCGTAGAATGCGCATCCGCTTCGAAGAGAAGCAAAGCAAGAAAGACGCTAGCAACTATATGTAGCCTGAGTCCTCCTTGCGCAGAAGTCCCGACCGAAAGCGTCGCGATTCTGCACCACGTTCTTTAACAATTTATAACAAGACAATCTGTGTGGGCACTCATTAAGAGTGTCACACAACGACGATTCATATTCGATATATTTAATTGAAGAGT
>NZ_JAGGDM010000028.1:0-35525 GCF_017653625.1 Alteromonas sp. K632G
TCACTGGCATTTTCGATGATGTGGCTACCCATGTACTGCTGAGTGAAATATATGCAGCAAAGATCAACAGGCCCTAGTAGACGCTTATTCTTTTGAGAAAATCGCAACGCGCCACCTAACTTAAATATTACTAAGCAAATCTTGTGCTTAATCAAGTTGCTTTGGTTCCAAAATTTATATTATTATTTACACTTCGTTGGGGAGTAGCCTGTTTCCATTATCCATGGAAAAGTTTGTGTCAACATAATTGGTCACATGACCATGGTACAAACACCACTTGGTTGGCGAGACCATCGATATTTCCATGCCCTAAGGTCAGGCGTGTGGTTTTATCGTGGACTCAATATTGCCTGACCGGAGTTTTGAAGTATGAGTATCTTTGCTCTCATTTTACTTGCCTTTGCTATGTCTACTGATGCTTTTGCTGCCGCTATAGGTAAGGGTGTCAAAATAAAGAATCCTCGTTTTAGCTTTGCTATCAAAGTCGGCTTTACATTTGGTTTAATAGAAGCAACCACTCCTATTGTAGGTTGGATAATAGGGCGTGCAGCTTCTTCTTATGTAGAAGCGTGGGATCATTGGATTGCGTTGATTATTCTTACCGGCTTAGGCGTTTATATGGTCTTTGAAAGCTTTCAACCTGCCATTGATGATGAAAGTAAAACGCAAAAGCAGTCGTTTATTTTGCTATGTGTGACTGCGTTTGGTACTAGCATAGACGCAATGGCGGTTGGCGCAAGCCTTGCATTTGTTGATGTAAATATCATGACGGCCTCCGGCTTAATTGGTTTGGCCACGTTTTTGATGGTAACGATAGGTATTATGCTGGGTAGTTTAATGGGCTCTTTAATAGGCAAACGAGCCGAGACATTTGGTGGAGTCATACTTATTTCGGTGGGTATGTGGATTTTTGCAACCCACACTCTTTAGAATTCAATACTCTTTAGAATTCAATAGTTTTTAGAATACGACACTATAACAATGCCGCTACTTAACGTAGTTGCACATATCTGTAATCGCTAACTGTCTTCTTCATAGACTCAGCTTTATCTATAGTTCACTAAATCAAGGGCGACCTAGACAGCATGCTCGCCCCTTTCATAGTGATTAACGAATACTGCCGGTTAGCGTATAGAGCATTGTACGCCCACTTGCGTTAGTCGTTATTGGTCGGAGCAAGTGTTCCCCGCTCCATTGTTAGTCACGTTGCATGCCTAATTAACCTCTGGATTTAGTTTTGCCTCGAAATTCGGCACAGAACGCTTTTCAGCTTCAGCTGCCGAAGTAACTTTTCCGTTGCTCTCAATATCCTTAACAAGCCACTCCATCTCTTTTATCTCTCTGCGCTGCGCTAAGATGATATTGTCAGCGAGTTCACGCACTCGAGTATCCTCTATATTTGCCCGTTCACTAGTAAGAATTGCAATTGAATGGTGAGGGATCATCGCCTTCATATACGCTGAATCTGAAACAGTTGCTTGTGACCGAACTAAGTATAAACACACCGCAAACAAGGCGATTGCAGCAATGAATATAGACGCGTTCAGTTTCTTATTGGTATACATACCCAACATAAACGAGAGCATGATGATTGCCATTCCCGCGCCCATATACAACGCCATATAAGTACGGGTTTCGCTAAACCAAATATGGGAAATGGCATAAGTGTTTAGGTACATCATGATAAACATGACGATGGTAGAGGTGACTATCATCGCTGCAAATCTTGAATATTTCATATGTATTCCTTACCAATATTGAGCTGTTTGAATAATTTCATTCTCGCTTAAAATACGCTAGGCGTTTGTTGAACTGCCAAATTCAACTGTCAAATTCAACTCCCAAATTCCACTTCCGGATTTGACCGAAGATTGAGTAGATAAGAGTGGAGGCAAATGTAACGACAAACTTGTGAAAACTTTGAATCATCAATGCATATAGCAGGGGATTTCTTACATCCCCTGCTATATGCCTACTGCGAACTTGTAGGCAATTGAGCCTGTTACATTATTTACGATGTTGGCATAACGTACACTTCTCGTACGCAGGCCGAATCGTTAGCTGAAAGGGCAAACACAACCGACTTTGCTATATCTTCGGGCTGAAGTTTGTCTTCCTTGGGCTCATCGAAGAAAGGGGTGTTCACCATTCCAGGGCAAATTGTGGTACATCTACCGCCCCACTCTCTCATTTCTTCCGCTAAGTTTTGGCCAAAACCGTAGGCAAACCATTTACTTGCGCCATAAACCGAGCCTTTTAAAGCAATACGCCCTGCCACCGAGCTTGTTAGAATAAAGTGACCTTTAGTCTTTTTCAGCAAAGGAAGCCCAAGCTTTGCGGTGTACAGCAAGCCGTTCACGTTTGCGCCTAACATACTTTTCCATTCAGCAACGTCGCCGTTCTCAATACCGGCACTTTTTGCACCTGTACCGGCATTTGCAAATACTCCATCTACGTGGCCATAATGCTGAGCCACTTTGCTAAATGCTTTCTCTAAATCATTGAAATCGCTCACATCGGCAGTAACGGCAAAGGCATTAGCCTCGCCAAGATCTGCCACCAAATCGTTAAGCTTGTCTTCACTTCTGGCAATTAAGGCAACTTTATTACCTTCATCTACCAGTGCTTGTGCAGTCGCTTTGCCTATCCCGCTTGACGCACCGGTTATTACAATTACCTTTGAACCTGTTTTCTGACTAGACATGCATACTCCTGTTAACGCTAATTACTTGCTCGCTTAAAATTCTACCTGTGAGTTTATATTCTCACTTTACAAACCTAAGCAATGAGTTGACTAATCTTCTCTACAAAAGCTGGGATGTCATCTGGATTTCTGCTGGTTACCAATTTGCCATCTTGTACCACTTGCTCATCTTTCCAGGTAGCACCGGCATTAATTAAATCTGTTTTGATACTGGGAAAAGAAGTAACTGTACTGTTTCTTGCTAGCTCAGATTCAACCAGTAACCATGGCCCATGACATATAGCAGCAAGTGCTTTAATGCGAGGCTCTGCGTGGGCTTGCTTAATAAATGAAACCGCATCGTTATTAGTACGTAAGATATCTGGGTTAATTTGGCCGCCAGGCAATACGAGCGCGTCGTAATCACTTGGCGATACCGAGGAAACTTGAGCATCTACCGATATTTGTTTACCCCAATTCCCCTCATTCCATGCAGTGATACTGCTTTGATCATCAATTGAAAGTATCTCTACTGTAGCGCCTTGCTCGGTAAGCATATCTTTTGGCTGCACCAGTTCACTTTGCTCAAAACCATCAGTAGCTAAAATAGCGATTTTTTTGCCTTCTAAATTTTGCTGGTTGCTCATTGTAAAACTCCTATTTCTACTCAACATTATTGCCGCTTCCCATTCAGTTGTTTGCATAACGCAAAGCTGAAAAACGAAGATTAACCGGATGAACACTCATCAGCGGAACACCTTCTAAGCTGGCAATTCCAATAACAAACTTATATATGTAACTTGTGACTGCAATAACCAAACCATCACCCAAAACCTCTTAATCACTTGTTTATACTGAACTTTCATTCAGGCCAAAAAGTTATAGTGCTTTAGCCGGAACCTTTGGCATGCGACTTTTTCAGCATTTGTGAAGGTTTTACATGAGGATAAACCCAGCTACATATAGAAAAACATCAGCAGAGCACCGGCTATCATGAATAGATTTTCGGTTAGCGAAACAAAGCCCAATGGCACGTTGCTATCGCCCCCTACACAGGCACACTTGAGTTCACGTTTATCGATGTATACCGCTTTGACCACTGAAACCGCTCCCACCGTACCTATAAATAGGGAGAACGGCGCCACCGCTAACGCGGGTAGTTGAGCTACCATACCAATACCAGCATAAGCCTCTACAAACGGGTAAATATAGGCGTATCGTAGCCACTTCATTGCTAGCAAATCGTAGGTAATAAACGAGTTAGTAAAGCTGAATAGGTCTTTGAGTTTTTGTACTGCCAGCAGCGACATCGAAAACGCGATAAACAGCATGAGAGTACGAATGGAAAAATACGCACCTGCTACCGTATATTGAAATGCTAACGCTAATAACGCAGCTACCGAAAATATAGCTATTACTGGGGTATAGGTGGTACCCGACTGCCCTGCTTCACCTTTATTAAAAAAAGCACGAAGATCGTCGTACCCACCAATACGCTCATCATTTATAAACGTTTGTGGGGTTGTTTTAACGTTGTGCTTTGCCTTGAACGCGTCGGTTTCTTCCCTAGAAGTGAGGGGACGATCATCTATGTTATACCCTTCTCTCTCTAGCAAGTCTTTGGAACGTAAACCAAACGGACAAATATGATTATCGGTCACCATTCTGTACAAAATTGCAGTTTTACTCATCATGCTCTCCTTAGTCTCACTCGCGCCAATAGCTAACAGAAAAGGTTGTAGCTAATGTCGCAATAAGCGCCAAACTCGTCTTTACTCAAACCTGCCTCTAAATTAGATAGCGAGAAGAGATCCGTCATGTGAAATCCTTACGCGAATAGTTCATGAAGCTGTAAATTCCTCACAATTAACGGCCCAAACCCTTCGGTTCTAGGTACCTTCATCAATACCGTTACAATATCTATACCGATATGTACTCAAGGTTATTGTAGGCATTATCGAATATGTCTCTTTGGGGGGAATCTGTCGGATGTATCTCTCGGAGAAATCTGTAGGGCGATAACGCGCAATCGATTGCTGGCCTTATCGTTTAGAGCGTAGAATATTAATTCCTTTCGTTATAGAGTGAGTAGAACTCTCGAAAAGGCATTTAGGATGACATTCGTATTTTTACATGGCTCAGGTTGCACGAATAACGTGTGGGCGCACCAAGTATCGTTTTTCAACAACAGCATTGCTTTAAATTTTCCTGGGCACCCTGATGGCGAAGCATTATGCGATGTAAAATCCATTGCTCAATGGGTGCTTAACACCGTTGAACAAGAAGATTTAACAGACGTGGTGTTGGTGGGTCATTCTTTAGGAAGTGCCGTAGCCATGCAGGCTGCTCTGCTGGCTTCAAGCGAATTAACGACTTTTGATTCAAGTAGATTTAAAGCACTGGTGCTAATAGGTGCGGGCGCTAAATTAAAAGTAATGCCACAACTGCTTACGTCACTCGCAGCGCTTATAGAAGGAGGCGGAGCATTCCCCGATTACCTATTGGCTTCAAACCAACAACTGCAAGAGCCGTTAAGAACTGAGGTAAATTCGGCAATCATTAACAATGGCGCCGCAGTGATGCTGAAAGACTTTACGGCTTGTGACAACTTTGACGTTATGCAGGAGATAGGTAGCATTACATTGCCAGTACAGCTTATTGTGGGTAACAAAGATATTATGACACCGGTGAAATATTCTGAGTTCCTGTTAGGCCAATTACCTAACGCAAAACTAAACATTATAGAAAATGGCACCCATATGGTCTTTGCAGAACAACACGCTACAGTGAACGGTTGCATTCAGGAGTTTGTAAACGGGTTAACCTAGTCTGTTTCCCTTCAGACACTTATTAAAATCTACTTATAAAAAAGGCGTTACGCTAAGCAGTAACGCCTCGTAGTTATTAAGCTACTTTGGCTTTACCTAGCCGGGTTAAACAACCATCTTTAATAGGAATCGTCGGGCAAGCCTACTGCCAATTGCTTAGTTTGGTATTATCAACAGTTTAACTAAGCGTGTCGGCAATATACTTATCGATAATTTGCTCTAGTACATCTAATGGCACGGCCCCGTTTTTCAGAACCGCATCATGGAATTCACCTAAAACAAACTTATCACCTAACGCTAGTTTGGCTTTTTCACGCAACTCAAGAATTTTCATCATGCCCACTTTGTAAGACGTTGCTTGCCCTGGCATAACAATATAGCGCTCGATTTCTGAGGTTACGTCAGACTCGGCCATACCTGTATTAGCTAGCATGTAGTCAATGGCTTCTTCACGGGTCCAGCGTTTCGCATGGATACCAGTATCAACCACTAGCCTTACCGCCCGGAAAAGCTCGGCTTGTAAGCGACCGATATTATCAAACGGATCATCTTGAAAACCGAGGTCCCACGCCAAGCGTTCTGAATAAAGCGCCCAGCCTTCGATATAGGCCACGAAGGGAGCGACCGTTCTAAAAATAGGTAAACCTTCTAGCTCCATTGCAATGGCAATTTGAAAGTGATGACCCGGTATCCCCTCATGATAAGCAAGTGTTCGCATGCTGTAGGTAGGGGTTGCTTTAATATCGTAAAGATTCGCAAAGAAAACGCCCGGGCGAGACCCATCAAACGCGGGGGCTTCATAATACGCACCTGGAGCTGTTTTTTCTTTAAACTGTGGAATACGTTTCACTTCCATACCCGCTTCTGGGCGTACTAAAAACGCATCGCCAAGGCCTGCGTCAATTTCATCTAGAATAGTTTGATAATCGGCTAGAATTTGCTCCCGTCCTTCGGCGGTATCTGGGTAATAAAAGCGTTCGTCCTCTGCTAGCGTATTTATTGCAGCAGTAAATCCTTGGCTAACATCAAATCTTTCTTGCGCTAATATCGCCAGAATCTCAGCTTGTATACGGTCAACCTCTGATAAACCCACATTGTGAATATAGTCGGCAGAATAATCGGTGGTAGTAAAAAAACGCAGGGCAAGTTTATAAGCTTCGCCTCCCCCCTCTAAGTGCCATAAGCCATCGTCGGTTCCCGCTTTTGGCTTAAGGCCTGTAAAGTAATCGATGAGCATTTGGTAAGTAGGATAAACCGTATTTTCTATTTCAGTCGCAACGTTGGATAAAAGCCCGTCGTAGTCAGCTTCAACAATTTCATCAGACTCTTTCATGCGGCGCTGAACCGAGGTATACAGAATGTTTTCTTTTACTGGCTTATCGATAAACCCCTGCATTTCGTCAATGACTCGCTGAATAACAAAGCGTGGCGGAAGGATATTCTTCTCTTCGCGCAACTTCATCCCTTCAAGCATTTGAGTGAAATAGCGCTTACTTTCACTTAAACGGCTAATGTAGAAATCAACGCTTTCTACATCGGTAATCGGGTGCTGCCCATCCATAAAGCTAGGAAAGTTGCTCTGTGCCCCTGACATTTGGTTAAAGGGGTAACTATGATATTGGTACTTTTCGAACCCGCTTAAGGTGTTGAGTAAGTACAGCGCGATGTCTTTGGATAATTGCTGATCTTCATCCAAATCTTCATACTGCACAAGCACATTTTTAACCTGCATAAGCTCATCAAACGTGGCTTGTGAAGACGCTAAACTGGCATCGTCCAAATGGGCGTTATGACCTTTTATGCCCATACCATCTAACACGCCAATTGAGGTCAACGTTTGGGGGCTCTTCAATGCCTGCTGAATAAGGGTTCTATCTAAAAATACGCGAAATGAAAATGGCTTTTCAGCATTCCACTCGTGTGTACCCCAGGCGGCTGCACCCAGTATAATTACCAGCACACCTATGCCTAACCATTTAAAGAAAGTTTTCATCTGTATCCCTGTTATTGTTATTTGTTCTATACAATTTAGACGCTGAAATTTGCGTTTGCGAGTTCTACATTATGCAGGTAAGCAATAAAGTCAATTAAAAGAAAGACAAAGCCAATTTAAGAGATTTCTTCCATACGTAGAAGTTAAAAAACTTTATAGAAAGATTTCGTCCTCTTTCGCTTTCTGAAATGAAATGCTTCATCGCGAAAATTCGACATGCCGCCGCTTGAAATACACGTCTCATCGAAACTATTAAAAATTTACAACTTTAGTATTGTATGACTAATTGATTTTGTGCTTAACTCAGCTCCATAAACGAAACTCGTTTATCACATCTAATAATTATAAGTCTTATCAGACAACACGGCTTTTAGCTGCACCCCGCAACAGAAAAGAAGTAACAGCAGTATGCGTACCAAAAATACGTGTAACTCGTGCATGCAAAAGCACTGCGCTACTGCAACGTTCATTCGCTTTAAAAATACACTTATAAAAATTCAGGAACACACAATGCAACAAGCAAATTTTAACGCTTCTGTTTTCAAGCTTTCCTTGATCGCAGGTGCTATAGCGGCTATACCGTTTTCAACGTCGGTAATGGCTCAAGAACAAACCAACATCGACGAGCAAGATGTTGAGCAAATCCAAATTGTTGGTTCGCGCCGCGTAGGCCGCACTGTTAATGACTCTCCGGTTCCTATCGATATTATCGATGCGTCTTCTATTGAAGCCACTGGTTTAACCGAAACCAACATGATCCTCAATTCGTTGTTGCCAAGCTTCAACTTTCCGCAACCTTCTGTTACTGATGGAACAGACCATGTTCGCCCAGCACAGCTTCGCGGTTTAGCACCAGATCACACGCTTGTTTTAGTAAATGGTAAGCGCCGCCATACTTCAGCACTACTTAACCTAAACGGTTCTGTGGGCCGCGGCTCTTCTGCTGTGGATTTAAATGCTATACCAGCTAACGCGATTAAGCGCATTGAAGTATTGCGCGATGGTGCAGCGGCTCAATACGGTTCAGACGCCATTGCTGGTGTTATCAATATTGTATTGAAAGACGCTAGCGAAGGCGGTGAAGTATCAGCCACTTACGGTGCAAACGTAACTACAATGGACGGCGTGCCTAACCTTGAGGGCGTTAGTGCCGATGCAGATGGCAACCTTGCAATCAATACAGGTTCAGATCGTGAACTGACCGACGGACAAACCCTTACCCTTCGTGGCAATATGGGCTTTGAGTGGGGCGATGACGGATTTATAAATGTTTCAGCTGAATACCGCGACCGTGGTGAGTCGAACCGTTCAGACTTCGATACTCGCGAAAATTATGCTCGTGACGCTGATGGTAATTTAGATGAAAGAGAATTCACTGTTAACCGCTACAACCATGTATATGGTAACGGTGAAGTAGAAGATTACGCGCTGTTTGTAAACGCAGGTAAAGCCATTAACGACAGTGTCGAATTTTACGGTACTGCGGGCTTTAGTTCGCGTGATTCTATTGGCGGCGGTTTTTACCGCAGAGCATCAGATAGCCGTAACATCACTTCTATCTACCCTGACGGCTTCTTACCATCTATTCAAACCGATATTCAAGATATGTCGGTACTAGGCGGCATTAAGGGTTACGGCGATGTGTGGAACTACGATTTGTCACTTACCCACGGTGGCAATGCTTTAGAGTACAGCGTAGTGAATAGCTTGAACACATCGCTTGGACCAACAAGCCAAACTAGTTTTAACGCGGGTGAGCTGGAGTACAACACTACCATTATTAACGCTGATGCATCTCGCTTAGTTGATACAGGCTATTTCTTCAGCGAAATGAACTTCGCTATGGGTGCAGAATACCGCCACGAAAGCTATGAGATTACCGCTGGTGAAGAAAACTCGTATGTCCAAGGTACGTTTGGCCCAGGTGGCGTAGTTACCGACCCTGTTGATGGCCCTTTTGGCTCAGCTGGCTCACAAGTTTTCCCTGGCTTCACGCCAGAGTCAGCAGGTGAAAACACACGTCACAACTACAGCTTTTATGTAGATGTAGAAGCCGATGTACTAGAAAACTGGAACGTAGCAGTAGCAGGTCGTTATGAAGACTATTCAGATTTTGGCAGTACCTTTAACTGGAAAATGTCACACCGAGTAACCATTACTGATGCCTTGGCTCTTCGCGCCTCTATATCGACTGGCTTTAGAGCGCCGTCGTTGCAACAACAGCACTTTACTTCTATTGCAACTGTGTTCGTGGATGGCGAGCCAACTGAAACGGGTACGTTTGCCGCCTCAAGTGATGTTGCACAGGCATTGGGTAGCCCAGGTCTTGATGCTGAAGAATCTGATAACTACAGCGCTGGTTTCACTTACTCGCCTACTGCCAATTTCAACCTAACCGTAGATTTCTACCGTATTGATATTGACGATCGTATCGTGTTGTCGAACAACCTATCGGGTGATGCTATTGAAGCGTTGCTCGAAGGCACTGGTGCTAACCAGGCTCGCTTCTTCTTGAACGCGATTAATTCTCGTACTGAAGGGGTAGATATTGTTTCTACATACACATTAAACACAGCTGATTTTGGTGCGTTTAACTTCAATGCGGGTATTAACTTCAACGATAATGAAGTGACCGATATTTTAGAAGCGCCAGAAGTGCTCCAAGGCGCAGGCTTCGATCAAAGTAACTTGTTTGACGATGTAGAACTGCGTCGTTTCGAGACAAGCTCGCCAGATAGCAAAGTGAACCTTGGTGTAACTTGGTCTTATGACCGTTACAATGCAACATTGCGCACCACACGATACGGCGAAGTAGAAGACCCATCATCAATTGAAGCACGTAACGAAATTATACCTTCTGAGTGGATCACAGATTTAGATGTTCGCGTAGCCCTTACTGACAACCTAGCGGTATCGGTTGGTGCGAATAACATCTTCGATGTTTACCCAGAAGCTACACGCGATTTAGTTGATGACGTAACGACCTTCTCGATGATTTTCCCATACTCGGGCTTCTCGCCCTATGGATTCACGGGCCGTTATGTTTACGGAAAAGTGACTTATAGCTTTTAATTAATCTTGTAAGTTAAAACTCAACAAAAATGCCGGATGTGAAAACATTCGGCATTTTTATGCTCTACTTTTTTCCCATCAAAATTATATGCGGTAAATTTGTATTTAACCTCCTTACACGGCAAGAACTATTCTCAAGATCAGTTACCTTTGTTAACAAGCGTGAGTATTTTAAGTGCTCCCACTTTTGGGTTAACACTTTTAGAAGAAATTAATAATGGAAGTTCTTACAAATAATGAGGTAGACCTTGTATCAGGCGGGTGCGCAGAGCACTGCTGGGGCGATTTTAGCATAGCAGGATTAGCTGCATCGATGGGAGCAGGAGCTCTAGGCGGTGTCCGTGGTGGTGGCTGGGTTGGTGCTGCTATAGGTGCTATTTCTGGTGGGTTAGGATATGCAGGTAGTAAAGTTGGCGACAAGATGTCCGAGCGCACCACATCCACAACTGATGAGTAATTTTAGGGGCTAAGGCCCTTTATTAGGAGCCAATATGCTGAAGAATATTAAACAGATTATAAGCTATACCCTTTTAATGGCATGTATTATTGTTATCACTGTAACCACCGTAAAGATTGTAGAAATGATCTGGCCTTTAGAGAATGCTAAAACGCTCTTGGTGATTGTGGTCGTTTTTTTGACCACGTTCATTTGCACCCAAGTAGCAAAAAAGTATGGCTTATTTACCCGTTAGTTTCCGCTTTCGATAAACACTCGGCTCAAGCCCTTGGTCATTCTACTTTGCTATTCATACGTATGGTGACGGGTAACGCTAAAGCGATTTAAAATATGATGCATGACGTAAACGGCACTCAAACTAAGGGCAATGGCTACGGCCACAGAGCTAAAACGGTAAAGCGCGCTGTAAACTAAATCTTGGTTGGGTGTTAGCGAGTTTCCAAACAAAATACCAAACGTGGTTAGCACACCAAACCCAATGCCCGGCATCCCGCCACCTAAAATATGATAGCGGCTAAAAATGAATGCTAAAATCCACAACACAAGCACCGGAAAAAGTAAAAAATCACTGTGATTGTACAAAAACAATTGCGCCAGCAGTGCTAAATTACAACCAATGAGTGTACCAATAGCCCGTTGCCACCCAGCGAGACTTGCCGCTTTCCAGCAAAGCGAAAATAGAATAAGCACCGATGACGCCTGAGCTGATATCGAGTCTTGCAGATCCAACGCTTGAAACACCACAAACGATAAGGTTGCCACACTTGCACATAACAGCACTTCGTGACGAATACTTTCTTTCGCCTTAGGCGGTGGAACACGAGGTATGCGCGGTGCAACATCCGGAAATATGCCATGCATGAGAACCGCAATAACAATTGATAAAAGCGTAGCTGCACCGTTACTCACTATTAACGGGTATACAGTATCTACGCCGGTTACATAGCTTGAAAAGTGTAGCTGTATTGAAAGCCCTACTGCACCTAACGCTCCAAACAAAAAGCCGCCGCCACTGCTCATTTGATAGAACAAGATACAAAAGCATAGAAACACAATAAGGGTCATCACCACTGGAATGTGGGAAAACAGCCCTTGCAATACCAATACAATAAAGGCGCTAAACCCCGCGCTGGCGATGAACTGCTTTAACACTGGCTTGCTAATAACAGGTACTAACCCCAGCAACAACATGGGATAAACCGTAAAGAAAATACCATAAGGCCAGTTCATCAAGTTACTGATGGCAAAGCCAAGGGTACAGCCACCCGCTACACGTAATGCTTGGCGCAGACCGTTGGCATCTAACTGCGGCCCTTGGCTAACTGTTGTCGACATTTAGCCTCCGCTAGTAAATGTAATGCAGCCAACTAATGGCGTTAATTTGCAACGTACCAAACCACTGGCCTAATGTTGATTCAGGTAACAATTGAACTGTGGCACGGGCACCACTTGGCATACCTTCTACTAAGGCTTCGTTGTCTTGCAGGACAATATGAACCCGTTGACGCTGAGCATCACGCACCCATCGATTACTTGTTTCGGTAACGCTTAACGTACCATTTGCACTTAACTGGCCATCGCTAACCCCGGCCTCAAACGAATCAATATGCGCATCAAATACTTCACCAGGTAAGCTATCGAACACCACTTTAGCAACACTGCTTTCGGCCATGTGCGTTAACGACTTTTCTCTAAAATCGGCTACCAAATCGGTCTCGCTGGTTACTATCGCGAGTAGCGGATTCCCTTTTACTGCATAGGCCCCTTCACGTAACTGCATGTTAGACACAACACCATCATTTCGCGCACGCACTTGGGTATATGATAAATTTAGTTTGGCTTCGGCAAGCTGGTTTGCGGCATGGCGAACAGTAAGGTTATTTTCACCCGAATCACCTCTTGCCAATAAGGCTTCAGATAACTGCGCTTCAAGGGCTGATTTATTGGCAACACTCGCTTCATAGTTAGCCCGCATAGCCTCAAGTTCTTGCTCTGAAATCGCGCGTTGCTTATATAACGCGGTGCTGCGTTGTTGAAGTAACTTTTGCTCGTGCAGCTTGGCACTAGCAGCCTTAATTTGAGCCTCTAGCGATTTAATATTGGTATCAAGTCGTTTGTTTTGTAATTTGGCATCATCTAACGCTAACTTTGCTTGCGTTAGCGCTATGTCGTAAGGCCCTCTATCAATTTGAAATAGCACGTCGCCGGCTTTTACCGTTTGATTGTTGCTAACAAAAACCTGTGTGACTTCGCCACTTAATTGAGGCGCTACTTGTACAACAGGGTGATAAATTCGCGCTTGGGGCGTAACTGGCATAAAGGTGTCAGCAATGAGGTAGTAAATAAATATCAACACAAAGCTGACTAAGGATAACCTTACGTAGCGAGAAAACTTCTGATCGGGCGTCATTATTCATCTTCCTCTGTGTTACTTTTAGCTCGTTTCTCCTGTTGAGAAATGCAGGCTGAGGCGTTTTGCTCTATTTGCAACAATGCCCGCGCCATTGCATCGAGCTGTTCATGGGTGAGTCCCGCATAAAACTGCTGTTTTACATCTGCTATTTTTTCATTTAGCGAATTCAAAACAACATGGCCTTCCTTGGTGAAATATAGTTTTTTTCTGCGCTTATCGTTGTTATCAACTTGGCGGCTAATCAGCGACAGCTCTTCAAGCTGCTTTAATGTGCGGGTTAGCGAAGGCATTTCTATGCCTAAACTTTGCGCTAGCGCTAATTGGGTAACCCCTTCGCCAATTAAATTGATATGCATTAACGCGAGCCATCTTGATTGCGTTAACCCCAAGGGCTCAACAGTTAACGTAACAGCTTCTCTGCATAACCGGTGTACTCGGCCCATCTTTCCAACAAGCGTAAAATCTAGCGTTTCGTGAAACGGCTTTTGTGCAGACATACACACCTCAAAATTGATTAGCATGCTAACTACAATAACATTACTTAGCACGCTAAATAAATAAAAGCCGTATTTACCTTTCCTAAACGTGACTTTTTATGGCCTCCAAAATGATCGTTATAAATGCATGCAGCTTACTCATTCTAGGTTCACCTTATTTTGTAAGGTGGAAAAGTATTAAGGATGGTAAGGGAAGCATGACAATAACTAACGACAATTTTCTGCAGGTTCGTGGTGCACGGGTTCACAACTTAAAAGACGTGGATGTTGATATTCCGCGAAACAAGATTGTGGCCTTTACGGGCATTTCTGGCTCGGGTAAGTCCTCACTCGCCTTTGGCACCTTGTACGCAGAAGCGCAGCATCGTTATTTAGATTCGGTTTCCCCCTATGCAAGAAGGTTGATTGATCAAATTGAAACGCCCGATGTAGATAGTATCGAGGGCCTGCCACCCGCAGTTGGGCTGCATCAGAACCGCGGAACGCCTTCAATTCGTTCATCGGTAGGTAGTATCACCACCATTTCAAACAGCCTGCGTATGCTGTATTCCCGTGCAGGTGATTACCCCGTAAATCAAAAGATTATTTACGCCGATGGCTTCTCGCCAAATACCTTTGAGGGTGCCTGCGAGAAGTGCCATGGCATTGGCACTGTGTTTGATGTAACCGAAGACAAACTGGTGCCCGACCCTACCCTCACCATTCGTGAAGGAGCCATTGCTGCCTGGCCTGGCGCGTGGCAAGGTAAAAATTTAGTGCGGGTTCTACTGTCGTTAGATATTGATGTCGATATACCTTGGCGGGAATTACCCGAATCTACGCGAGAATGGATTTTATACACCGACGATACACCCCAAGTACCGGTCTACAGAAATTACAACTTGGCGCAGACCCAAGCCGCGAGGGAAGAAGGCGAACCCGCCAGCTATAACGGTAAGTTTATTGGCGCTAAACGCTATGTACTTGAAACCTTCAAAACCTCTCAAAAAGAAAAGATAAAGCAAAAAGTCGCGCAATATCTTGCTGTTTCAACGTGCCCACAATGCCATGGGAAAAAGCTTAAACAGGCTTCACTTTCCGTTACGCTCTGCGGCCTAGACATATCCGCCTTCTCTCAACTTTCGTTGAGCGACGTGGTAGAACATTTGAATACGCTACTTGAAACAGCCGAAGCCCAAAACAACGAACGGGCACTGGTTATTCAAAACATTGCTAAAGACATAGCTGCTCGTATCAAACCCATTATTGCACTCGGATTGGGGTATCTTTCGTTAGAGCGGAGCACCACGTCGATTTCAGCCGGGGAATTACAGCGGTTACGGCTAGCCACCCAAATAAAATCGAAATTGTTTGGCGTGATATATATTATGGATGAGCCATCGTCTGGCCTGCACCCGAACGATGTAACCGCATTGCTAGACGCATTTGATATGCTAGTAGAAGCAGGCAATAGCGTATTTTTGGTTGAGCATAATCCCCGTGTCATTAAACACGCTGACTGGGTTGTGGATATAGGCCCCAATGCAGGCTTAAACGGCGGTGAGTTGGTATATAGCGGACCTGTCGATGCATTGGAAAAAGCATCGAATTCAATAACCTCACAGTATCTTTTCAATAACGCTTTGGCCCTTAAGCATCACAACCGTGCCCCGAAAGGCTGGCTATCATTAAAAGCCATTACTAAAAACAACCTTAATAGTATCGACTGCGCGTTTCCCCTTGGCACTATTACCACAGTAACCGGCGTATCAGGCTCGGGTAAATCGAGCTTAGTCAGCCATGCACTGGTGGAGTTAGTGAAAGCGTCACTCGGCACTAGCAGAGCGCCGGATAAAAACGCTACTACTAATAGCTCTGCTGGCAAAAGCGCCGCTAGCAATAACCCTGCAGCAGTTATTACCGAAGCCACGTTGCTGGAAAGCAACGAAGAGCAACCAGCTAGCGGCTATATAGATAGCAGCAATATTAATAGTGGCAGTGAAGGTGGCATTGAGGGTTACAGCCCAGACGACAAAGCAAGCGATGCCGAACAAATAAAGCGATTAGTCGTAGTAAACCAATCCCCCATTGGCAGAACGCCCCGTTCGAATTTAGCGACTTACACAGGGCTATTCGACCATGTGCGTAAACTATTCGCCGCCACACCATTAGCGAAAAAACGACGCTACGATGCAGGTCGATTTTCGTTTAACACCACCAAAGGAAGGTGCGCCAACTGCGAGGGGGTAGGCTTTGTATCGGTAGAATTACTCTTTATGCCATCGGTGTATTCCCCGTGCCCGGTTTGCGATACAAAACGCTACAACCAAGACACATTAGACGTTACCTGGAATTCATTATCGATAGCCGATGTACTGTCGCTAAGTGTTGCAGAGGCACATAACCTATTCGCCAATGAAGCCCCTGTTTTTCGTGCGCTTGATGCGCTGGTGAAAGTGGGCTTGGGCTACTTACGATTAGGCCAACCCGCCACCGAACTTTCAGGGGGAGAAGCACAGCGAATAAAGCTGGCTACCGAGCTAAAACGAGCCGACAAAAAACACACCCTTTACGTACTAGACGAACCTACTACCGGGCTTCATCCTGCGGATATTTCGTTATTAATGAAACACTTAAATACATTGGTAGATGAAGGCAGCAGCGTGGTAATGGTAGAGCACAATATGCAAGTTGCGTCATCTAGTGATTACATTATAGATATTGGCCCAGGTGCGGGTGATGCTGGAGGAAACATAGTGGCTAAAGGCACGCCTGCTGAAGTTGCGAAATGCAATAAGAGTAAAACAGCCCCCTTTATCACGCTACGTTAATAGCGTTAAACAGGTTATCGCGCGTGTTAACTGTAACAACAAATGAACTAGCAGGTATTTTTTTGTAATCTTACTTGTTCTCTGCGCTGTATAAACCCATAGACAAGTAACGTGAACGGAATTACATGAGCACAACGCAATCTACTCAGGCAGAGTCTGCTTTGGGGTTAACGCTAAAAAACTGGTGGAGTATTGTTAAACGTACATTTACCAACATCCAAAGCCATAATATCCCTCTTATCGCCGCGGGCGTTGCGTTTTACTGCTTACTAGCGATATTCCCGCTTCTTGGTGCCACCATTTCCTTATATGGCTTAATGGTGTCACCCGAAGAGTTACAAAATCATATGGCCTTGCTGGTTAACGTAGTGCCTAGCGACAGCAGCTATATTATTGAAGAACAACTTAAAAACCTTACTCAAAAATCCAGCTCAGCCTTGGGATGGGGCTTCTTCCTAACGCTTTTCTTATCATTATGGAGTAGCAGTAAAGGGGCCAACGCACTTATTACCGCATGCAATATTACCTATATCGAAGACAATGGCAGAGGCTTTTTTAAAGGCTTAATTGCCCGCATAACTGGCACCATTTGCATGATAATCACCGTCATTGTTGCGCTAGTTTGCATTACGGTTCTTCCGGAATTAATAAGTTGGATTTCTGGCGGCTTAATAAGCTTCAAGCAAGCTTCATGGATAACCTGGCCTGTATTGCTGTTGCTCTTTAATATTGGACTTTCTGCACTATACCGTTACGCACCTCATAGACGTTCAGCACAGTGGCGATGGGTTACACCGGGGTCGTTGTTCGCCACTTTATTATGGATTGCTGCATCTTATGGCTTTTCTATTTATTTGAATGAATTCGCCAGCTACAACAAAACCTACGGCTCGGTAGGTGGCATTATCATTCTACTCATGTGGCTGTACTTAAGCGCCTACATCATACTTATTGGCGCTGAAGTAAACTCGTCAATCGAGCTTCAAACTACCGCAGACAGTACCGTGGGTGAAGACAAGCCTATGGGTGAACGAGATGCCGTGGTGGCTGATAATACGCCGGAAGATTTGAAAGAGAATAGATAAATTGAGGTAATATGCACCTGCTTAATTGCGGTATCATACCCCTAATTAAATACAGGAATGTGCAGCTTAATGACCACAGACTACTCTTCATTGTTACAAACCCTCTTTGGATTTCCATCGTTTCGTAGTGGTCAGCAAGAGGTTGTAGATAGTCTGCTTAATCAGCGCTCATCACTTGCCATATTTCCCACGGGTTCAGGTAAGTCGCTGTGCTATCAATTTGTAGCAACACAACTACCACATCTAACCTTAGTAGTGTCGCCGTTGTTGGCATTGATGAAAGATCAGCTCGCCTTTTTACATAGTAAAGGCATAGCTGCCGCCAGCATCGATTCAACACTAACCGCTGAACAAAATAAGCAAGTCATGAACGACGTACGTTCTGGTGAATGCAAAATACTCATGGTGTCGGTAGAGCGCTTTAAGAACGAACGTTTTAGGCAGTTTATAGAGTCGATTCAAGTTTCAATGTTAGTAATTGATGAAGCCCACTGTATCTCTGAATGGGGGCACAACTTTCGTCCTGATTACTTGAAACTACCAGCCTATCAGCAAGAATTAAACATTCCCTTAGTGTTACTGCTGACTGCGACGGCCACTAAAAAAGTGAAGCTTGATATGGCACGTCGGTTTAATATTGCGACAGATAATATTGTTCAAACGGGATTCTATCGGCCCAACCTTAATTTGAATGTACTGCCGGTTGTTGAGAAGAATAAAAACCAAGCCTTACTGGAAGAACTTCAGCGCCAGCAAGGCGCGGGTATTGTATGCGCGGGTATTGTATATGTAACGTTGCAACAAACCGCCGAACAAGTCGCACGGTTTTTAAAACAAAATGGGGTCGCAGCAAGCGCTTATCATGCCGGACTAGACAGCGATATTCGCCAAAACATTCAACAAGATTTCATGGTGAACAAGCTACAAGTGGTAGTGGCCACTATTGCTTTTGGCATGGGCATTGATAAATCTGATATTCGTTTTGTTGTACATTACGACTTACCCAAGTCTATCGAGAACTACAGCCAAGAAATTGGTCGAGGTGGCCGCGACGGACAAAACGCAAACTGCACTGTGCTGGCCAACCTAGATGGCCTAGTGACTATTGAAAACTTTGTTTATGGCGATACGCCAGACAAATCCGCTATTGAACGGGTAATTAAAGACATTGCCAGTCAAGCTCCTGAGCAAAGTACTAGTGCCTCACACGGCGGCGCAAGTGGCGGTACGTATCAATGGGAAACCCAAATAAATAGCTTGTCGACCTTAAGCAATATTCGTCAGCTACCGCTTAAAACCTTGCTAGTACAACTAGAACTCGCCAAGGTTATTCGCCCTTTATACGCCTATTTTGCTGAGTTCAAATACCGTTTTAATACCGACAAAGCCGACATTCTCAACCTATTTAGCAAAGAGCGAAGCGATTTTCTAAACGCCGTCTTCACCCATACCGATATGAAAAAAGTATGGGGCGTAGTGAATTTCGACAGTATTTTTGAGCACTACGGGGCTGAACGCGCAAGAGTAGTAACGGCATTAGAATATTTACACGAACACAATCATATCGAGCTAGCGTCGCGGTTAATTACCGATGTATATGAGGTTAATCAGCAAGCACTGTTAGCAGATGATTCACCCAATAGCCTAGCCGAAAACCTCGCCCACTATTTTGCTGAAAATGAACGTAAAGAAGTAAAACGTATTGCCGCCTTAGTACGGTTCTTCGAGCTTAACACCTGTTTAAACTATAACTTATCGGCGTATTTTGATGACCAACAGGCGCCAAAAGAATGCGGCCACTGCAGTGTGTGCAATGGTAAAGTGGCCAAATTAGACTATTCAACGCCTATCCCCCAGCCAGATAAAGAACAAGTAGCCCAGGCGATGGCTGCCCTTAATACTCACCTTGAAGGTAAGTTTAACGAAACCATCACTGAATCTATCTATTGCCGTTTTTTAACCGCCATGACCATGCCTTTATTTACCCGTTTAAAAGTAAGGCAAGTTGCAGGGTTTGGCAGCTGCGAGTTTTGCAGATATGCGGATGTGAAAGCCGTTGTTAGCGAGATTTTAGATGAAGGTGCTAGGCCTTAATACCTGTTATCCCTAATATCTGTTACTCTACGCGGCAAATATGCGCGGCATATAATCTCAGTTACATCGTGTATCAGTTACACCGAGTCTCAGTTACACCGTGTCGCAGTATCACCGTGTCGCAGTAACACCGCGCCGCCCAATTCGTATACTTGCATAAAAACGCTACCTAAAAGTGCTAGCACCAAATAACAATAGTGCGGGCGCTACATAAAGATAAGTATAAAGATTAATAAGACTAGCGTTAGGCCTTACATAACGCGCTCAGCAAAATACTCAGGATTACCATGGCTCTTAAAGCAACCATTTTTAAAGCGGATATATCAATTACCGATATGGATCGCAATTACTACAATGAGCACAATTTAACGATTGCTCGTCATCCCTCTGAAAACGATGCACGTATGATGCTTCGTATTGTTGCTTTTATTGTGAATGCTCATGAACAGCTGCAGTTTACAAAAGGGTTATCTGACGACGAAGTGCCAGACATTTGGCAAAAGGACTTCAGCGACGTAATAGAACTGTGGATTGAGTTGGGCCAACCGTCCGAACAACGCATTAAAAAAGGCTGCAATCAAAGCCAGCAGATGATGATTTATGCTTACGCAGATAACAGCTTCGATGCTTGGTGGAAGAAAGAACAAAACAGCCTACGCACAAGAAAGAACTTATCGGTTTTCACCTTGCCAGAAAGCCTTTCTACCTCGTTAGCTAATGCCGTAGACCGTTCAATGCAAATGCAAGTAACGGTGCAAGATGGCCAAATTTGGCTAACTATCGAAAGCGCTGGCAAGAGCGAATGTATAGAAGTGGAAATTGAAAAGCATTTGTAATTTTTCTAACGGTGCCGAATAGATAGCCGTTAGATGCTGTTCTGGCCGACATAATGTTGCAATAAATACCTAATAACATGATTGGTTATGATTCTTCTATATATATATCCAAGTGAAAATACTACTAATTAACTTGCCGGAGTCCATCGACCGACTCAACTTGTTTACGCAGAGCGCAAAACACTATTCAGCTGAATTTTCAGTCATAACGGCAATTAAAGGCTCGTCAGATAATGTTATGCACCAAGGATATTCAAAGCGTGCTAACAAGCTAAATTACTATAAAAAATTAACCTTAGGGGAAATCGGCTGCTTTCTTAGCCACAGAAAAGCCTGGTCTTTTATTGTCGAGCACAAGCTAGCGTTCGCCGTAGTACTAGAAGACGATGTGATGTTCGAGCATAGCTTTCAACAACTAGATAAAGTAATAGATAAAATCAACGAGCCTTGGGACTACATAAACCTTAACGAAGTGCATGAGAAACGTTCTGCGACAACCGTCTTCATGTCTGAAGGTGTTTCTGTGGTCAAATATAATAAATTACCTATTGGCGCTTCTGCACAAGTCATTTCCTATAGTGGCGCTGAAAAGTTGCTAAAATATACAGAATCTTTTTCTAGGCCCTTGGACGTTGAACTTCAATGGTTAGCAGTAGATAAAATAAAAGCTTTAGGTATTAAGCCTTACCCGTTTAAAACAAGAAAGCTACATAGCGACATTGACCAATTTGGTAGAAGAAATAGTGTAAGTGGGAACCCTGTTGTGAAAGTTTTTAATCTAATAAAATTCCAGGCTCACCTTTTTAAACATTTCTGCCTCAATTTTTGGTTTTTAAATCATTGAGAAAAGCCTAAACACTCTCTTAAATACCCTCACTTAAATGCACTCCACTTTGATAAGCACAACTTATCTCCCATTTCTGACAACATACTTTTTTTAGTACCACTTCCATTGTTTTCTTCTGACATTTCTTTATTAGCCATTATAGGCTGTTCACCCACGATTGAACGTGTGCTGCCAGCGCGAGAATTACCAATCACAAATTTAGTCATGTTGATTTTTATCGCGCTAAAGCATGCGCCAAACCTGCTCGTTTTCATGTTCATTTCGCCAATCCCTTTTCGACATAATTTCGTAAGTTTTTCCTCATTCGGTAACGTAAGTGTCGCGATTAACCCTTTACTTCACCAACGATAAAAACTAACTTAAGAGATAAGCTGAACTTATATAATAATGATCAATGGACAAACGATTACGATGGCTGAATAACCTGCTTTGTTTTGAAGTAGCCGCCCGGCATCAAAGCTACAGCAAGGCGGCAGAAGAGTTGTATATTTCACAAGCCGCGGTAAGCCAACAAATGCGGCAGCTAGAGTCTAATTTAGGCGTTAGCCTGTTTCGGCGGCAGTCGAGAAAAATGCTATTAACTGGGCCGGGCAGAACGCTTTATGCATCCTGTGAGAAGGGCTTTAGTGAAATCGTAAGTGGTTTGAATCAAGTACATGAAGAGCCCTTGGAAGGCAGTTTAACCGTTACCTCCACTCAGGCTTTTTGTGCATTGTGGCTTATGCCCAACTTATTCGAGTTTTTTAATCAGTACCCCACCATAAATATTAATATTCAAGCATCTAATCGCATTGAAAGCTTACATAAAGGTGATATTGATATCGCCATTCGCTTCTCAACCTCTAGCACAGCGGCCAAGGATGACAGCCTTATTGTACAAAGGTTCGGTGAAAATGGCGTAGTGCCCGCCTGCTCCCCTGAGTTTCAAACTCAAATGCAGCTGCATAGCGTTAAAGACATGTTGGGGGCACGCCTACTCGCACTTGCAGGAGAAGAGAAAGCAAGTTGGGAAGCATACTTTGAACACAGCAAAATTAATCTTTCAAATAAGATACTAAGAAAGACGGTGGTATCTTCGAGCGATCTTGCCGTTAGCGCAGCACTGGCAGGCCAGGGTGTTATGTTAGCTTCTGATGTTATGATTGGTCAGTATTTGAAATCAGGGCAATTGGTGGTACCCATTGATATTCCCCATCCAGTGCGCTGGAAATCTCATTTTGTATATCTAAAGAACTCACCAAAACAACAACGCATAGCGCATTTCTGTGAGTGGCTTACAGAAAAAATGGCAAACCATGAAGCACTACAAACGTAAAAACAGGTTAAAACCGCGTTAGCCGACGGTGAAGATATTCATTTTCTTCCGTCAGCTTTTCTTTTTGTTTCAGTAACTCAACAATCATCGCTACCGCTACCCAATCCAACTCTAATTGAGAATATAGCGTTATGGCTTTTTTGACCCAACGAACACTGCTGGTATCGAACATCCAGTCGTTCTTATCGTCGCCAGAAACAGGTTCAGCTATCCCGTAATCAATAACTTCAACTATCAATTCTTGGTTTAACCGTTCAACTTGGCAAAGTTCTTCGAATGATATTACTAGCAGCGTATCAACCATTTTCTTTACTCCATTGTGAGCGAGGGTCGTCGTGTTTTAATTCCGCTAGTTGTTGCCATAATACGTTGTCTTCATCACTGGATGTGTTTGGTATAACGATTTTTAAAACTGCAATCATATCGCCAACGCCGGTTTTCATTTTAAGCCCTTTACCCTTAACCCGTAATTTTTGGCCTGTTTGACTATTTGGCTTGATATTTAAACTAATTTTGCCGGTCAACGTTGGCACTTCAACCTTGCATCCCAGTGCTGCTTCCCACGGTAAAACAGGTACAGTTAGAACAAGGTTATGCCCTTCAACATCAAACAATGGGTGCGGTACTAAACGTATGTGTAAATAGAGATCGCCATCTCTACCTTGCCCCTGCCCTTTGCCACCCTGGCCTTTAAGCCTAATCCGCTCTGAGTCAACCACGCCGACTGGTATTTTAACTTTAAGGGTTTTATTGACGTGTTTTATCTGGCCGTTTTCTAGTGATGGTACCGAAAACTGAATTGTTTTTGGCGCTTCTGAAAACAAATCTTCAAGGAATACTGGCACTTCAATCTCAGCATCTTGGCCGTGATTGCTAAACCCTGAAAAATCATCTGCTTGATGACTACGCGGCCCCTGATTAAAACCACCGCCAAATACGGAATTAAAAAAGTCTGAAAAGTCCCCGCCAGTGTGAGCACCATTGAAATCATTATTGCTCTGCCAGCCTGGTGGCGGTTGAAAATTATCGTGTGAAGTAGCACCATATTTTTTCAATTCGTCATATTCAGCTCTGCGCTGCGGATCTTTAAGCACCTCATAAGCTTCAACTAATTCTTTAAATTCTTCATCGGAATTACTGTCAGGCTGCATATCTGGGTGCAGCTTTAGGGCAAGCTTACGATAGGCTTTTTTTATTTCCTTTAAATCAGCATCTTCTTTAACACCAAGGATCTGATAATAATCTTTAAATTCCATTCAATGATGCTCAGCGTAGTGACTATAAAGTACTTAATATAGCGGATGCCGATAAAGTATCGTTTGATATTGATCAAATATCGTCAGGACTGCAAAAAACGGGGAAGGTTATGATTAACGTTGTATAGGAAGTTTGGCTTCAATTTAGGCTAAAAATGAAGGGGGCTAATGCAATGTGACCCGCACAAAAAACGCAAACCTGATTTAATCATCAGGCCCTTCTACAGTAAAGACCAGGTGTCTTCGCATATCTTTTAGAATAACCCCTTTTTTCACCATGGCGGCGCTTAATCGCTTTCGCCATTTTAATAATTCCGGTTCCGCGGCGGCTAAGGATTGTTCATCTTCAAACTGAAAGCGCAGTAATAAAGAACTTGGGAACATCTCGTATTTCATATCAAACCAGCACTGCACCATGCCAGGAATTTCAGCGCGCCCTTGCTCTTCAAGCATGTTCGCGACATCAAGGACAAGTGCTTGTTGTTTAATTTGCACTTTAGAAAGTTTTTTCATCGATAGGGTCCATCTTAGGGGCTAACGTTCGCAGACGCTAAACTTAAACGAAAACCTAGATAAATACCAAGAAAGCAGAGCTAATCAACAAAAAACTTAAAGCAAAAAGTTCACTATAGAATAGTTTTAACACGCCTTTTAGTTGCGCAAACAATAGCTAAACCCAATATCTTACAAACTCACCGAAACAACCTAACCAACTGAATTAAATACACTTACCCATCCCGTAAGTCTCACTTCATGACGTATTTTTAAACCGTTAAGTTTCCGTAAGTTCTTTTTCGTAGGATCCGGCAATACTCACTCCAACACCAATCGCTCTATAGATGCAGATTGCTGTCGCTTCACGATGGATTGGTAATTTCCCCCCTACTTTAAGGAATGAACATGAAACAGTTAATGCTAGGTTGTTGTGCAATGATCTTGGTGTTTCCTGCTTGGGTAAGCGCAGTTACACAAACAGACAATCACTATGCTGCCAATAAAAGCAATGGCTATATTGCCTACATGAGTGAACCAGAAACCCTGGTTATCGAGCAGGGAAACAGCACTTTGAAACGTGAAGTTCACCTGCCCCGAGTTCATCAAGCCGCTGAGTTTAGTTGGTCGAATGACAATCGCTACCTAACCTTTACTACCCATAAGCAGCACCTGTGGCTATATGATTTACACCTTGCCACGCTTCGGCTTATTGAGTCGATGCCAAGCACAGCACCTGAAAGCAAATACTCACCCCAATGGTCAAACGCAGGAAATTGGTTGCTATTTATTTCGCACAACCAAACGGAAGCTCGCCCTCGCGTTTACTCCCCATTACGTAAGCACAGCTATGCCTTGCCCATGTCAGCCGATGATTTCAGTCATATTGCGTGGGCCAATCACAGTAACGAAATAACCTTATTGGATTTCGTTGGGAAGCGTGAACGCCTTGCCTCTTTTAAGTTATTTGGCATCACCCTGACCGCCACTGATGCTCGCAGTTTAATGGCCTTAAAAAATTAACCTAGGCCCTAAATCTAATATCGAAAAATTGATAGAAAAGGAAACGATAATGAAAAACGTCATTAGAAAAGCTGCCTTTAGCCTAGTACCTGCAGTGCTCTTATTCGCTACTGTGCAAGCGGCAAATTTTAACGAATTGAACAAAGTAGGTGTTGTGAATAACAACCTAGATACGCCCCGCCAGATGGTCATTTATAACAGCGACCAAACTAAGTGCTTGTCGACATACGGCCATAACCGTAAGAGTACTAATGTATTAAATTATGAAACCTGCCGTGTAGATGGTTACGATACCTGGACAATAACAAGCTCAGGCAAGATTAAAAATCAACGTAGCGGAAAATGCCTTACTTCGCCTCAAGGCAGATGCACCTTAACGCTTGCTCGATGTAATACGTCTATTAAACGCGGTTACACCGCCTACAACTTCGTTATTCTGAATCACCTAGACGTTCCCACAAATAGCGGTATCGAAGTAGCCCAATTAGATTAACTGTGGCGTCTTATCCCCTGCCGCAATGCTGTTGCGGCAGGGCTCCACCTACTTAAAACCTTAGAATCGATGAATAGTCTTGCAAACTCACCCGCTCGGTTTAGACTTATACATGGCAAATTGAAGACCCGAAAAAATGAAACATCAAGGGGTTGGAGTTCAGTCTGTCTTGGATATGGGATATCTGTAGACATGAGCGAAACCTTTCAACTTGGTGACTGGGAAGTCAATACTTCGTTAAATTCCCTGTCTCGTGATAACACATCTGTTCACCTTGAACCTAAGATGATGGACGTGCTTGCCTATCTGTCAGCCCATGCAGGCGAGGTGATTAGTACCGAACAATTGCTTATCGAATTTTGGCAGGGCACTTTTTATGGCGATGCCCCAGTCCAGAAATGTATCGCCATGTTGCGCAAGAAGCTTGGCGATAATTCAAGGCAACCTTCATACATAGAAACCGTTCAGCGCCGAGGTTATCGCATTATTGCGAATGTGGTGCTATTAGACGAGCGTCAGCGGTGGGGCAATCTTCAAAAACTCAGCCAATGGACCCAAGGCTCACCCTATCGGGGGCTACAAACCTTTCAGCCCGAACACGCGGCGATATTCTTTGGACGCAATAAAGCAATCGCAGAAGTGGTTCACCATCTTAATCAGGCAATGGATGATAACTTCAGCTTTTTACTATTAATGGGAAAAAGTGGCAGCGGAAAATCATCACTGTTACGTGCGGGGGTTATTCCGTTTATTACCCGAAGTGAAGGTTTAGCGGGTATAAAAGTGCAGCACTACACAGTTATCACCCCCACCCGCGGCAAAGCTAGCAGTATATTCAGGCAGCTATTAGGTGCCCTTAATGATATGAGCATGCTGGTTGATACTTGGAATTTAGACGCGCATGCCTGTGACCTAAGCCAGCACCCTTCCCATCTAAAAGCCCTGCTTAAAGAAAGTGAGAGCATAACTGAATTGAATGATGGCGCGACCTCAACTCACTCAGTAGCGCGCCCCCACAACCTCATTGTTATCGATCAGTTTGAGCAAGTGTTGCAAGACTCAAGCTTGTCGAAAGAAGACGCGGCTAGCTTAATGAGCTTTTTAACCGTGCTTGTAAAAACTCAACGCCTTATTCTAATTGTGTCGTTACGAAACGACTTTTATGCCAACAGTATGGAATTAGTAGGATTCGCACGGCTCAAAGACGAAGGCCAGCAATACGACCTTCAACCTCCTAACGCCACCGATATAGCCCGTATGATACGCCTGCCAGCGCTTTCTGCAGGCCTAAGCTTCGAAGAAAACGTACAAACTGGAGAAAAACTCGATGAGGTTTTGCTAGAAGCAGCGATTGGTCACCCCGATGCGCTGCCCTTAATGGAGTTCACTCTAGACTTGCTCTACCAGCGCCGCGACAAAGAGAACACGTTGCTGTTTTCTGCCTTTGCCAACATTGGCGGTTTAGAAGGTGCAATAGCACAACAGGCCGAAACCACTTATCAAGGTATGAGCGAAACGGCTAAAGCAAGTTGGAAAAGCGTGATGCACGAATTGGTGACCATTAACGATGTGAATCAAACCGGCTTAATTGCTAGAAAAGTACCCATTGAGCAGTTTAGTGACGAGAACGATTTAGCCTTTATTCAGCAGTTTGTTGATGCACGATTATTCGTTACCGAATCAGACCTTGGTGCAAATGAACTTACTTATAATACATCAGCCCCTGATGCGAAGAGGAATAAGCGTGTTTGCGTTGCCCATGAAGCCTTATTAAAACACTGGGATCGCATTACCGACTGGGCACAAAAAAATCGTGCGGCTTTACTAAAAAGAACGGAGCTCAATACCGATTGCAGCCGCTGGTTAAATGCGGGTAAACCTCAAGACATGTTACTGCCCTCTGGTAGAAAGTTAGACGACGCTCGCTGGATGGCAAAGCAACCCCACTTGCACTTAACACCGCAGGAAACATTATTCATTCACCTTTCTGAAGGCCAGCATAAAAAAACGCAGCGCTATAAAACGTCGGCCATTGCCGCCCTGGCGATATTGGCTGTGTCCACAACGGGGTTGGCCATTTATAGCAATAATCAAACTCAACTCGCTGTTGAACAAACCCACCAAGCACAGGTACTTCGAAACAAAGCTGAAAGCTTAGTAGATTACATGTTGGGCGACTTACGCAGCCAGCTAGAGCCCATAGGGAAACTGGACGTGCTCGAAGGTGTTGGGCAGAAAACATTAGATTATTATGCAGGTATTGAAACCGGTGATGGGCTAAGGCAAGCAAACTCGTTGAAGCTTTTAGCCGAGATAAACATTAACCGAGGAGAGTTTGAACATGCCGGTGAACAGTTATCTCAAGCGTTAAATATTTTAAATAAACAGGACGCAGAGCAGCTAAAAATACAAGAAACAGCACCGAATGGCATTGCATCAGCAAACGCGTATTCACAAAGTACAACGCAAACTAGCGAGCAAGTGTTGTTCTTAAAAGGGAACATTCACTATTGGATTGGCGTCATCGCCTACTTCAAACAAGACTATACCACTACCATCGAAGAATGGACAAAGTACCTTAACTATTCACAACAACTGTTAGTGCTTGATGAGCTAAACCCCAAATGGATGTTGGAAGTAAGTTCGGCTCAACACAATATTGGTAGTTTAGCGCTTCGTATTTCCCAGTACGAAAGCGCCAGCCAAAATTTTCGTGACTCCATCGCTTTAAAACGCAAAATGTTAATCTCGCAACCTAACCATAGTGAAGTACAAGCCTCGCTGCGGGGTTCTTTGTTAGGACTAGTAGCAGTGCCCTTTCAAACTTTTGAATTCAATGAAGCAGAAAAATTGGCAGAAGAAGCCTATACCCTTGCGGTTAAATTACTGCTCGAAAATCCTGACGACTACAACATTGTCTATCAAACTTTGTCATCCGCTAATTTGCTAATACAAGCGCAAATGTCCGTTGGCAACAAATCAGGTGCTGATAAAACAATAACCGACGGTGTCATGCTGGCGCAGAAACTGGCTAAACAAGAACCCGAAAATGAAGCCTGGATGACCAAAGTTGCGACATTAATGTTCTTCTATTGGGATTATTATTTGCTCTTCGACACAAAAGACAGCCCCCCTAATCCAGCACTACTTAACCTTACTCGCGCTGCTTTTAACAAAACCAAAAACCTGCCTATAAAACAGAAAATTTACAGTGTGAAATTGGGTTTCGAAAACCGCGAAAATTCAGAGGTGATGACAGATATTGCCCAACCATCCCTTGAGTTCAATAGTGAATCCACCCCGCGTCTACTGTGGGAGTTACATTTAAAATGCCGCAACCACCCCTGCACCATTGGTGAGGATATACGAAAAGAGGTTGGGAAAGGTGAACGTAAAAGCTTAGCCCTCACGCATTTTACGTTAGCGAACACCGAGAAACCGTCGAACGATATGAATGCTTCACTAACTGAATTCTATTTTTTACTTGTGTCATCTAAGCGAAGTGCGGCTAGAGATGTGCTATTGAGTCTGGAAAAGCAAGGGTACTTACATCCCCAATTAACAGACGCAATTAATCGCGCTAAAGACGACACTTAAACCCTGAAAGGAGCTTCAGATGGAACATGATGATCAATGTCGTAAAATAGCTTATAGCTACACCTTAAATTTATCAGTATTTACTGACAATTTATTGGAGCAAACGCTGAAAGAAGGCGAAGGTACTGCAGAAGGCGAAACCTACTTTTTTAAGTATGAGGGGAAAGGCTTTTCAAACGGAATATTATCAATACCCCAAAGTTATTTTGCCGATGGGGACGTGAGGATCACTATCTTACTGAATCAAACTGCATCAGCTCACAAGCACGGACCGGCGGGCTATAAATTTGCCTGGATCCATGCACGCCGAGCGGGTGATAAAGAAGAATATGTAGGACGGGGGCAGAGATTCGAAATGGAAAGCTGGCAAAATGACAAAGTTTCATTTCTGTTAACCGGTAAAATGCAATACAAAACGACTAAGGGCTGGGTAAACGTAAACACCTGTGAGTTGGCGCTAGATGTTTGGGTACACCACACCTACCGCTCGCAATTAACCAAGGAATTTACTGTAGATAAAATTAACTGCGACCCACAAATTGAAATTCAACCCTCTTAATGAATCAGTGAGTTCAAAAGTAAGTGGGGTCATAAATACTCTTTACACTTTGACGAATATTTAGGCTAGACTGGAACCATCAAATATTAGTTATAAATAGGCTAGCAGCATAATCTAGTTTAGCGCTAATAGATGAATGTAACATTTTCACTAACCTTAACATTTGCACTAAATTCGGCAAAAGGAGTTTTACCATGAAAAACAAAGCAATTGCGTTAGCATTATTACTGTCTGTAGTAGGTTGTTCTGAGTCTAATAAAGAGGCAACGGAAGAAGCCAAAAAAGAAGCCATGATGGAAATGGAGAAGGCTGGCGACGAGGCAGCTGACGGCTACGAAGAAGGAAAAGAAAAAGCAGCTGATGCTTGGGATGAAACTAAAGACTCTGCATCAAGTACCTATGAAGATGGTAAAGACATGGCTTCTGATGCTTATGAAGACGGCAAAGACATGGCTTCCGATGCATATGAAGACGGCAAAGATATGGCCTCTGACGCGTACGAAGATGGTAAAGAAAAAAGTGCTGACATGATGGATGCTGGTGCTGAAAAAGTGCGTGAAGCATGTATCGCGATGAAGGAAAAAATGGGTGGTGACGTAAGCGAGTGTGATAGTAAAGACTAACTTACCGCCCCCAGCATTGTGTGTTTGCTACACTTTTTTACCAAACGCACAATGCTTTTCCCCTTATTCAGCTAATGACTCAATCAATTCGCCAAGCAACTTTATACTTTGTGTACGAACTTCCTGCGAGCCATCAATAAAATTGAACCGCAAACAATTTCGATATTTTCCAGTCGCTGAAAACATTTGCCCAGGGGCAACATAAATACCATGCTCTTTGGCTTTATCAGCCAGTTTAACCGCGTCGTATTTCGCATTTAATTCAACCCACAGTACGTATCCGCCTTGCGGATAACTTACGCACGTATCTTGTGGAAAATAGCGTTTAATATCAGCGCGAAGTGCGTCTCGTGCACTCAAATAATAATGGCGCATTGCCCGTATGTGCTTATCGTAACCGCCTTGTTCGATATAACTTGCTATGGCGAGCTGAGGCAATGTGGGGCACATGGAGCTGCTAACATACTTCGCATGAAGTACTTTGTTCCTGAAACTTCCAGGCGCTATCCACCCCACCCTAAACCCTGGTGCTAAGGTTTTGGAAAATGACGAACACAATAAAACCCGACCATCCTCATCAAACGATTTAACCGTTTTGGGGCGCGGGTAGGAATACGCGATGTCTCCGTAAATATCATCTTCAATAATGGCGACATCGTATTCTCTTGCCATATCGTAAAGTGCTTTTTTCTTATCATCGGGCATAACAAAGCCCTGAGGATTATTGACCGTTGGTGCTACCAATATGGCTTTTACCGGCCATTGATCTAGCGCCAGTTTCAATGCATCTAAACTCAGGCCAGTTTCAGAGTCTGTAGGTATTTCTAGTGCTTTTAAATTCGCACCTTTTATGGCTTGCATGGCACCGTAAAAGCCCGGTGACTCAACCACTATTACATCCCCTGCATTGGCCACCGCACGAAGGCATACCGATAATGCTTCTTGGCAACCTGATGTAACGATAAACTCATCCGACTGCAGTCTACAGCCCGAGGCAGCAGTAAGCCTGCTAAGCTGTTTTCTAAGGCTCTGATCACCTTTCACATCACCGTACACCATGCCATCAAGCGGCCTGTTCTTTGTTAACTCATGCAGGCGTTTTGTTAGTGGCTTTAGGGTTTTTGCGGTCATGTTAGGCATGGCGTGCTGGAACTGACATCGCGTTTCAATACCACTGTCTTTGTTAAACGTATTCAACAGCATGTTGAGTACATCTTCCCACTGAGACACATCCATCGGCCGTTGCGGCGGCTTAGTCATTTTGGGCGTGTTATTCAATGTGGTATTTGACGATACGAAATAGCCTGATTTAGGCTTCGCTTCAACGTACATTTGAGACTCTAGAACCCGATAGGCTTCTTGTACTGTAGCGATACTAACGTGGTGCTCTTTAGACAATTGCCTTACCGAGGGAAGTCTATCTCCTTGTTCAAATAGCCCACGATCTATTTGCGCTTTTAGTTCACAAGCAAGCGACTCATACAGTGTCATTCATTCTACTCGATACAGACAAAAACCATACAGATAACTATACCCTAACCTATCGCTATAACTTACCATACAGTTGCAATAATAAATGAGCATACAGTCATTGTTTCCTCTCATCTGTATGGCATATTTTTAGGGCTTTTGGCCCTAATACATACAAACTTTTAAATGTACCATTCTGTAGCGTTGTTTAGTAACGCCTATAAATTTGCAACTCAACCGTCGCTTATTGGCTTAAATAGAAGATTAGAGAAAAGGACCACCATGGAAACTTCGTTACTTTTTGCACTCGCTACCTTTGCTTTTGTTAGTACAGTAACGCCCGGGCCTAATAACTTAATGCTATTGGCATCTGGGGCGCAGTATGGTTATAAAAAATCGCTTCCACATATGTTTGGTATTGTTGTGGGCGTTGCAGGCTTAATGATAAGTACGCTGATGGGCGTGGGCGCACTTTTCACATTATTTCCCGCCTTGTATACCGTACTAAAAGTACTAGGCATAGCGTATTTGTTGTGGCTGGCCGTTAAAATTGCCACTGCCCCAACTGATGAAATTGAAATCAAGAAAACCACCCGCCAAGGACCACTAAAATGGTGGGAGGGCGCACTGTTTCAATTAATTAATCCTAAAGCGTGGATGATGGCATTGGCTAGCGTAGGCACATTTTCGGTTCCCGGTGAACACTACGCAGAATCGGGGCTTGCTATTGTTATGGCTTTTGCGCTTATTGGATTTCCGTGTATTTCTATTTGGGTCGCAGTTGGTGCAAAAATAAAAATTTGGCTTAGCTCGCCCATGCGCAGAAAGCGCTTCAACTTCACCATGGCAGCCGCCACGGCTGCTACATTGTTTTTGATTATTTAAAATAGGGAAGTGACGTGTGAGTATGTTATTGACTAGACGATGTACTCCCCCACGCTAACGCTCTGCTTAAAATGGTTTAGCCGCTTTGGGTTGCAAGTAAGCTAAGGATAACTTGCTACGGCTAAACCCGTTTTAACAAGCACTAAGGCGCGAAAAAGAAGCCTTTATCTACCCCACTAAAATTGTTTTTATGGTTCAACAAGTACTTTTTGTTCTTCGCGCCATCTATCAATCGTAAGATATTGTTCTGCGAGTCCTTGTTAGCCATGTTGCTAATACGAAACTTCAACTGCGTTACATTTTCTGGCATGCCCAGAATTTCAAAGATAAACACCGACAAATGATCATCGAGTTTTATTTTGCCCTCGCCCAAACGCAATTGGCTTGTGGTCACTTCTTGCGTTTTTTCACCTCGGCTAAAAGCCTTCACATCAAAGGCTTGTTTAATGTGGGCCACTAAACGTTGCTTATAAGCGGTGCTGCCTTTTGGTATTGCCTTGAGCTTAGCTTTATTGCTACTGCTGGCAATAAGCGATTGATCTATACCGTACAATGGCGTCATCACTTCATATATCCAGCGACCATCATCTAAATGGCGAATTTGAAAAGTGGCAATATTGCTATCGTGCGCATTACTTACGCCTGAAAACATCAATACACCAACCAATAAGATAAATTTAACTTTTTTACGCATATGCAGTACCCATAAGCCTTATGCCGATATATTTAAAGGCATAAGGCATCAACCCTTTACGTTTTAAACAGTGATGGCGATTGAACAGTCATGGTCATTGAACTGTAAAATCGTTTCTATCGACGTAACTTCCCATCAAACAGACCGGTACCGTTGGCGCCCCCGTTTCTAAGGCGTGGTAGTGGTATGCGCCATCTGGGAACTCTTCCGTGGCATGAGTATGACCATTACACTCATCAGTAGTGGCTACATCAGCAGGAAGGGTATTGGCGCCGTCAATCAAATCGTAAGCGGCGTAAATAGGAAAACCGTCTTTCGCTAAGCCAGCAAACGCCGCGTGATCTTCATATTCAATATAAGTATTGGTACAACTAATGCCGTACAGATTCGTGAAATTGTATTCTGGTGCATCGAACACGGTATTGATAGATTGAGGAATAAAGTGCCAGTGATAATATCCGGCAGGATCGGCATGTCCACCGCAATGATCTAACGCGGGGATATTTCCGCTACCCGTGCCACCAATACCGGCTTCAGCAGTCGTAACACTAGGCGGATCGCCTTTAATTGGAATACCATTAATACCTAAACCGATACTGCCAACGGTGGGAATATAATACGCTTCAGAGCGAAATTCTGGGGTGACGGGTATTAAATAGGTTACTGTTAAACTTGAATCGTATGAAAGGAAAACTTCACAGTAATTGCACATTTCGTCAGTGCTGTAATGCACATAAATGAGTGGTGCCTTAGTAAGATATGATGACTGCAACGTCGGATAAATACCTCCACCATAGCGACATTCTGGCGTGAGCACTTATCGGTAGCGAGAGCACTTATAGGTAAGGGTTTTCGCCCATAGCAACGGCAACGCAAAACAATCGCAAATCTAATTCTAACTGATGGTATTGCGGCTCCATATAACAGCAAAGTTGATAGAAACTTTTGTTATGGTCTTTTTCTTTAAAGTGAGCGAGTTCATGTACCACTAGCGCTTTTAATAAAGGCTCGGGGGCGTGCAATAAGTCGCTGTTAATGGCTAAGTCATGCTTACGTGTTTTGCCCTGCATTCGATAGGTATGTGTACCCAACGCATTCGTGACCATATCACCTTGCTTTTTAAACGCCGCCCGCCCAAAAGGTGGCGCGTTTTTTATGTAACGGTTTTTTAGGTCGGTTGCATAATTATAAAGTAACTTGTCGGTCGTTATAGTATGCACATTGGGGTACTTTTTAACGAGGTAATGGCTTAACTTATTTTCGGCTATTAGTTGCAGTGCTTGCTCAACAACGGTCTGTGGGTAGCCATTAAAATATCGTGCGTATTCACTCACTTTACTTTCTCCTTAGTACGCACAATTATAAAGGAATTCAAAAGTAGGGTTTAAGCCTTTTTTGGAATTAGGGTCGGAATGAGGGTCAGAGTCTGAGGGATCCCCACGAATTTAATTTCATGTACCTCCACCCCAGGCTTCGTCTACTAAGGAGCTGTACCACTCGAGT